>JBEVDW010000494.1:0-12479 GCA_040513115.1 Steroidobacteraceae bacterium | reverse complement strand
ACGTCCCAGCGATGCGCATAGTTGATGAACATGTTGCGCACGGCAGCCCACACGTCGCCATGATCCGGTAGTGCGAAGAAGTCCTTCAGCTCTTCGAAACGCTCGCCGAAGTCATAGAAGATCACTTCTTCCTTGTCGGGGAACAGGCGGAAGAACGTGCTCGTGGAGTAATCGGCGGCATCGGCGATCTCCTCGACGGTCGTGGCTGAAAAGCCCTTTTGCTCGAACAGGCCCACGGCCACCTCGGCGATGTGCCGGCGAGATTTCTGCATCCGTCGCTCGCGCCGACCCGCGCTGGGACTCGATGTCTCGGCGTTCGCCGCGGACTTCGCGCTGTCCGGTCGGGTTTTGGCGTTGTTACCGGCGGACTTGGTCTTGGGTCGCGTGAGCACGAGTGGGGCATCCGGAAGGGTCACGGCGCGAATTCTCCCACACGGCGCGACCCGTCCGCTGCTGACGCAGGGTCCTGCGACAAATTTGGCCTTGCGGAAAGCGCCGGCGCGCAAGACGGCTTCCTACTGCCCGAAGCGATACGAAACGGTGACCCCGTATGTGCGCGGGTCGCGCAGCCGGGTGTTCACCACCGTGACGGGTGCCGCGAAGATCGTGCCGCCAACGCTGTCGCGTTCATCGGTGAGATTGCTGCCCCAGATAGCGAACTCCAGGGTGTCATCCATCACGCTGAGCGCAGCTCGCGCATTCAAGACGCCAGTGGCTTCATCGGTAGTCGCATCCACGATCGCGTCGTTGAACGGCTCGTTGGGATCGCTCTTCGGCCATGGCCACAGGACCACGTCGTCGCGCCACGAGTAATCCGCACGCAGCGTCAGATTGCCCAGGGAGATCGGCTGCGTGTACGTCGCATTGACGTTGGCGGTCCACTTCGCGACGCCAGAGAACAATTCGTTGCTGCGATCAGCACCGGTCTGCGGATCACGGAAACTCTTGTACTTGGGATCTGTGTACGCAGCGCCGGCACCGAGCAGCAAATGCTCCGTCGCTTGCAGCGTCAACTGCACCTCCGAGCCGATGACGCGCGCCTTACCGGCGTTTTGCACGACGGTGGAGGATTGTCCGCTGGCGTCAGTCACTGCCGTCGAGCGTTGGAGATCTTTGTTCTCGCTGTAGTACACCGCTGCATTCAGTCGCGCACGGTTGTCCCAGAACTGCGACTTCAAGCCGGCTTCGATGTCGCGCACTTCCTCCGGGTCGAATTTGGCGAACGAGCCGGTGACGGCAGAGCCGCGCAGATTCTGTCCGCCCGAGCGGAAGCCTTTGCCGGTCTTGAGGTAGACCATCACGTCATCCGTGACGCGATAGTCCATCCCCAACGTGTACGACACAGCGGAGAAGTCGTCCTTGAACTTCATCTCGCACGGATTGGGCGCGCCGGGCAGATCGCAGCTGAACAGTCCGCCGCCCAGCGCTGGAGGCAATACGGTGCGATTGCGAGAGGTCAGTGCCTTTTCATCGTAGGAATAGCGCAAGCCCGCAGTCACGCCGAGCTTCTCGGTCACGCGATACGAGCCCTGGCTGTAGATGCCCGCGCTCTTGTTGTTCACCGTGCCATCGAACATCGGCAAGGTTGGATTGAACGAAGGAAAGCCGACCTGCTGCGAGCGATCGTCGCCGTACTCTGCGAAGTAGAACAAACCCGTCGCGAAAGAGAGTTTGTCGTCGAGTGCATTACCCGTCATCTGCAACTCGCCGGACCACTGGTTCAAGTCCTGCCACAGCTCGGCGCTCACGGCGAGCCACGGGGTGCCGTCGAAGTCATAGTCGTTGTGCGCGGCAACGTCGCGATAGGCCGCGATGAATTTGATCGCGCCCCAGCCGGCGTCATAGGTGGTCGTATTGCTGAATGTGCGCGTGCGGACGTCGACGGGTGCGTCCGTGTTCAATCCCACGGTATCGCCTTGCGCGCTGTCGATGTAAGCCTGCACGAGCGGCGCGCCCAACTGACTGCGCGCGAACATCTGCTGGAAGAATGCGATGCCGCCCGCGGTCGGCGTCGACGTTGCGAACGAGAATTCGGGCGGCACCGTGTACGGCCCCAGTCCGGCCACGCTGCCGTAACCCACCGTTCCTGCTTCTTGATTGACGAACGAACCGAGCGGATTCGTCGCAGTCGGTGGTGCGATGAACTTCGCGCTGAGTGGGGTCGATTTGACGTCCATATCGAACACCTCGGCGGAGAACAGCGTGCTCAATGCTTCGGTGGCCTGGAAGAGCACCTTGCCTCGAGCCGTCCAGCTGTTCTTCTCGCCCAGGTGAGAGCCGGTGTTGGTGTTGCGGATGTAACCATCGCGATCGTTGCTCTGCAGCGCGAGGCGCACGCCAAGCTTGTTCTCGATGACCGGCAGGTTCAGTACCGCGGTGGCACCCACTTCGTCATAGCGGCCGAACGTACCGGACACCCTGCCCGATGAGGACTCGAGATTCGGATTCTCCGTTTCCAACACCAACGCACCGCCGGTCGTGTTGCGGCCGAACAGCGTGCCTTGCGGACCGTTCAGCACCTGCACACTCTTGATATCGAGCAGGTCGGCATTCAGGCCATAGGCGCGCGCCCAGTACACACCGTCGACATAGAGACCCACCGACGGATCGAGTGTCGCCAGGGTGTCGTTCTGTTGCTGGCCACGCAGCTGGATCGTGAGCGCCGACTCGGTGGTGGGCGATGCGCTCATGACGAGACCTGGAGCGAGCTGTTCGACATCGATCAGCTGCGTCGCGGAGGCACGCTCCAATTCGGTTGCGCTCAGCGCGGTCAACGACACCGGAACGGTCTGTTGATTCTCCGTCACCTTGCGCGCCGTAACCGTTATCTCCTCCAGGCCACCGGACACCTGGGCAAATGCGGTGCTGATGGAAACACTCGCAGCCGCGAGCAGAACCACGCGCGGCCACCGTTGAGGTTGCTTCGTTCTCATGTCACCCCCCTGCGTTGTCGTTCTGGCGGCGATCCGTAGCCTGCGAGCGCGCCGTCGATCGCCATCTGGTACTGATACAGACATTCCCTTCGACTGTTGGTACCAATTTGGAAGTGTCTCCCAAAATCAAATAACGTTCAAGAAACGGCGCCTCGTCGGCTAGACTCGCACGCAGCAGCCAGCTCAGAAGCAGCGCGCAACCCAGGGGGAAGAACATGCCGCGAGCGTTGATGTTGGTCTTTTCGCAGCCAACGGCGGCGGGGGTCGAAGCCGAATACAACCGGTGGTACTCAGAAAAACACCTACCCGATCGGACCCGCGTGCCTGGCATCGTTTCGGCCACGCGCTACAAGCTCGACAAAAGCATCCTGCCCATACCCGGCATCACGGGCGATCCGCGCAGTTATCTGGCGGTCTATGAAGTCGAGGGCAACACCTCGGAGGATCTCGCCCGCTTCGCGCAGGAGCTGCGCAAGGCGCTGGATACGGGTGTGGCGGACATCCATCCGACGCTCGACATGGTGAATATTTCCGCGAGCTTCGCGGTGCCTATCACTGATCGGCTGGTCCCACGTCCGCGAGACGCTTGAACCGCTGAGCTGGATCAGGTCACCGGAGGTCGACGATGGATCGATTCGACGAACCGCGCCTCAGCGACGGCACGCTCTGGCGCGAGGTTGCACGCACAATCGAACAGCTCCAGAAGCTCGTACTGGAAGACGCGCGCATTGACAGCCCGTTACTGCGCGCCGAAGGCATGCGCTATCTCACTCGGCTCATCGCCGGTGTAATTCCACTGACGATGGACGGCTGGGACAGCGACTATCCGACGCTGATCAAATTCATCTCGCCCTATCTGCAATACGGCATCCCTGCGGCCGATTGCTGCTATCACACCGCCGCCGTGCATGGCGATCATGTGTATCGCATCCACGGTCAGCGCGGCACGAGCCGGTTGTTCGACATCGAGAGCCGCGAAGGTCATACCGCACACCTGGCCGCATGGAAGCTCGTCGATCGCCGCTGCGATTTCACGGTCGATGCCGAGGGCTACATCGAAGTGGTGCTCAGCACGAAGCCGCAACCCGGAAACTGGGTACGAATTCCCGCAGGGCCGGGGAGCTTGATCGTGCGACAGTACTTCTACGATTGGCTCACCGAGTTGCCAGCTCTGCTCGCGATCGATCGCATCGGCGCAACTTACCCTCCTCCACCGTTGACGCCGAAGCGCGTGACGCAGCAACTGGAGTTGCTGATCGATTGGTTACGGCAAGTACCCGTCGCCTGCCAACGTGCGGTGGACGAGTACTTCACCGTCGATCGCAGCACGATGAAGTTCACGGCCATCGACTTCGCCTGGCGCGATATCCAGTACGGCAAAGGCACGTATCGCTGTGGCGCCGATGAGGCCGTCATTCTGGAAGTCACCCCGCCGCCAGCGCCTTGGTGGAGCATTCAGCTCACCAGCCACTTCTGGGAAGCGCTCGATTGGAATCTGCGGCAAACCTCCATCAACGGCCATCAAGCCGTATTGGACGCGGACGGCAAGTTCCGTGCAGTCATCTCTCATGTGGATCCAGGCGTGCCGAATTGGCTGGATGCGGGCGGGCACGAAGTGGGATTGATCACGGCGCGCTACTACAAAGCGGAATCCACGCCGCTTCCGCAACTGCGGCATGTGGCCCTTGGAGAGCTTCGTCGCGAATTGCCTGCCGCGACGCCGGTCGTCACACCGCGTCAGCGCCAGGTGTCGCTCTGGAACCGCGCGCAATCCGTGCCGCGACGACTGATGTAACCCGACCTCGATTGGAGCCATCCCCGCTGCAGGGCGTGCTGCACGCGCGGCTGCTTCGCACTAGGCGAGTGCGGCGAGATACGCTAGCGTCAGATCCCTCGACACCCTATGGCGGACGACTGTCATGCTCAAGATCGGATACAAGGCTTCTGCAGAACAATTCGACTCGCAGCAACTGCTCGACTACTCGATTGAAGCCGAGCGCTATGGCTTCGACTCGGTCTTCATCAGCGATCACTTCCAACCGTGGCGACACACCGGAGGCGAGGCGCCGTTCTCGCTGTCCTGGCTCGGAGCTTTGGGCGCGAAGACATCACGCGTCGAGATTGGCACGAGCGTGCTGACGCCGACGTTCCGGTATCACCCGTCCGTGGTGGCGCATGCATTCGCAACATTGGGCAGGCTGTTTCCGCAGCGAGTCATCCTCGGCATCGGCACCGGCGAATCGTTGAACGAAGTGCCGGCTACCGGCATGCAATGGCCGGAGCAGAAGGAGCGCACCGCGCGATTCAAAGAATCCATCGAGCTGATCAGCAAGCTCTGGACCGAGGAGCGCGTGAGCTTCCACGGTCAGTTCTATCGCACGGAAAATGCGACCATCTACGATCGACCCGAACATCCCGTGCCGATCTACATCGCGGGAGCGGGACCGTTCATCGCGAAGCTCGCAGGCCTCAAAGCTCAAGGATTCATCTGCACGAGCGGCAAGAAACGCGAGCTCTACACCGAAACCTTGCTGCCCAATCTCGAGGCGGGGCTGCAGCAGGCGGGACGCGCACCCGACCGCATCGATCGCATGATCGAGATGAAGGTGTCGTTCGATACCGATCGCACACGCGCCTTGAACGACACGCGCTACTGGGGCGCCTTGGCGCTGACGCCCGAAGAAAAGATGAACGTCGAAGATCCGCTGGAGATGGAACGGCTGGCGGATGCGTTGCCCGTCGAACGCACAGCCTCGCGCTGGATTGTGAGCAACGATCCCGACGAAATCGTTGCGGGTATCCGTCCCTATCTCGACATGGGCTTCAAGCATCTGGTCTTCCATGCGCCGGGGCCGGACCAGTCGCGCTTTCTGAAACTGTTCTCAGAACAGGTGATGCCGAAGCTGCGATGACTCCCGTTCTCTCCGCTGCAAAGCGGAGAGAAGCAGAGCCCAAGCAACTCACGACGCTTTGATCAGCCGACACACCTCTGCCATCTGCTCGATGTTGTGGAACGGATCGGTTTCGACCATCAGCGGCGACAGATCGGCAATCAAATTCAGATTACAACCCTGCTTCGCGTAGGGAATGATCTCGGCCGCGATGTCGGCAGGCGTGCCGTAGAAGAAGGTCTTGCGCACCATCTCGGCAGGCACTCTTGAAACCACCCCATCGACTTCCTCCCGCGTGAGACTCGCCGGACGCATGTCGAAGTTGTAGCGCCAGTCGAGCGGCATCACGGACTCGAGTCCCTCCTGCGCCCAATCGCCCATGTGCAGCCGTCCACCGGTTGCCGCATACCACTTCAACAACGGGTTATCGACGAAGCGCTCGAAGTCGTCCTTGCTCTTGCAGATGAATGCGATGTGATGCAGGCCGAACACATAGGAGTCGCTGCTGCGCCCGACCTTCGCCAACTCCGACTTGTAATGACGAACCGCTGCACCGTACTCCTCGGGTCTTGCGAACACGAACGGTGCGCCCGCAGAAAAGCCGTCCGCATGCTTGATCGCCAGTTCCGTCAACCGCGGGCCACCGCCCATGGCGACGATCTCTGGTGCACGTTCCTTGCCGCCGTTGCCCAGCCAGGCATCGCGCAATTGCCAGACCTTGCCTTGGAAGTCGACCAGCTCGCGCTTCTTCAACAGCAGTTGCAGGATCTGCACGGCATCTTCGAGGCGCTTGAGTCCGATCTTGCGATCACGGCCGAACGGCCCGATGTGCCGCTCCTCACCGGCGCCGAGGCAGAGCGTGGCCTTGCCTTCCGTGGCCAATGCCAGCGTCAACATCGTTTGCGCGTACTCCGGCGGATCGCGACGAAGCGCATCGGTGCAGATCGCCACACCGAGCTTCTCGCACGAAGCCAGCGCGTAGGCCGCCAGCGTGAACGGGTCGGCCGAGGAATCCGTATCGGGAACGTACTTCGCAAGCGGCGTCGCCGTGGGCTCCCACAGCGACTGCGGCCACCAGCTGTTGAGCTGGTCCCAGATCACGAGCTGATCCACATGGCCCGTCGCTTCCATCGCCCGCGCCATCTGGCCGGCAAACTTCAGGGGTGCGAAACGGCTGGCCCACAACCCGATTCCGGTACGTACACGCTGCATTGAGCCCGCTCTTGTAGTCGATTTCTGTTTGGGAGTTTGTCCCATAACAGGATCAACTTCAACACGAGGGTACGGTGCGAGCTTCAGCTCAACGGAAAGGGGATGTGCGGAATCACGCTCAACGGATGGAATGCCGCCAACTCGCTCGGCAGCTGCAGCTCGGATGGATAGCGAATTCCAGCGAAGTACAGCCCGTGAGGCACTGCAGTGACGCTCGCCTTGGTGCGATGACGCGCCGCGAGCACTTCTGCGCACCACTCAACGGGATGTTGTCCGCGACCGATCGCGATCAATACGCCTGCAATGTTGCGGACCATGTGATGCAGGAACGCGTTCGCGGTCACAGTGATCGTGACGACATCCGCTTCCCGCTGCACGGTAATCGCGTGCAGTCGTCGAACGGGCGTTCGTGACTGGCATTCGGCGTCGCGAAAGGAAGAAAAATCATGCTCGCCGACGAGTGCCTGTGCCGCCGCATGCATGCGCTCGTGATCGAGCGCATAGCGCACCCAGCACACGCGGTGATGCATCAACGCGGCGCGCGAAAGTCGATTGAGAATGACGTAGCGGTAGGTGCGCGCGAGCGCGCTGTAGCGTGCATGAAAAGTGTCCGGGACCGCCCGTGTCCACAAGGCACAAACCGCCTCGGGCAAGTGAGTGTTCGAACCCAAGGTCCAGCCGCGCTCGGTGCGTTCCGCAGTCGTGTCGAAGTGCACGACCTGGATGGCTGCGTGGACGCCTGCGTCCGTGCGGCCAGCGGCGTGCGCCGCGATGGGATGAGCGGCAACCGCGCTCAGCGCCGCTTCCACTGCGCTCTGCACGCTGGGTGCGTGCGGTTGCGATTGCCAACCGGCGAAGCCGCTACCGTCGTATTCGAGACCGAGGGCGAAGCGAGGCATGGGGAGACCCGGCTAGCTGGTGAGCTGGCTCGTTGGCCAGAAAGACCTGCCACGCCTTCTGGCCAGCCGACCAGCTGGCCAGTAAGCCACTTTGCGTCCTACTTCACCGCCTCCAACAGGCGCTGCGCTTCCTGCTTCTGATTGGGATTGCCCTCTTCCAGCACCTCTTCGAGGATGCTGCGCGCACCATCGGGATCACCCATGTCCATATAGGCGCGGGCGAGGTCGAGCTTCGTGCCCACTTCACTCATCGTGACGGGCTCGAGCTCTTCACCCAGGTCCATCTCGGCCGTCATGGCCTGCGTGTTGGTCGGACCACTGTCATCGACGTTGAACGCGTCGCCGACGTCGAGATCGATCTTCTCGTCACGCGAGTCGTTGAAGTTGAAGACGTCGTTCGAGAAGCGATCCGCTTCCGTCTCTTCGTGACCTTGGCGTCGCACAGTCTCGCCGTCGTCCTCGACAAGGCCGTCGAGGTTGTCGAGATCCATATCCACAGGCGGCCGGCTGAATGCAGCCGTCGCATCCAGATCGCTCGGCTTGCGCTGTTCGATGGTGTCGCCGTGTGCAGCGGCTGCCGCCGCCTCGAAGTCGAAGTTGTCGATGGAGATCGTGCCCGTGGCCTCGATATCGAACTGCGGCGGGCGGGGCGCTTCCATCGTGCGATCGAGGTTGCTCATCGACGGCGCGAGCTGCGTCATCTCGTCATCGCGCAATCCGGCGGGCTGTTCCATCTCCCGCGTCGACACGTCTTCGAGAGCGCTCGTCTCCTCGAAGGAGTTCGTGTTCTCCATTTCGTTGACGTCAAGTCCCAGATCGTCGAGCGACAGCTCCGCCGTCTGCTCCGTATTGAAGGAGGCCTTCGTCGCGCTGGGCGCGCGAACGGTCTGCGTCCCGCGATCGAGCGCCGGCGATTCGATGGTCGGCGTTTCCTGTGTGCGTGCCAGCGGATCCATCTCACGCGTAGGTTCGTCATCCGCCCCGCGGGTTGGCTCATCGAGCAGGAAGTCCAGGCTGGAGTCGCCCTGCGTCTTCACGGTGGCGCGCTCGCCGCTGCCGAACTCGATGTCGAGATCCTTGCCCTGCTCCGCTTCGGGTTCGCCGAACAGGTCGATGTCGACGCGGTTCTCGCCGCCTTCCAGATTCACGTCGACCGCATCCACGTGCGTGGTGCCATCGGCTTGGAACATCGCATCTTCGGGTGCGATCTGGCGACCCATGATGGAGACCTTCTCCCATTCGCCCGGCACAGCTTGCGCACGTGTGGCATGGAGGCCGCGGGCGGTCTCGAGGAACAGATCCTTGTTGCCCCACACGAAGTAGATCTCGAGCAGCTTCAGCTGCAGGTCGCGGCGTCCCGGCTCACGCTCGATCGCGATCTTCACCAGATCGGCAGCCTGGTCGTACAAGCCGTACGCCATGTGGAAGTCGGCTTCGGCCAGCGCATCCTGCTGATCGAGCTGCACGGCTGTTTCGCTGCTGAGCGTGTCCTCCGGAGAACGTGCTGCAACAGGTGCTTCCACCACCGGCGCCCGCGACACCGGCGCTACGACGGGAGCCGGCTCGTCGGGCTCGTCATCCAGGAAACGATCGGGAATGTCGCGCGGCGGAGAAATCGAGGGCGCGCTGCGCGGCGCGTCATAGTCAACCGTGGGGAACGTATCTTCATCGGCTTGCGCTTGTCGACGGCGGACTACGAACGCCGCTGCCGCAAGTAATGCCAACAGACCGAGCACGGCCCACCAGTAATCCTTGAGCGTGTCGAGCAGACCGCCTTCCGGGGCCGGTGCGGGCGCCGGCTTGGCAACCGGCTTCGGCGGTTCAGGCTGTGCAGCCGGTGTCTCGGGCTGAGCTTCGGTCGTCGCGGCGGGCGCTTCCGAGGGCGCTGGCGCCTCTGCACTCGGAGCGGGTGCCTTTTGCTCCTCGCCCAAACGCTCTTGCATCTGAGAGAGTCCGGCATCCGGAATGGTGACCGGCCGTTTGGATTCCGTAGCCGGTGCAGAGCTCGCCGGTGCGGACGGCTGCTTCGACGTTGAGGGCTGCGCTCCTGGTGCCGCTGGTGCGGAAGTCGCCGGTGCCGTGGGGGTCTGTGCAGCCTTCTCGGATGGCGTCTCGCTCGGTGTGACGAGCTGCAAATGACCGGCGTCGGTGCCGGCACGCCAGGCTTCCGTCTGGCGCGCCACTTCGCTCGAGGCCTCGGCGGCGTCAGTCGCTTCGATGGCCGATGTCTCAGGAACGCGAAGTACGCTGCCCGCCTTCAAGCGGTGAATGGTCCCTGCGAAGGCATCCGGGTTCGCACGATACAGCGCGATCATCGTCTGATTGATCACACGGCGCGGACCGGGGCGCACTTCCTGGGCAATGCGATAAAGCGTGTCGTTGCGCTGCACGGTGTAGGTGCTGCCAGGAGCAACCTCGGGGGAGGGTGCCTCCGCGGCTGCAGCCGGAGCGGGTGCTGGCTGCTGGCTTCGTGGCTGCGGCACTGGAGTCGGCGCTGCAGGCGCCGGCTCCGGCGCAGGTGCAGCTTCTGACTGAGCTGGCGACTCGCGCTCGATCCGTCCCTCGCTCGACGCACCCGAGCGCGGCGCTTGCACGACCGCGGGGGCTTCCTTTTCCCCTGGCATGAAGACCGGCGGATCGAGGAGGACGGTGTATTCACGCAGCAATCGACCGCGGGCCCAGCTCGCCTCGACGAGCAAGGTCACGAACGGTTCGGTGATGGAGCGATTCGAAGAGACCTTTATGACGCTGCCGCCCTGCTTGCCGCGCGTCACTTCGAAACGCAGGCCGGAGAGGAACTGCGGGCGGTCCAGGCCGTAGCGCTGAAACGTCTCCACGTTCGCGAGATTCACCTTGAGGCTTGTCAACTCTTCCTGGGTCGGCGCGATGAGCTCGATCTCTGCATCCAGCGGTTGGTTCAAAGCAGAGTTGAGGCGGATCTCGCCAAGGCCCAACGCATAGAGCGTGGCTGGCGACAGCAGAGCCCCCATCAACAGCAGACGCGGTGTGAGTCTTGTCATCAGCTCTCCCCGGAGAGTGTGTCCTGTCAGCGCCTGCTGCGGCCGCAGCTATGGCAGGCGGTATTCGCCTTACATAACCGGCCTGCGCAAGTGGGCGCGGACTATAGCCTAGAGATAATCTTTCACCAAGATTTCAGCGATTTGCACGCTATTCAGCGCCGCGCCCTTACGCACGTTGTCGCTCACGATCCATAGATCGAGGCCACGTTCGTGCGAGATGTCTTCGCGGATACGGCCGACGTATACGGGATCTTTGCCCGCTGCTTCCGTCACCGCCGTCGGATAACCGCCCGGCTTGCGTTCATCGATGACTACCACGCCTGGGGCACGTGACAACAGCTCGGTCGCTTCCGCCGCGCTGAGCTTGCGGCGCGTCTCGATATGGACGGCTTCGGAATGACCGACGTACACCGGCACCCGCACCGCGGTCGCATTCACCAGGATGTTCTTGTCTTCGAGAATCTTCTGCGTCTCCCAGAACATCTTCATCTCTTCTTTGGTGTAGCCGTTGTCGAGGAAGACGTCGATCTGGGGCACGCAGTTGAAAGCAATCTGTTTGGCGATGACCTTGGGGTTCACGGTATCGCCCTGCGCGAGCGCCTTTACCTGCTGGGAGAGCTCGTTCATGGCCTTCTGGCCACCGCCGGAGACGGACTGGTAGGTCGCCACGTTGATGCGCTCGATACCGGCGGCCACGTGCAGCGGCTTCAACGCCACCAGCATCTGCATGGTGGAGCAGTTGGGATTGGCGATGATGTTGTGCCTGCGATAGCCGGCGATCGCGTGCGGATTCACTTCGGTGATCACCAGGGGAATGTCGTCCTGGTAGCGAAACTGGGAGGTGTTGTCGACGACGACGCAGCCCGCCGCACCCGCCTTCGGCGCGTACACCGCCGAGACACTGCCGCCAGCTGAAAACAATCCGATCTGCGCCTGCGAGAAATCGAACTTGGCGAGATCCTGAACAGGGTAGTCCTTGCCTTTGAAGCGAACCGATTTACCGACCGAGCGCTCGCTCGCGAGCGGAAACAGTTCGCCGACCGGGAAGTCGCGCTGCTCGAGGATGGACAACATGGTGCTGCCGACCAAGCCGGTCGCACCCACTACCGCTACGTTCAAACGTCTGCTCATGTGATCCGAATGCCGGTATCGCCGGCCGCTGGACTCTTGAAATGCCGCTCACGCGCTATGAAAAACCGGCGCAACAGTACCGCAAAGGTGCGGTACAGATAAGCTCCTTATGGAAAAAACAGGAGGCCGGTCACACGCAAAGTGTGAAGCGCGTGCAAAGACTTACGATGGCTTCTCGCTCAGGTTCGTAGAAGTGATGTTCGGGGTCGCGGACTGGACGTCGGCGTTTTGCCCCCGATGCCGCAGACCGTGGTCCATCAATACGAGCGCCAGCATGGCTTCGGCAATCGGCGTTGCCCTGAGTCCCACGCAAGGATCGTGACGACCCGTGGTCACGACCTCCGCAGGCTGACCCGCGGCATCGATCGTCTGACCCGGAACGATGATGCTGGA
>JBEVDW010000493.1:0-6971 GCA_040513115.1 Steroidobacteraceae bacterium | reverse complement strand
GCGATGTAGACGTGTCCGGGAAGAATCTGTTGTCCATCCTGAGCCTCGCACACGGACATCGGCGACATGCGATTCATGCGCTCGGCAAACGCTTTACTGAAGGCGGCCGGGATGTGCTGCGAGATGACGATGGCCGGCGCATCGGGTGGAAATGCCCCCAGGAGCTCGCGAATGGCTTCCGTACCGCCGGTGGAAGCGCCGATCGCGATGATGCGTTCGGTGGTACGCAATACATGTCCGCGCGAGCTCATCGGCGGCAACACCGCATCGGCGGTGCGGCGCGGATCGACCGTGGGAATGGGACGCGGTCCAGCACCGCGCGCGTTGACGCGCGCCTTCGCCGCCACTTTTACTTTCGCAATCAACTCATCGGCATAGCTCGAGAGGCTTCCCGCGACGTCGACCTTCGGCTTCGCCACGAAGTCGATGGCGCCGAGCTCCAGCGCCCGTAACGTCACGTCGGCGCCGCGCTGCGTCAGCGAAGAAACCATGACGACGGGCGTCGGCCGCAGCCGCATCAGATTCTCGAGAAACGTGATGCCATCCATGCGCGGCATTTCCACGTCGAGCGTGATCACGTCGGGATTCAGCTGCTTGATGCGCTCGCGCGCCATGAAGGGATCGGAGGCTGCGCCCACCACTTCGATCTCGTGGTCGGCCGCAAGCATTTCCGTGATGAGCTTGCGCACCAGCGCTGAATCATCGACCACGAGCACTCTAGTCTTCGCCACGGAACTCTCCGCTATGTATCTGTTGTTGTGTTTTTCGGTCGGTGCGTATCAGAACAAATCAATCGAGCCCGCGTCCGGCTGCTTCTCCAAGCCACGCATGTATTGCTGCTCGGTTGAGGCGATCGTGGCCTCCTGATTCCTGCTCAGGTGTCGCACACGCACGCGACCGCTCGCGGCAAAGTACTGCACGTGCCTGGGACAGGTATCGCCGACGTCTTCGGCAGCAATTCGCAGGCCCTCCTGCTTGATGAAGTCGCGCACGAAGCTCACGTTGTGATTGCCGATGTCGGTCATGCTGGCGAGCACACGACCGCCGCCGAAGATCTTCACTTCCAGATCCGCGCGCGTGCCGCCGACGGCAAGAATCCGGTTGATCAGCTGCTCCATCGACGCGCTGCCGTACCGTGTGGCACGACCGGCGACGTTGTCCCAGTTGTCGTTGCCCTGACCGCTCGGCCGCGGCAGCATGAAATGATTCATCCCGCCGATGCGCGTGCGGGCATTGCGAATGCACGCCGACACACATGAGCCCAGAACGGTGTCCAGCACTTCATCCTCGCACGTGACGTAGTAGTCGCCGGGCAAGAGCTTCGCGATGGCGTGTCCGGCCGCATCGCGATAGCGACGGATGTTCTCGAACCCTTGCAGTGCTTTCGGCAGCGGTTCACCACGAGTACCGGTCTTAAGCTCCACGCGTGCCTCCGGCCACTCGGCGGTAAATGGTTCTGCCCACCAGCTTGAAATGCGCATGGGGGCCGTGGATCGACTCGGAATGCCCGAGGCACAGGTAGCCCTCGGGCGCCAGATAGTCCGCGAAGCGCTGCACCAGGCGTTCGCGCGTGACCTGATCGAAATAGATCATGACGTTGCGACAGAAGATCACATCGAAGGGCCCTTTCATCGGCCAGTCGTGCAAGAGGTTGAGCGGCGCAAAGCGCACACAGCTTGCGATCTCCGGTTTCACGCGGACTTCGCCGACATCGTCCCGACGCAGAAAGCCCGCATGCAGTTGCGCATCCACGAGCGCTGCAACGCGATCCTCGGGATAGCAACCGCGTTTGGCGAACGCGACCATCTCGCTGTCGATATCCGTCGCGAGAATCTTGAGATCCCATTTGAGGGACGTCGGCAGAGACTGCAGCGCGGAGATCGCGATCGAGTACGGCTCTTCGCCGCTCGAACAGCCCGCCGACCAGATGCGCAAGCGGCGCGAAGTCGAATTGCGTTGCATCGCTTCGGGCAGCATGTAGCCCGTCAGCGCATCGAAGTGATGCTTCTCGCGAAAGAAGGACGTGACGTTCGTCGTGAGCGCATTGATCAGCCCGACCAGCTCTTCGGGACCCGACTCGCGGATGTGATCGCAGTACGCCTCGTAGCTCGGCAAGCCGAGCTCGCGCAGCCGGCGGGCGAGCCGGCCCTGCACCAGTTGGCGTTTGTTCGGTCCGAGAATGATGCCCGCATTCTGCTCGATCACGAGCCGAATGAAGTCGAACTCGCGATCACCCAACACGGCGGTGAAGCTGCTATCGAGCTGAAGCCGAGCGTTGGGTGCCGAACTTTGCATGAGCGACCGTGATCGTGAGCGCTGCACCGCCTTGCTTCACGCAACGCGTGCTGGCACGGTCAGGCATTCGCCGCCGCGGCGACGCTCAGGATCTCGCCGCCGATGAGGCGATCGATATCGAGCAGCATCACCATGTGATCGGACACCGATGCCAGCCCTTCGATGAACTCGGTGCTGACTTGGTTGCCGAGATCCGGCGCCGGCTTGATGTCGGTGCTGGCCACATCGATCACGTCCGACACGCCGTCCACCACCACGCCGAAGTCCCGGCGCCCAGCAGGCGATTCCACGGACAGCACGATGATGACCGTGAGCGGTGTGTACTCCGCGTGCTTCAGCATGAAGCGCATGCGCAGGTCCACGATCGGTACGATCGATCCGCGCAGATTCAACACGCCCAACACATGCGGCGGGGTCTGCGGGATGCGCGTGACCGGCGTCCAGCCACGGATCTCTTGCACGCGCAGTATGTCGACACCGTAGGTTTCATCACCTAGCGAGAAGGTCAGCAGTTGATTGCTGCCGGACATCGTGCCTGCCTGAGCTGCGGGTTGAGCGGACATGTGACGGAACCTCGACTACTCGCGTTAAAACTCGGTCCAAACGTTGTCATCACCGGCGGCGCGCGCCAGCGGTGCCGGCGCTGCGGCGGGAGCTGATGCCGCGGGCGCTGCTGCACGAGGCTTCGAAGCCGCACCAGGACGACGCTGCGGAATGACGCGCTTCATCGGTTTGCGCTCCGGCATGCGCGCGACGGGCGCTTCCTCGATACTCGCCTGCTCCACGTGCACAGGCGCGCCCTGGCTGCGGAAGTAGCCGATCTGACGGACGAGCGTTGCAGACTGCTGCTCCATCGACTTGCTGGCTGCGGAGGCCTGCTCGACGAGCGCGGCGTTCTGCTGCGTGACGTTGTCCATCTGGCTTACGGCGTTGTTCACTTGTTCGATGCCGGCGGACTGTTCTTCCGACGCTGCGGCAATCTCCGCGACGATGTCGGTCACCTTCTTCACGCTTTCCATGATTTCGGAGAGCGTGCGGCCCGATTCATCCACCAGTTCGGAACCCGTCTTGACCTTGTCGACGGAGTCGTTGATCAGGTCTTTGATCTCCTTCGCGGCGCTCGCACTGCGTTGCGCGAGGTTACGCACTTCGGTTGCAACCACGGCGAAGCCGCGGCCCTGCTCACCGGCACGCGCTGCTTCCACGGCGGCGTTCAGCGCGAGCAGGTTGGTCTGGAAGGCGATCTCATCGATCACGCCGATGATGTCGGCGATCTTGCGGCTGGAGCTGTTGATCTCGCCCATCGCGCTGATCGCACGATGCACGACCGCACCACCCTTCTCGGCCTGTTCGCGAGCACCCACCGCCAGCTGATTCGCCTGGCGCGCGTTGTCCGCATTCTGCTTCACGGTCGCGGTCATCTCTTCCATGCTGGAGGCGGTTTCCTCGAGCGCAGCGGCCTGCTGCTGAGTACGCTGCGAAAGGTCATCGTTGCCGTGCGACAGCTCACGCGCGGCCGTACCGACGGCACCGGCACTCGTGCGCACGCTGGCCACGATCTCAACGAGCTTGCCGTCCATGCGCTTCAAAGAGCTCAACAGGCGACCGGGCTCATCATCGCTAGTCACCTGTACGTCGTTGCCGATCTCGCCGCTGGCTATGCGATCCGCAATACCGACGGCCGTATTCAAGGCCGACACGATCGAGCGCACGAGGAAGAGTGCCAGCGCGGCGGCGGCAGCAATGCCGAACACCATGGTGGCCACGATGATCGTCGTGCTGCGTTTGAATGCGGCTGCGGAGTCATCGCGCATGCGCTGCGCCACTGTGATCTGCGCGGCCAGGAGACCGTCGCCGCTCTTGAGCACCGCTTCGTACTCGGGGCGTGCCTTCTCCAACAGCAGGCTCTCGGCTTTGTCGAACGTGCCGACGCGCGCGAGCGCCATTGCTTCCGACATCGACGCGAACGAGGCGTTGCTGTGAGTCACGAAGTCATCGACCATGCGGCGCTCTTCTGCCGTCACCTCCGCGCTCTTGAGCTTGTTCAGGAGCTCCTTGACCGTGGTTTCCTTTTCGCGGATCGCGTCGGCGGCGGTGACGACAGCAGCGGGATCCTGGCGGATGACCACCGTCTCGGCCTTCTCCAACACTTCGCGCGTGTCGCCCTGGACCTCGCCGACCCAACCGGTGGGCAGCAGGCGGTTCGAGAACAGCGCGTCGAGGTCAGTGTTGGAGGACTTGGTCCCCGTGAGGCCGACGATGCCGATCGCGGCCGCGACCACCCCCAATAGCGCCAAGGTCGCGAACAGTCGCGCCTTTACGCTCATACTCGAGAAGTTCATGGCACTTAATCCTTCGTAACAGTCGTTGGTGTTGAACTCAGGCTGCCGCGCGTTGAGCCGCGACTCGTATCAATCCGGGCACATCTAGAATCAGAGCTATCGCGCCATCGCCCAGGATGGTGGCGCCGGAGACTCCGTCGACACGACGGAAATTCGTTTCGAGTGATTTGATGACCACTTGCTGCTGACCGAGCAGGTCATCGACGAACAAGCCGCAGCGGCGGCCTTCGCCTTCCACGACCATGATCAGTCCTTCATGCAATTGCGCCGCACGCGGCTTCACACCGAACACGTCGTGCACGCGAACGACCGGCACATAGCGGTCGCGGAACCAGAACACTTCGCCCTGCCCTGCCACGCGATTGACCATACCGGGCTTGAGCTGCAAGGACTCGATGATCGTCGTCAACGGCACGATGTAGGTTTCACCGCCAACGTTCACGCTCTGTCCGTCCACGATCGCCAGGGTCAGCGGCAACGTGATGATGAAGCGCGAGCCGCGCCCGCGTTCCGAGCGCACTTCAATCGCGCCGCCGAGCTCTTTGATGTTTCGGCGCACGACATCCATGCCGACACCACGGCCCGAGATGTCCGTCGTCTGATCGGCCGTCGAGAAGCCGGCCATGAAGATCAACTCGTAGATGGCGTCATCGGAAAGCACATCGTTCACGCCGATCAAGCCGCGCTCGCGTGCTTTCGCGAGGATGCGATCCTTGTTGAGACCGCCGCCGTCGTCGCTCACCTCAACGGTGATCGAGCCGCCCTTGTGATAAGCCTCGAGGTTCACGGTGCCGTTGGCGGGCTTACCTGCCGCAACACGCACGTCGGGCATTTCGATGCCGTGATCCACGCTGTTGCGCACGAGGTGCACGAGTGGATCGCCGATCTTCTCCAGCACCGTCTTGTCGAGCTCGGTCTGCTCACCCGAAACTTTCAGCTCGACGTTCTTGCCGAGCCGCTGGCTCAAGTCGCGCACCATGCGCGGGAAGCGGCTGAAGACGAAGCTGATCGGCAACATGCGCACGCGCATGACGCTTTCCTGCAGCTCGCGCATGTTGCGCTCGAGCTGTGCCAGCCCGGACCGCAGCTGCTCCGCGACGTCTCCGTCGATGCGGCTACCGAGCTGGCTCAGCATCGACTGCGTGATCACGAGCTCACCGACGGTGTTCATCAGCTCATCGATTTTTTCCGTACTGACACGGATCGAGCTGGCATCACCGACGTTGGGCTTGTGCGCTTCCGCAGGTTCGTTGCTGGCCGCAAGCGCCAGGTTCGGCCGTTTGACCTCCGGCTTCGGTGCCACTGGCTCCGCAGCGTGTTCGACGCGTGCAACGGCCGCAGCCGGCGGAGCCTCCACGGCTGCAGTGACAGGAATCGCAAGTGCGGGCTCCACTGCGACAGCCGGCACGGATTCGCTGGCCGCAGCCGGGTCGGCAGGCAGCTCATCGCGAATCTCGAGCTCGCAGTCACCTTCGGCCCAATCGAAGATCTCCTTCAGCACCGACTCGTCCGCGTTGGTCTCCAACGTGAGATCCCAAGCGAGCAGGCAGGCTTCCGTATCGAGATCGGAAAGCTGCGGCAGACTGGACAGATCGGTTTGCACCCCGAACTGGCCGAGCTCCGCAAGCTCGCGCAGCATGCGCAGGGGATCGTTACCGTGCACGAACAGCTGCGGATACGGGCGGAACAGAATGCGCCAGCGATGCGCGTACGCCGGACGCGCGGCTACTGCAGCTGCAGCAGCCTCCACCACAGGAGCGGCGGCTTCGACAACCGGAGCCGCAGCGGGAGCCGAGTTCTTCTGCGCAATCGCGAGCTCGAGATCGAATTGCAGATCCGCAACGCGCTGTGCATCGACCGGTTCTTTCTGTTGCACGGCGCGCAACATCTCGCGCATGACGTCGACGGACTTCAACAGCAAGTCAGAGATCGGACGCGTCACTTGCATGCGATTGCCGCGCAGCTCATCGAGCAACGTTTCGCAGGTGTGCGTGAAGGAGGCGACTTCGGAAAAGCCGAACGTCGCACTGCCGCCCTTGATCGAGTGCGCGACGCGGAAAATCGTTTGATCAGATCGGGATCGGGCGCGCCGACATTCAGCTTGAGCAGCGCTGACTCCATCTGATCGAGCGCTTCCGAGCTTTCGTCGAAAAACGCTTCGTGGAATTGTGCGAGATCGAGTGCCATGCTGAAGCTCGTTCGTGATCGCTCTTTAGGTGTGCGCCTGCGCTGCCTGTTACTGCAGGCCCAGAAGCGCCGCGACGCCGAGTAGGCGCGTCGAATCGCTCAGTGCCGCCGCAGTGCCTTCCCAGCTGATCGGGAGATTGCGACTCT
>JBEVDW010000492.1:0-3056 GCA_040513115.1 Steroidobacteraceae bacterium | reverse complement strand
ACCCACGTTCGGTGTCCGGGTAGACGGGTGAATCCCAGTTACGTCTCTTCCCGCCGTCGCGTCGCGGAGCCTGCCTGGTCGAACATCTTCGCCAACTGCTCGCTCTGCTTCTGAGTGGGCCGCTTACGTGCGACGCGATGCTGGTACGTCCACTCATCCGTATCGGCGTGCCACGTCGCGAGCACCTTGTTGTGATGGCAGGCGATCTCGGTCACCGGAACCGGCGATGCCCTGCTCACGCGCCAGCAACTCTCGCAAACCTGATCTGCTCGTTTCACTTGACTACCTTCTCTTTAGCTTGAGTTAGCTGACGCAGCATATGCCGCAGAAATCAGCCCTTCATCGATAAAGGGTTGCCTGGCGAACAGGCCCCCAAATCTCCGTGACGAGCAAAGCGAGCGTCGTCGCGATCCAAGCGACACCGTAGCCAATTTACATGCCTCGGTATGGCGCTCTCAAGGCTTCCGTTTGCGCACTGCGCTTCACAATAGAAAATCCAAAGTGCCAGTCGCATGTTTTGCGCTGCCCCGGAACGAATGTCAGACGCGGAGTTGACACCGCATGCGATCGGCGTAGATTGGAGCACGCACAAGTCCATCCTCGATCCGTATAACAACATAGGGATGTGATGTGCGTTCATAAGGTCGTCGCTGGGCTCAGTCGAATGCGCGAGACTTTGGGTCGCCTCGAGAGGTTCGTAGACCGGAGTACAACCATGTCACAGCAACATAGAAGCACGCTGCGAAGCACCACCTGGCGGACAGTATCCATCGCGACGATCGGCCTGACACTGGCTAATGTCGGCGCCGTCCAGGCGCTCACGATTATCCTGGGCACCGCCGGTCCCGACGTACTGATCGGCACGTCTGGCGACGACTCGATCAATGGCCGCGGAGGCGCCGATGTCATGATCGGGCTCGCAGGGAACGACACTTACATCGTGAACGACGAGGCCGATCAAGTGGTGGAGCAGGCCAATGAGGGCATCGACACTGTTCGGGTGTTCGGATGGTATGTGCTTCCGGCCAACGTCAACAATCTCGTCGTGGGGGGTACGCAAGACGGGGGCGGTCAGGGCAACAACCGCGGGAACCGTATGATCGGCAACAGCGGCTACAACACGCTCGACGGCGGGCCGGGTAAGGACATCCTGACAGGCGGCGGAGGACCCGACATCTTCCGGTTCACCACTGCGCTGAACGCCAGTACGAACGTCGATCGCGTGACGGATTTTACCGTTGGAGAAGACTCGTTCTGGCTGTCGTATCGCGCATTCCCCGCATTTTACAGATGTACGGTCTTCAATCCTTTCCTTGACGGGCGCGTGTTCCACATCGGCGGCTCCGCGACCACCCCTTTGCACCGCATCGTCTATAACCCGAGCAGGGGTGACCTTTACTATGACTCCGACGGTTCGGGCCCCACTCCGGCCGTGCGCTTCGCAAGGCTTTCGCCGGATCTGGCGCTGACGAAGTACGACTTTCTTGTCCAGTCGAGGACGCTTTGCCCTTAAGGTCATCCTCGCTGCTAGCGCGACGCTGCAACCGAACACCCAATGGCCGTATATGGACCCCTCCCCAGTTGCCAACACTCCGTTTTCCGGCGGCGAGGTACGACTGCTCACGTATATCCGGCCTCGTTTGACCTCGATCAACCGAGGTCGGGCCACGATGGGCTATGCGCGCGTCGGCTCCTCATTGCTTCTTCGGGCTTCTCGCCCGTGGACAGTCCCAGGGTATTCCGACGCCGGTTCGAGCTGTTCGCCATCGCTCGGTGTGCTCGCAACCGTGGTGATGTTCTCCTCGGTCAGTCGGGACGCGCGGCCTCAGGCCGCCACGTGCTCCGGTTGGTAGTTCGTTCCGTGCCGCAGCATCGCCCAGACGACGCGCGTCATCTTGTTGGCGAGCGCCGTCACTGCGATGTTCGGATGTGATCTTTCCGCCAGGGCCAACGCCCAGCGACTGAGCCGATCGGTTCTGTTTGGCGCCACGCGCAGCGCCGATCGCGCTCCGTGGATCAGCAGGGTGCGGATGTACTTGTCACCGCGCTTGCTGATGCCGAGCAACTTCTCCTTGCCGCCGGAGCTGTGTTGCCGCGGTGTCAGCCCGAGCGCAACGGCTAACTCACGACCGCTGCGGTACTGCCTGCCATCGCCGACCAGCGCGTACAGCGCACTGGCCGTGAGCGGGCCAATGCCCGTCAGTTGCTCGAGGCGGCCGACTGGCTCGTGCTCGCGGGCGATCGCTGCGATCTCCCGATCGAGTTCTCGCACCCGCTCGTCGAGCAGACGCAGATCGCTATAGAGACCAGCCAGCAGCGCCCGGAAGCGCACCGTGAGCCCATTGTCGGCATCCTCCAGCCACTCCGGCACGACTCGTCGAAGCGCGTGCAGTTCGCGGGGCGCCACCAGGCCGTACTCATAGACGAGCCCGCGCAGCTGGTTTGCCTTCGCAGTCCGGTCCCGGATCAGGCTCGACCGCACCCGGTGCACTGCTTGCAGATCCTGCTGCTCAACCGTCTTCACCGCCACAAAGCGCATGCTCGGCCGGCTCATCGCCTCGCAAATCGCCTCGGCGTCGTTCGCATCGGTCTTGTTCGTCTTCACGTACGGCGTCACGAACTGCGGCGCGATCAGCTTCACGCGGTAGCCCTTCGCCTGCAGCACGCGCGCCCAGTGATGCGCGCCGCCGCACGCTTCCATGCCAATCTCGCAGCCCGCCTCAACGTCACGCTCGAGATCCGCGATCCAGCGGCTTCGCTTCAACCGCTTGCACCACGCCGCCCGCTCTGCGCAATCGACGCCATGCACTTGGAAGACCTGCTTCGCCAAATCCACACCCACGCGGGTAAGCTTCATGATGACCTCTCCCCATTCCGTGACTGGTGATTACACAGCTCCAGTCTGGCACTCGATGCCGTTAGGTGTGGGGAGGGGTCCATCCCATTGCTTCTGGCCGAACTGAGACAGTCACGAAGCGACCTCGAGCGCTTCTCGCCGCACCTCCCGCGCGCTCTTGTCGGAGCGCAGACCCAGAAGTGCGGCATGCCTTAGACGA
>JBEVDW010000491.1:0-3371 GCA_040513115.1 Steroidobacteraceae bacterium | reverse complement strand
CGCATGTAGGCGGACGCAGGTACGTCACATGCATCGCACCGGTCGCCTGATGACTGCGCAATGCCCTGGCCCCGATAGACCGGCGCGAAGCACGCCCCGTAGCCGGTGGAGCTGCCCGCCCGCTCGAGATGGCGATCAACCTGATGACCGCCGCTCCATGGGCATCACAATCCCGCAGGGACTGCTGCTGCGGGCCGTGAAGGTGATTCGATGACCGGCCGGCGCCTGTTCATTCGTTTCGCCACCGCGGGCGCGAGGCCGAGGTTTTGCATGTACGGAACGATTTTCGCCAGCCCCGCGACGTCTCGGCCGCAGTGGCAATGCCGGAGACCGAGCGACCCACGTCGTGGGGTTCGTCTCTCGCCACGATCGCTTCCTGCTGGCACTTGTCGATTTGCAAGGCGAAGTCCGAGCTTTGCGGACATGCACACCGCTGGATTTCGAAGGCGATGGCGACTTTCACGATCGTCGACCCAAGTGATCGAATGACACGCCAAGGAGGTCGGCTCCCATGCGTTCGACCGACTGCAAGCCAGTCTGAAGTGAATGTGGGAATGGAGAAGTCGAGGCTAAGGGGGCCCTAGCGCTTTTTCCTGCGCACGGATTTCGCTGATTTCAATGGTGCGCTGAATGCGCCGGTCCAGAAACTGACGATGTCGCGGCTCGCCTTGTTCAAGGCCGCGGTAGATTGCCGCTTTGCATGACCAGCGATCTTGCCGCGCGCCGTGTTCGCCAAGCTGTTGGCACCGCTGAGCCACATGCTCATGTAAGGGTTCTTCTTCAACCAGGGGTTGGACATCATCATCGCCTCGTGTAGACCGTGCCGCGGTCTTGGATCGGTTGTCTCGCAAGGGATAGATCGAAGCGCGACACCGAACGTTGCGATGCGCGGACAGCCGAGCGGCCATTGGCTGCATGTTGGCATCGTGTGACCAAGCCCGCATCGGACGGCCACCGTTACCCCCGTAGGGCATGAGGCCGTCGGGAGCCTAGTCTAGGTACAATACTGTTCAGATAGAAAGATTTCTGTGACAATGCAGCTCCGTCGAAACAACGGAGACTGCATCGATGGCAAGGACGCGCAAAGAACTGCCCGCCAAGGTTGACCTGGCGCACCTGATCAGCACCGGGGTGCTGGCCAGCGTGTGCCCGCGATCACTGATTGATGAGGTCCTGCAGGAAACGGGGCGAGGCAGCCAGCGCAATCGGCTGCTACCGGCGCCGGCGGTCGTGTACTACGTGATGGCGCTGGCGCTGTGGCGTGAGGCGCCGCTTGAGGAGGTGTTGCGCGTGGTATGCGAGGGCCTGCAATGGCTGGGCGGGGGTCAAGCCGATGCGGTGCAGGCAAGCAAGTCGGCGATCTCGCAAGCGCGTACGCGGCTGGGGCCCGAAGTGATGCGGCAACTGGCCCAGCGGGTGCTGCGACCGCTGGGCCCGCCGCAGGCGCCAGGCTGTTGGTACCGGGGGTTGCGCTTGATGGCGCTGGACGGCAGCGGCATGGATGTGGCCGACGAGGAGGCGAACGCCAAGTTCTTCGGCTATCCCACGGCCACGCGCGGCGAGAGCGCGTTTCCCCAGGCGCGGCTGCTCGGACTGGTTGAGTGCGCAACGCACGCCGTTGTGGCTGCGGACATCGCCCCCTACGCTCGCAGCGAGAAGGCGATGGCCGCCGAACTGCTGCCGGGCTGGCTGCGTGCGGACATGCTGGTGATGGCTGATCGGGGTTTTTATAGCTTCAAGCTCTGGGCGCTCGCCTGCGACAGCGATGCCGCGCTGTTGTGGCGCTTGAGTTCGACGATCAAGCTGGCCGTGCAGCAGGAACTGCCCGACGGATCGTTTCTGAGCACCGTCTTCGACTCTGCAGACAGCGCCCGGCGTCACGGTCGCACAGTTCGCGTCATCGAGTACACGCTCGAGGACTCGGCCGTGCCCGTGCAGGACAACTACCGCTTGGTCACCAACATCCTGGACCCCAAGAAGGCGCCTTGCCTGGAACTGGCGAGGCTGTATCACGAGCGCTGGGAAATCGAAGGGGTGTTCGATGAGTTCAAGACGCATCTGAGAGCCAACAGCACCGTGCTTCGCAGCAAGACCCCCGACCTGGTGCACCAGGAGCTGTGGGGGCTGCTGCTGGCGCACTTCGCCATTCGGCAACTCATGGCGCAAGCCGCTTGGCAGCGCGCACTCGATCCCGATCGGCTGAGCTTCACTCACGCAGTGCGTGTGGTCAAACGCAAGATGCCGCAAGACGCGGCCGTTCCCCCCTGAGCGACTCGAAAGCTGGCGCGACGCGCTACTCGACGAGATTGGCCGCGGCCGCTGCGTCAGTAGCCGCGGCCGCTTCAATCCGCGAGGCGTCAAGCGCAAGATGAGCAACTTCAAGGTCCGCCGCCGAGGCGCAGCGCTCCATCGCCGGCATCAACCTACACCCGTGCTACATATCTGAACAGTATTGGGGTTAGCCCTCGCTCTCGCCATCAAAATCCTGGTCCATGGCTTTTCCAGGTTCGTCGGCCTTGGGATGACCGACAACCCTCGCGGGTACACCAGCAACCGTGGTATGCGGTGGCACCTCCTGCAAGACTACGCTACCAGCTCCAATCTTCGCTCGTTCTCCCACCCGAATGTTCCCGAGTATCTTTGCACCTGCGCCAATAAGCACCCCTCTCCCGATCTTTGGGTGGCGATCACCGCTAGCTTTCCCAGTGCCACCGAGCGTTACCTCTTGAAGTATCGACACGTCGTTGTCGACGACCGCTGTTTCGCCGATCACGATACCAGTTCCGTGATCAATGAATACCCCATAGCCAATGATCGCTGCCGGATGGATGTCGACGGAAAAGACTTCGGATATTCGACCTTGAAAGTAGTAGGCAAGAGATTGGCGTCCGTTGAGCCAAAGCGCATGGCCGGCACGATATGCCTCAAGCGCGTGGAAGCCCTTGTAGTTTAGAAACGGATTGGCAATTCCCTTCGAAGCCGGATCGCGCTCCGACGTCGCCAACAGATCGAGAGCGATGGCATTTTGAATTGCTGAAGATGATCGAAGCGTATTGGAGATGACTTCAACGAGCACTTTGGTGGGAACAGTCCGCGAGGCTAACTTACCGGCTAGCAATTCAGCCAACGCATCAGTCAGCGACGCATGCTCAATTATCGTTTTGTGTAGATAGTTGGCCAGTGATGGCTCGCCTGACGCCATCTCAATCACTTCGGATCGCAGTCGATCCCACACAGCGCGTAAATTGTTGAGGTCGGCGCTCATGCTTGCGAAAGCTAACGCGGCGTTGAGCGGCGCGTGCGAAGACGCCCGCCCACGACAAACATTAAACGCATACCACACGCGCGGATTCGCGTCCGACCGAACGCAT
>JBEVDW010000490.1:0-4608 GCA_040513115.1 Steroidobacteraceae bacterium | reverse complement strand
GTGGGTTAGTGCCGTCGTGCTCGGGCTCGTCCTGTTGATTTCGGCAGCGACGGTGTACAGCGTGGCGCGTCCCATCCGGCGACTGGTGATCGCGACGCGACGCGTGGCGCAGGGCGAAGTCGACGTGCTCGTGCCGCGTGGTGGGCTGCGTGAGGTCGATGGTCTGGCACTCGCTTTCAACAGCATGGCAACGCAGCTCGCGCAGGCCCGTGCATCCGTGCAGGCCTATCAGGCGCAGCTGGAAGCACGCGTCGATGAGCGCACGCGCCAGCTGCAACATCTCGCCGAGCATGATCCGCTCACCGAACTGCCCAATCGACGCCAGTTGCTGGCGCATGTCGAGGGCGTCTTGCGTGCGGCTCGTGCCCACAGCGCGCGCGTGGCGCTGCTGTTCATCGATCTCGACAATTTCAAGACGCTGAACGACAGCCTGGGTCACGACTTCGGCGACACCCTGCTGCAGGCCGTCAGTCAGCGGCTGATACAAGCCGTGGGTTCCGGGTTCTGTGCGCGCTGGGGCGGCGATGAGTTCACGGTCGTGCTCGACGGCATTGCCAACCCCGAAGAAGCGCGCCGCCGCGCCTTCGAAGTGGTAGCCGCGTTCGATCGCCCGCTTACCGTTGGGGCGCGAGACGTTGCCATCAGTGTGAGTGTGGGCACCAGTGTCTTTCCGGATCACGCGAGCGAAGCGGAAGGCTTGTTGCGCGCGGCGGATGCCGCGCTGTTCCGCGCCAAGGAACTGGGCCGGCGCCAGGCGCATCTGTTCGATCCGCAACTACTGGTGAATGCCTCGTCGCGCTTCGCGCTGGAGCAGGCATTGCGCCGCGCCGTGAAGTGCGGCGAGTTCGAGCTGTTCTATCAACCGGAAGTGTCGCTCGAGACGTTGCAGACGACGGTCGTTGAAGCACTGCTTCGCTGGCGACAACCGGACGGGACATACATCGCTCCGGGCGAATTCCTCGTGATTGCCGAACAGACCGGTCTGATCGACGAGCTCAGCGATTGGGTGTTACGCAGCTCGATTCGGGCGGCGGCGCGCTGGCATCGCGGGCCGTGGTCCAAAGCGCGTATCGCGGTGAATCTATCCTCACGCCAGTTGCTGGATCAGCAACTGGTGCAGCGGGTCGAGCAGTTACTGCAAGAGTACAAACTGCCGGCCGAGTGCCTCGAGATCGAGCTGACGGAAAACGTCATGCAAACGGGCCTGAGCACCATCGCGGCGTTGCGGGCGCTGCGCGATCTGGGGGTTACCATTGCGCTGGATGACTTCGGCACCGGCTATTCGTCTCTGACTTCGCTGGAGCAATTGCCGCTGTCGCGCGTAAAGATCGATCGCAGCTTGGTTGCGAGCATCGACACCAGCTCGCGCTCCGCATCGATCGCACGTTCGATCATTGGCCTGTGCCACAGCCTCGGATTGGAAGTGACGGCGGAAGGCATCGAGCGGCCCAGCCAGCTTGCCAAGCTGCTCGCCGATCGTGGCCTGCACATTCAGGGCTACCTGCTGTCGAAGCCGCTATCCGCCGACGATCTGATCGGATTCATCGAATCGGCACCTGCGCGCTTGCAGGAGTTGGTGCTCACGTTGCCCGACACACCGTTCGATCCTGACTCGACGGGAGCCTACGCGCTGCGACGCTATCGGGCTGCCGTGGCGAGTCGAGCGGCGTCGCCGACTTAGCTTCACGCCTCGAACTCACGACTCACGGTTGGAAGACGGCTGTGGCAAGCTGCGCCGCCATGCCACGTCCCTCCAAGCGCGCATACACGTCACTGCTGACAGCTCTGCTGACCCTCTGCGCTGCGCGCGACTCTCTGGCTGAGGCCACATCCCGTATCGAGTTGAGGCCCTGCCGTCTCGAGGCCAGCGTCGGCGCCGGCGCGACCAATGCGCGCTGCGGCTGGCTCGACGTGCCCGAGGATCGGAGTCGTCCACAAGGACGGCACATTCGCTTGCACGTGGCCGTCGTGTCCGCGTTGAGCTTGAACCCCGCGCCGGATCCGTTCGTGTTCATCACCGGCGGCCCGGGTCAGGCGCCGAGCGAGGAATATCCAACCTTCGGCGCCGCGTTCGAGCGCATTCGTCGGGTACGCGACATCTTGCTGGTCGATCAGCGCGGCACCGGCCGCTCGCAGCGGTTGCACTGTGCGTATTCCGAAGAGACGGAAGTGGCGAGCGCCGATCGCGAACGCTGGCGCTCGGAAACGCAGCGCTGCCTGCGCGAGTTGCCGGCCGATGTGCGCTTCTATACGACCAGCGCAGCTGTCGCGGATCTGGAAGCCGTGCGGAGCGCCCTCGGGTACGAGCAACTGAACGTGTGGGGCGGCTCCTATGGCACGCGCGTCGCGCAGCACTATGTGCGCCGCTATCCCAACCGGGTGCGCAGCGTGGTTCTCGATGGTGTTGTGCCACCGGAGTTGATTCTGGGTCCGGGCGTGCCGCTCGATGCGCAACACGCGCTCGACGCGATCCTCACGCGCTGCGCGGGTGAGCCGCATTGCGCGCGCGCCTTTCCGCAGGTGAAGCGGGAGCTCAAAGGACTGCGCGAGCAGTTGCGCGAGCCACGCGAGGTCGAGTTTCAGGATCCCATCACCGGCATGAACCAGAAGATGACCTTCGGTCTGCCGCAACTCGCCGGCGTGGTGCGATTGTTGAGCTACAGCGACGAAACGGCAGCGCTGTTGCCGTACCTCATTCACTACAGCTACGAATCCGAAGACCTGCGGCCGTGGGCAGGGCAGTTCACCTTGTTCGTGAATCCCCTGGCAGAGCGGCTTGCGAACGGCATGCAGAACTCGGTGGTGTGTACTGAAGATGTTCCCTTCATGCAGATCGATGCGTCGGCAGATCGCGCCATTGCCGAGAGTTATCTCGGCAGCGAGTTCATCGCGTCCATGCGCGACATCTGCGCGATCTGGCCGCGCGGCGTGATCGATGCGGACTTGCACGCACCGTTGCGCAGCGAGGTGCCTGCGTTACTCGTATCTGGCGAGAACGATCCAGTCACACCGCCCAGCTATGGCGAGCTTGCGGCCAAGGCGTTCACTCGCGGTCGCCACGTCATGGTGCGCGGGCAGGGACATATCAATTCGGCCACCGGTTGCATGCCCGTGCTGCTCGAGCGGTTCGTGGCGACGACCCATGCAGCGGACCTGGATGCGCGCTGTCTCGAACAGGTACAGGCAGCGCCGTTTCTATTGAGCCCGACGGCGAGCGCGCCATGATCGACGTGCAGGCCATCAGCAAGCGCTTCGGCAGCGTGCAAGCCGTGGATGCCGTGAGCTTTCGAGCACGCGATGGCGAGATCACGGGATTGTTAGGCCACAACGGCGCTGGCAAGTCCACGACGCTGCGCATCCTGAGTACGGTGATTGCTGCGGATTCGGGCACCGCGACGATCGATGGCCGCGACTGCAAACGCACAGCGCTCGAAGTGCGTAAGCGCCTGGGTGTGCTGCCACATGGCAGCGGTCTGTACCCGAACCTCACCGCCCGCGAGAACATTGCGTACTTCGCTCGGCTGCGCGGGCTGGCGGACGACACGATCGACGCTCATTTGCGCGCGCTGATCGAACAACTCGACATGCGCGATTTCATCGACCGGCGCGCGAAAGGTTTTTCGCAGGGTCAGAAGCTCAAGACGGCACTGGCGCGCGCGCTGATCCATCGGCCGCACAACATCATGCTCGATGAGCCAACCAGCGGTCTTGATGTAACGTCGGTGCGGAGCTTGCGCGAGTTGCTGCGCAGGCTGAAGTCCATGGGCTGCTGCGTGCTCTTCTCCAGTCATGTCATGCAGGAAGTGAGCGCGCTGTGCGATGACATCGTGATCATCGCTCATGGGCAGGTCGTCGCCGATGGCGCGCCGGATGCCATCCGCGAGGCGATGCAGACCAACGATCTGGAAGAAGCGTTCATGCGTGCGGTAGGCGATGCCCCCACTCCGTCTCTTCCGCGTTCGGCTGGGGAGGCAGTTGCCCCAGCTCCGACCCTCCCCCGCTCCGCAAGGGAGAGAGAGGAATGAGAACGTCGGTCGCTACGGTGTTTCTCAAGGAAGTGCTCGAAAACGTGCGCGACCGCCGCACGATGTTCACGGCGCTGCTGTTCGGTCCGCTCTTCGGGCCAATCCTGTTCGCCGTGATGACGAGCATCATGCTCGACCGCGCCATCAGCGATGCGGACAAGCCCGTGCCGATCGTGGTCGTGGGCGACAGGATCGCGCCGAACCTGGTTGCGTTTCTGCGTGAGAACGGCGCGGAACTCACGCTGGCCGAGATGTCGATCGATGAGGCGCGCGCGAGCGTTTCCCGCGGCCATCACGACTTGATCTTGATCATCCCTGAGAATTTTCCCGCCCGTTTGGCGAGCGGACGGGCTGCCGCAGTTGATCTCGTTTGGGACAGCTCGCAGAACCAGGTCGGCGCGCGCGCCCGCCGTGCGTCCACATTGATTGCTGCGTACGGACGCCGCTTGGCAGCCCAGCGGCTGCTCGTGCGCGGCGTCGATCCGAGCATCGTGATGCCGATCACCGCGCGCGATGTGGATGTTGCAACGCCTGCGAGCCGCGCCATTCTCGTGCTCGGCATGACCACCTACTTCATCCTGTT
>JBEVDW010000489.1:0-8588 GCA_040513115.1 Steroidobacteraceae bacterium | reverse complement strand
TCGCTCACCGACAACTGCACGGTATAAGTCCCTGGCGCGGAGAACGTCACATTCGTATCCGCCGCAGTGGGAGCGGTGAACGTGCCTGTCCCGGGTCCCCCCGCAGTAACTGTCCACGCATACGTGAGCGCCGCGTTCTCCGGATCTGTTCCAGTACCGTCCAGGCTCACTGCCTCCGGGAAGTTGCCGGTCCTATCCGCACCTGCGTTCGCAGTGGGCGCTTGATTGGCGTTGACCGAGATACTCGCTGTGTCCGTCGCCGTGTTAGTACCGTCGCTCACCGACAACTGCACGGTATAAGTCCCTGGCGCGGAGAACGTCACATTCGTATCCGCCGCAGTGGGAGCGGTGAACGTGCCTGTCCCGGGTCCCACAGTAACTGTCCACGAGTAAGTGAGCGCCGCGTTCTCAGGATCTGTCCCCGTACCGTCCAGGCTCACGGCCTCCGGGAAGGTTGCGGTCTTATCTGCACCTGCGTTTGCGGTGGGCGCTTGGTTAGTGGTCCCGCCACCCCCGCCGCCACCGCCGTTGTCATCTCCACCACCACCGCCTCCACCGCCGCAGGCGGCGAGTGCAAGCGCGCTCATGATCAGAAGAGACAAGGATGTTGCACGACCGCGAGACAACAGGGTGCCGCGGCTATTGGAATAACCGTCCATATGAATTCCCCACGATGTTTTGGAGCTGCGGCGCTCAACGGCGCCGGCTAATACAACGCGGTGAGTGCTAGGAAAGATCCGGACAGCTGGAGGAGAATTGCGTACGCAATCACCGACACTCGTGGCTGTCGGTCGAGTCATCATGGATGCCGCGGTACCCTCTGCATCACTGGATCGCTGATCGCTTATGCCCACTCGCACACCAAATTTCTTCTCCGGCCGATACCTAGAGCGGGTTGCACATCGGCGCTTGGACGAAGGGTGGCTGGCGAAGGTGCTCGGCGATCCAGCCACGCTCATCGTGCCGGTGCTGAAGGGACGCAACTTCGTGGCGTGGACGGGCGACGCTGCGGCCGCATGGTTTCTTCCCAATAGGATCGCGCCCACCGAACGGGACGCTCTCATCTTGTTAGGCGAGTTCCGCGAGCGCGCGTGCTTCGCCTTGGATGTGTCCGACTTCGAGATGCCGGCGCCGCCCGGCGTCGAAGCCACGGAGCTCATGATGATTGCGTGGCAAATGCCGGCGGAGGAAGCCGGTGTCCTCGCCTATGCGCGCGGCATGGTGTTATGGCAAGAGCGTCATCGTTTCTGCGGCCGGTGCGGTGCGCCGACTCAACCGCGCAGCGCCGGCCATCTGCTGGTGTGCAGCAACGAGCGGTGCAAGCACCCACTCTTTCCGCGCATCGATCCCGCGATCATCACGCTCATCACCGACGGCGAACGTGCCCTGCTTGGCCGGCAGGCAGCGTGGCCACCCGGCCGCTACTCGACCATCGCCGGTTTCGTCGAACCGGGTGAGAGCCTGGAAGACGCCGTCGTCCGCGAGGTCGAGGAAGAGACCGGGATCTTGGTCGATGCGGTCGACTATCACTCATCGCAGCCCTGGCCTTTCCCCTCCTCCTTGATGCTCGGCTTCATCGCGCACGCGCGGACGACGGAAATCGATTTGCGTGATCAGGAGCTGGAAGACGCCCGTTGGTTCACACGTCACGACATTGCCACCGGCAATGTTCTGCTCCCGCCGCCCACGTCGGTCTCCTACCGTCTGATCGAAGACTGGTACGACTCGAATTCGGAGCGGCCGTTGCGGGAAGAACCCGGGTTGGTGATGTGGCCGACCAGCCGGCGGTGAAACACACCGCGCTCGCGATAACGGCGAGCAGGCTCCATTCACACCGCTCGCATACAATCGCGCACCATGTGCTTACTCGTCATTGCCTGGAAAACCCACCCTCGATATCGGCTCGTGCTCGCGGGCAACCGCGACGAATTCCACGATCGCCCCGCCGCGCCGCTCGGTTGGTGGCAGGACGATGCCCGCATCCTCGGCGGGCGGGATCTTAAGGCCGGCGGAACATGGCTCGGCGTCGCACGCTCGGGCCGATTCGGCGTTGTGACCAACTATCGCGACCTGCAGGCGCCCATAGAAGGCGCGCCTTCGCGTGGGCAGCTCATCCCGCGCTTTCTCACGGGTGCCACTTCGCCAAAGGAATTCCTGGATGACTTGCGCGGAGCAGCCCTGCGCTACTCCGGCTTCAACATCCTCCTTGGCGGGCCGCGGGCACTCTATTACTTCTCCAATCGCGGGCCGGCCGCGCCGCAAGTGCTGGCGCCGGGTATCTATGGCCTGAGCAATCACCTGCTCGATACGCCGTGGCCGAAGCTCGCGCGGACGCGCGAACGGTTTGCGAACATCCTCACGCAATCGGACTTCAGCACCGAAGAGCTTTTCGGTGTCCTGGCGGATCGTCAGCCGGCAACGTCGGAAGAGGGTCTGCCTAGCACCGGGCTGCCACAGGATTGGGAGCGCGTCGTGTCGGCACCGTTCATCGTGAATGAGCGCTACGGCACGCGCTGCTCCAGTGTCCTGCTGGTCGAGCGCAACGGCCGGACCATCCTGCACGAGCGTCGCTTCGAATCAGCCGGCGTGCAGAGCGGTACGACCCGTTTCGAGTTCAAGAGCGTCGACGTGCCGGAAACCTGGTTCGAAGCCGAAGACCCGGACGCCGAAGCCGCGACCGATCCGTCGTTCGATTCCTCGCCCGAATAACATCAACAAACGGCGCGCCACATGTCGACGGGTACGCCGCGGCCGCTTGCCCCCACCCCAGCCCTCCCCCGCTCCGCACCAGGAAATGGGGACATTCCTCATTTTGCTTTGGAAATGAGGAATGTCCCCATTTCTGTCCCCTCCCCTGCGCAGCCCCTCGTCTGGGGTTCCGAAGCGTCGCGGGGGAGGGTTAGGGTGGGGGCGGGACTGATCCTTACTTTTTTTCTGATCACCGTCGCCCACGCCGGCGTCGACATCGACATTCCCGATCGCACGGACGAGGTCAAGAACAACGTCCGCGCCTTCCTGAGCCTCACGCGCTACAAAGAGCGCGACGACGTGACGCCCGAAACCATGACGCGGCTGACGCGTCGCATCGAGCCCGAAGTGCGCAAGGCACTCGAGCCGTTGGGCTATTACGCGCCGAAGGTCACAAACGAAGTCACGCGTGTGTCCGAGAAGGATTGGCGCGTCGTCATTCACATCGCACTCGGTCGTCCTGTGCGCTTGTCTGAGGTGACGATCGACGTCGTTGGTGACGGCAAGGACAATCCTTCGATCCGCGGCGTGCTGGCCAAGCGCGAATTGAAGGCGGGCCGGCGCCTCAATCATGGCCGCTACGATCGCGTCAAAGACGACTTGCTGCGCACAGCAAGCAATCATGGCTATCTGGATGCTCGCTACACGACGGCTGAGCTGCTGATCGACCGGAAAGAACGCCGTGCGACCGCGAAGCTCCTGCTCGACACGGGCCAACGCTACTCATTCGGCTCGATCACGATCTCGCAAGATGTGATCGAGCCACATGCGATGCGCCGGCTGTTGCGGATTCACGAAGGCGAGCCGTACTCACTCGATGCGCTGCTGCGAACGCAGTACGTGCTCGACGACACTCAGTACTTCTCGACGGCCGAAGTCGAGACCGGCGAGCGCGATCCGCAGACGTTGACGGTGCCCGTGACCATTCAAGCGCTGCCCAATCGGCGCAACCGTTATGGGTTCAGCGTCGGCTATGCGACGGACACCCGGGCGCGCGGACGCATCACCTGGGACAACCGGCTCGTGAATCGCTCGGGCCATCGTATGCAGGCGGAGCTGATCGGTTCGGCAGTGGTGAAGGAGGCAACCGTCCGCTATGCCATCCCGGTGATGGATGTGGCACTCGAGAAGGTCGAGTTCACGGTGTCATACAAAGATGAAGAGCTCGGCGATGTCACGAGCGAGCGCGTCGAGCTCACCGCTGGCCTGACGCAGGTCATCGCCAACAATTGGCAGCGGGTGTTGTTCACCCGGCTGTCGCGCGAGAACTCCCGCTCTGGGTCACGCGGCGATGTCGACGACAACGGCAACAGCACGTTCCAGGACAGGACGGATTTCTACATCATCCCGGGCGTGAGCTTCTCGACCATGCCGCCGTATATGACCGGCGAGACCATGCGGCAATACTCCGTGTTCGCAGAGCTGACGGGCTCGCCCAACTCGCTTGGCTCCGACGCGTCTTATCTACGCTTTCGCATGGAAGCCGAGCGCGTGTTCGATCTCAGCAGCAAATGGCATCTGCGCACGCGAGGCAATCTCGGCGCAAGCCACGTGAACAAGGCCTTCGAGCTGCCCGCGTCGCAACGTTTCTATGCGGGTGGCGACCGCAGCGTGCGCGGTTTCAGCCTGAACGAGCTGCCGATCGTCAAGGATGGCGAGAACACGGGCCGCAAGAACATGCTCACCGCATCCGTTCAAATGGAGCGCGATCTCTGGCGTAACTTTCGCGGCGCCGTGTTCTACGACACGGGCAACGCATTCGATAGCTTCATTGATGAGCCGCTCGAGTACTCGGCCGGTGTGGGCTTGCACTACCAGATCGCGGTCGCAAGCATCGGCATCGACGTGGCGCAAGCGCTGTCGGAACAGGGACGCAAGCCGCGGTTGCATTTGCACTTCTCCACCGTCTTCTGATGCGCAAACGCCTGCTCATCGCGAGCGCGGTGCTGCTGTTCGCGCTCCCTGCCGCCGGCGTGTACTGGCTGCTCTACACCCAGGCCGGTTTGCAATGGGCGGTCGGGCGCTTGAGTCATTTCCGCACGTTCGAGGTCAGGATCGAAGGCGCATCCGGCACGATCGCAGGGCCGCTGCGTGTGCGCAGGTTCGAGCTGTTTCATCCCCGCGTGCATGCCGTCGTGCACGACATCTACGCGGACTTCCGCTTGAGCGGCTTGTTCCTGCTGACCATCAACGCCCGTGCCGTGAGCGGCCGCGATGCGCTCGTCGAGGTGCATCAGGTGCCAGACACGCCGGACGCGGACAAACCGCCGCACTTTTTGCCCCGGCTACTGCGGATTCGCGCGCGCGACTTCGTCCTGACGCGAGTGCGGTATGTGAATCTGAATGGACTCACCCTCGATGCGGACCGCGTGGCGGCAGCTCGCGTACGAATGGATACGTCGACCCTGCGAATCGATGACTTCGATGCACAAGCGCCGTGGTTATCCGTCCGCGGCAACTACGAAATGCATGCGCAACGTCCGTTGCGTCTGGCGGGTGATGTTCGAGGCACGGTGCAGGCGCCACAAGGTGTGCCGCTCCAACTGCAGGCCAAGCTCGCCGGCACCCTGGACGAGCTGTTGCTCGAAGCGCAATTGAAGGAACCCGACGTCGCGAACGTCCGCGCAGTGCTCACGCGGCCGAACGACAGCTGGCGGATCACGGGCCGTATCGCATCTCCGTCGCTGGGACTCGATGGCATCATGAAGAAGCCGCCGTTCCGCCTCGAAGACGTGGCGCTGCGCTTCGAGGTGAATCCGGAGCAGATTCATACGCACGGCGCGCTCACCATTCCGGGCATCGGTCCGTTGCTGGCCGATGCGACAGGTCAATTTGCCGCCAAGCGCTTGACCGTATCCCGCGCCGAGGTGCGAGCCCAGGGCAGCAATGCCCGCGTGCTGGCGAGCGGCTCGGTTCAGTTCGGCGGCGAATCGCCCGCGATCGATGCCAACGCCCGCTGGACACAGTTGCAGTATCCGCTGGCCGGCCGCGCAACGATCCGGAGTGCCGAGGGTCAGCTCAAGCTGAACGGTGCGATGCCGTACACGTTCACCGTTGCCGGTGCATTGGGCGGTGAGCAGGTGCCACCCGCGACATTGGAAGCGAGCGGCGTGCTGAGCAAGGACGATGTACGGCTCGACGCGTACGCAGTACGCACGCTGAGGGGGTCGGTTGCGGGCTCCGGTGCAATGAGTTTCGCTCAGCCACAGCGCTGGTCGCTGAACGCAGTTGCCCGCGATCTCGATCCCGCGCCGCTGCATGCGGAATTTCCCGGCAGCGTCAGCTTCACTGCGCAGGCACAAGGCCGGGGCTTCGATCGCAACGCGTATTTCGACGTCGGTGTGAACGACCTGCGCGGCCAGTTACGCGGCGAGCGCGTCAGCGGCCACGGTCGGGTCGAGCGCGTAACAGACGGTTGGCGTCTGCACGACGTGAATGCGCGCTGGTCCAGCTCGCGCCTGGCCGCGAGCGGACTCATCGGCAAGCGGTTGGATGTGCAATGGTCCGTACGATCGCGCTCGTTGCGGCGCTTCCATCCTGATTTCCGTGGGCAACTGGTGTCGAGCGGCCGCGCGGTCGGCGAGCTCAAAGCGCCGCATGTGATTGCGACGGTCGATGCCTCCAGCGTGCGTTACGGCGAGTGGACCATCGGCGCGCTGCAACTGGATGCGGATGTCGACGCCGGCTCCGATCAGCCATCGCGACTGGCGCTGCATGCCAGCAATGTCGGCCGAGCGGAGCCCTGGTTCGCCGATGTGCAGCTGGATGCGGGCGGCAATCGGTCTGCTCATCAGATCACGTTGAAGCTGCTGGGCACGAGCACAGAGACGCAGACGCCGGCGCGCGCCCAGCTGCAGATTCAGGGCAATTTCGACAAGGCTGTCTGGACGGCGACCGTACACGAAGTCAGTGCCAGCGATGGCACGCGCGAGCTCAAGTTGCAGCAGCCTGTGCTGGCGGTCGTGGCTCACGATCACGCCTCGCTCGATCCTCTGTGCATCGTCATCGCAACCGGCAAGGTGTGCGCACAGGGCGGGTGGCAACGCACTGGAGCCTGGTCTGCCCAGGCGCAAGTCGATGCCCTGCCCCTCGCCACGTTGCTCGGCGAACACGAGGACGCGCAGCGCTTGAGCGGCACGGTGTCCGGCAAGGGACGCGCCGGAGCACCCGCCGGTGTACCGTGGCAAGGCGAAGCGGATCTGCATGTCGACGATGCGGTTCTGCACTATCGGCTGGCGGATGGCGCAGCTGAAACAGTACAACTGGGATCCGGCGCGCTTGCGGCAGATGTCGATCTGAATCGATTCGCCTTCGATGTCGATTTACATGCGCTCGAAAACACCTTCGCGCGCGGCCGCGTGCAACTCGCACGGACAGGCGCACCGTTCACCGAGATGCCCCTGCAGGGCGAGATCAAGGCGCGAACGGCCGATGCGAACGTACTGCCGCTGCTCGTGCCCGACATCGATCGCGCCGCGGGTGTCCTGGAAGCAGACATCACGCTCGGAGGCGTCCTGGCCGCACCCAGCATCAATGGCCGCATCGCCCTCAACGACGGCGAGCTGGATTCCTACCGCGTCAATCTTGCATTGCGCGAGCTGCAAGCCGTGGCTGACTTGCAGGACACCGGCCTTGCCTTCAATGCCAGCGCGAAGGCTGGCGCAGGTCAGTTGAGTACCACTGGTCACTTTCAGTGGGAGCAGCGCGAACCGCGCGGTTGGCTGCGCCTCTCCGGCAAGGACCTCCTGGTTGCGGATCTGTCGGAGTATCGCGTCGTGGCGTCGCCGGAGCTCATGTTCCAGGTGCAGGGACGGAAGATCGACGTCAGCGGTGATGTGCTGATCCCCAGCGCCCGCGTTCAGCCGGCAGACTTGAGCGGCGCCGTGCGCGTGTCCGATGACGCGCGCTTGATCGACGACCGCGCCGAGAGCGGGAGAGGTTTCATCGTGGCGAGCACGATCCGAACGATCATCGGCGATGACGTGCGCCTCGATACGTTCGGCTTGCAAGGTCGATTGCAAGGCGAAGTCACTACGATCGTGCGCACGGGGGAGGATCCGATCGGTCGCGGCGAGCTCAACATCAAGGAAGGCCGCTATGAGGCATATGGACAGAAGCTGGACATCACACGCGGCCGCCTGATGATGGACAACACCCCGCTGGATGACCCGGCTCTGGACATCCAGGCCGAACGCAAGCTGGAGGAGATCAAGCTCGGCCTCAATGTGCGCGGCACCTTACACGCACCGCGCCTGTCGTTCTTCTCCGAGCCGTCGATGCCGCAGACGCAAATCGTGGAGTATCTGCTCGTCGGCAAACCGCTCGACGAGTATCAGAACCGCGACGCGCAGGCCACGGGATCGGCGGGCAGCACACTGGCCTTGCAGGGAGGCGGTTTGTTGGCCTCGCGGCTGGGCCGAAGCATTGGCCTGGAAGAAGTGGGAGTCGAATCCGACGACAACAACGGCGCGGCGCTGGTTCTGGGAAAGTTCCTCTCGCCGCGCTTGTTCGTAAGTTATGGCATCTCGCTCGCCGAGGCCATCAACACGCTCAAGCTGCGCTACACCATCAGTGATCACTGGCTGCTGCGGACGGAGTCGGGCGAGGCACATGCGGCCGATCTGGAATTCACCATCGAGCGGTGAGCATCGTGTAACCCTTACTTTGACGCACCACAGCGGCTTGCCGTCCCCTCGCCGCATGGTAATGTTGGCCCTGCACCGCGCTCACGCGGGCTGTATTTCCTGCAGCCGCTTAGAACTACCACGCACGTGACACGGACATAGTTTCAACCGCATCGATGGCCGACGCTTACGAATTCTCACCGCTGCGCGCCGCTG
>JBEVDW010000488.1:0-21158 GCA_040513115.1 Steroidobacteraceae bacterium | reverse complement strand
CCCGACTCTCCTATACGGAAGGTGACGTTTCCGTCGCCCCCGCCGGCACCGAGGAGTGGGCCGAGGCGGTTTTGAATCGTCCGCTCACCACGGGCGACAAACTGTGGCTCGAAACCAATGCCCGCGCCGAACTGCAGGTGGGCTCGGCCCTCGTGCACGTGGGCCCCGACTCCGGCTTCAGCTTCCTCGAGCTCGACGACGATGTGCTGCAGATGAGCCTCACCGAAGGCGTCACCACGGTGCGTGTGCGCCAGCTCCGCGAACGCGAAACCATCGCGGTCGAAACGCCCAACGGCAAGGTCACGCTGCTGCATCCCGGTGAGTACACGATCGAGGTCGATCGCGATCGTGACGAGACCGTCGTGACCGCTCGCAACGGCGAGGCCGAGGTGCTGGCGGGCGATGACAGTCATGTCGTGCGCGCAGGCGAAGCGTTGGTGGTGCGCGGACTGGAGCATGCGGTCGTGGAGTCTCGCGACGCAGCCGATCGCACAGCATTCGAACAATGGGCTGTCACGCGCGACCGCGAGCTGCAGGAAACGGAATCCTCACGCTACGTCGCATCGGAAGTGATCGGTCACGAGGATCTCGACTCGCACGGCGAGTGGATTCACGAGCGCGACTACGGCTACGTCTGGCGGCCGCTATACGTGTCGTTCGATTGGGCACCGTATCGCTATGGTCGCTGGGTATGGATTGCCCCCTGGGGCTACACCTGGGTCGACGATGCGCGCTGGGGCTTCGCGCCATTCCACTACGGTCGCTGGGCACACATTCACAACCGTTGGTGCTGGGTACCGGGCCCGCGACACCTGCGTCCCGTCTACTCGCCGGCGTTGGTGGGCTGGACCGGTGGCGCCGGCACACGCGTCGGCTGGTTCCCCTTAGGGCCGCGCGATGTGTTCGTGCCGGGCTACCGACATTCTCCGCGCTACGTGCGGCGCGTGAATGAATGCAACACGCGCTGGCTCGATCACCGCGCCCTGCGCAATCTCGAGGCACGCTATGGCACGAGTACCAATTACCACTTCGCGCGCGAGCCCAACGCCATCACGATGGTGGACCGCGATCGCTTCCTGGCCGGCCGCTCGCTATCCGGCGCGCGCTTCGGCGTCGATGCGCGCGACGTGAATAACTGGCGCGGACAATCGCGCCCGCCAGCCCTGACGCCGTATCGAGAGAGCCTGCTCGGCGGCACAGCGCGGACCGCGCAGTTCGAGCTGCGCAACGCCGATCGACAACGGCAGCAGTTTCCGCGTTATCGAATGCCGACCCGCATTCCTTTCGAGGCCGAGCGCCGCGCCATCGAAGCGAACCGCGGCGAGCCGCCGAGCCGCTTACAACTGATCGATCGCAGCGCGAATGATGGTCCAAAGAGCACCGATGATTTCCGTGGGCAGGCATGGCGTGCCCAACGCGACCAGACGAACCGAATGCGCGCGCTCACCACGGCCGAGACCAGCACTCAACCGCCGCGTGCACTCCATGAGCTCGGCACGGTTCGTTCACCGCTCCCGCCAGGTGAGCGAACGTGGCGCACGCAGCGCCCGAACAGCGCCATCGACAGCGTGGAGCGAGATCGCCAGACACGCGCGCTCGCGCGGGAGCAAGACCGCTCGCGCCAACGCGATGGCGGCACACGGGTAGGTACACCTGCGCGCTCATGGAGCTCAGGCCAGGGCGACATGATGCGCGAGCGCGTACAGCGCGATCGCAGCGCCCCGCGCATGGCTGAACCGGTCGAGCGCAGTCAACCACGTCGCAGCGAACGCTCTGATACACCACGCCAGCGAGGCGATGGACCGGCCGCCGTGTATGGCTCTCGCCCGCAGGGACAGGGCCGGCCGATGAGCCCCATGCGAGATCGTTGAGCAACAGCTGCGTAGAACCTTCCGCGATGCTGGCGAGTTCAAGCAGCACCTGCGAACTCGGCGACAGTGATGTTGCACTTCCAACTCTCGCACAAAGCTCTCGTTCCGCTCTGCATCGCTTGCCTCGCGCTCGCGCTGGGCGGATGCAATTCGCATGATGATGACGACAGCAGCACAGGGGGCGCGCAAGGCTCGCTGCGTGGTCAACTCGTACAGAGCCCGCCAACGCGCGTCGGCTCATTCGCCGCAGCCGACTTGATCGCCGCGCTCGGCGCGAATGCAGACAGCGTTCGCATCGCGCAGTTGACCGGCACGCCGCTGTGTCGCGTCGATGTGCATCAGCTGCAGTACCACACCGTGGGCGCCAAGGGGGAAGACACGACGGCGTCGGGCGCGCTGATGATCCCGGCGGGAACAGCGAGCGAGTGCCGTGGTGAGCGGCCCGTCCTGCTGTACGCGCATGGCACGACGGTCGAGCGCAGTTTCAATCTGGCCAACGTCAGCACGGACGACAACGGCGAATCGTTCGCGCTTCTGACGGTCTTCGCCGCACGCGGCTACATCGTCGTTGCGCCGAACTATGCGGGTTACGATACATCGAGCCTGCCCTATCACCCCTACTTGAACGCCGAGCAATCGGCGAACGACATGATGGATGCGCTCACCGCAGCTCGCAGCGCAATGCCAACTTCGTTCGCACCGGACACGCGCGCGGGCTCGAAGTTGTTCATTACGGGGTATTCGCAAGGTGGGCACGTCGCCATGGCGACGCATCGCGCGCTGCAAGCGCAGAACGTGACGGTGACGGCCTCGGCGCCGTCGTCCGGTCCGTACGCGCTCGCTGCCTTCGCCGACGCGGTGTTCTACGGCAACGTGAGCCTCAGTGCACCGGTCTTCGCCACGCTGTTGGTGAACAGCTATCAGCAGTCCTACGGCAACGTGTACTCGGCGACGACGGACCTCTTCGAGCCGCGCTATGCCAGCGGCATCGATACGCTCTTGCCCAGCGACGTTTCGCGCTCCGAGCTGGTGAAACAAGGGCGGCTGCCTGCGTTGCAGCTGTTCAGCGAGGTGCCGCCCGATCCTGCACTCGCAGCGATCACTCCGCCGACCACGCCGCCGGAACGCGCACCGCTGTTCGCCCTCGGCTTCGGTCCCGATCATCTCGTCACCAATGCGTATCGGTTGAGTTATCTCTCCGACGCACAGGCAAATCCGGATGGCGCATTTCCGGCTGCGACCAACGGTCTGCCGGCAGCCACTCCACAGAACCCGCTGCGAATCGATGTGAAGCGCAACGACTTGCGCAACTGGACGCCTACCGCGCCCACGCTTCTGTGCGGCGGCAACGCCGACCCGACTGTGTTCTACATGAACACGCAGCTCATGCAGTCGTATTGGTCGACGACGAGCGCGCCTGTAACCGTGCTCGACGTCGATTCAGCGGCTGGGAACGGTGATCGGTTCGGCACAGTGAAAGCTGCGTTCTCGACAGCGAAGACAATCGTTGCCGCGGATGCTGTTGCAAGCGGCGCCACAGACGGGGGTGCCAGTGAAGTGCTGTCGCGTTACCACGGACTCGTCAGTCCATTCTGTTTCGTCGCGGCGCGCTCGTTCTTCGATGGCTTCTAGTGTCGAGTCACTGGTTCTTCTACTGCAACATTTCCCGGATCTTGCGCGCTAGCGTGTCCAGCGCGAATGGCTTCCTCATCAGCTCCATTCCGGGCGCGGGCTGCCACTGACGCTCCACAGAATCGTCCGCGTAGCCGGTGATGAACAGAACCTTCAGCTCCGGACGGCTCTCGCGTGCCACCTGCGCGAGCTCGCGCCCGCTCATGCCGGGCAAGCCGACGTCCGTGATGAGCAAGTCCACGCTCTGCTCGGACTGCAGGATCGGCACGGCTGCGGCACTGTCCGCTGCCTCGATGAAGCGGTAACCCAGCTCCTCCAACACATCGACGACGAGCATGCGCACTGCCGCGTCGTCCTCGACAATGACCACGGTTTCACCGTTCTGAGCCAACGGCATCTCCTTCGGAGCCGGTGCTTCGAGTTGCGGCAGGGCTCCGTCAAAACGCGGCAGATACAACGATACCGTCGTACCACGACCCAGTCCGCTTTCGAGATGCACGTGGCCGCGCGACTGCTTGGCGAACCCATAGATCATCGACAACCCGAGTCCCGTGCCTTGGCCGACCGGTTTCGTCGTGAAGAACGGATCGAATGCACGCTCGAGCACTTCAGGCGGCATGCCCGTGCCCGTGTCGTTGATGGTGAGCAATACATAGTCACCGGGCTCCAGCTCGGGATACCGCCGTGCATCCTGCGCATGCAGCCGAAGATTGGACGTGCCGACGGTCATGCGACCGCCGATGGGCATCGCGTCGCGTGAGTTGATGGTCACGTTCAGCAATGCGCTTTCCAGCTGATTGCGATCCGCTTCGGTAAGCCACAGCTGCGGATCCAGCTGGAGATCCAGCGTGATGTTCTCGGCGAGGGTGCGACCGAGCAGATCGGCCATCGAGCGGATCAGATCGTTCAGTTGCAGCGGCTCCGCATGCAGTTGTTGTTGCCGCGAGAAGACCAGCAGGCGCTGCGTCAACGCAGCCGCGCGATTGGCCGATGTGAGCGCCGCCGACATGAAGCGCTCGGCATCGCCCATGCGTCCGCTCGCCACCCGCCGCTGCACGAGCTCGAGCCCGCCGATGATGCCTGTCAGCAGATTGTTGAAGTCGTGCGCAATCCCGCCAGTGAGTTGACCCAAGGCTTCCATCTTCTGCGCATGGCGCAATGCTTGCTCGGCCACCCGCAGCTTGCGCGAGCGTTCTTCGACTCGCATTTCGAGCGTCGCATTCAGCGCCTCCAACTGTGTTGCAGTGACCTTCTGATCGTGGATGTCCGTTAGCGACCCGACCCAGCGCGTAATTTCGCCGTTCTGGCTGTGAATAGGCAGCGCACGCCCGATGAACCAGCGGTACTCGCCATCGCGATTGCGCAAGCGCATTTCGGTTTCGAACACAGCGCCGGCCTTCATCGCGGGAATCCATCGCTCCAGCGCATGCGCGACGTCATCCGGATGCACGACATGGCGCCACAGCTCATGCGTGGGATTCTCCGGTCGAGACTCGCCCGCATACTCATAAAATTTGTCGTTGAGCCATTGCACCTTGCCGTGCCCATCGGCCACCCACACGTGGTTCGGCATGATCTGCGCGAAGACGCGAAACTGTTCTTCGCTCTGCCGCAGCGCTTGCAGCGCGCGATGTTGCTCCGTGATGTCGATGTAAACCGCCGTGATGGACACGGGCTCGCCGCTCGCGGAGCGTTCTATTTCTCCACGCACTGACAACCAATGCGTGGAGCCGTCCGGCCACACGATGCGATGCGTGGTGGCGAGAAAGCTCTTGCCGCTCGCCCACAGCTCATCGCGCCGGCGGAAGATCACAGGCGCATCCTCCGGGTGATAGCGCGCGCGCAAGTGTTCTACGGTGAGCTGCTCGTCGGCGCTGTAGCCGAACATCTGAGCGCAGCTATCGGAATGAGTCACCTTGCTGTCGGCATAGCGAATGGTGATCTCCGCCATGCGCGCCGCGCGAAACGCCAGGCGCAGTCGCGCTTCCTGCTCGCGCAGCGCAATGTGCGCACGACGCTGCTCGGTCACGTCGTGACCGACGACGAATACTCCCTGCGTGCTGCCATCCGCAGCGAACAGCGGCTGATACACGAACGAAATGAAGCGCTGCCTCGGAACAGGCTGTGCCACTCGCAGCGACAATTCCTCCGCCATACGAGGTTCGCCGCTGGCATACACCTCGTCGAGCAGTTTGAATACTTGCTGGCCTTCGAGATCGGGCAGGGCCTCGCGCACTGGCTTGCCGACCAGATCCGAGCGCCCCACGAGCCGGACCAGGGCATCGTTCGTGAGCTCGAACACGTGCTGCGGTCCGCGTAACACCGCCATGAAACTCGGTGCGAGCGCGAACAACCCGCGCAGCCGATCGCTTTCCGCCATCAGCTGCTGTTTGAGAGCATCCTCGGCCAGCCGGCGAGCTTGAATTGCGCGTGCACGTTGCGTCGCCAGTCTGCCTCGCAGCGCGACGTCTTCTGCCAGTGCGAGCTCCACATCGCTCCAATGCCGCGGCCGGTCGGCGCACACATACAACACCGCCAGCAGCTTGCCCTGCTGCAAGAGCGGCACCAGGATCACACCCACTGGCGCAAAGACGCCTCGGCTGCCGCGCGTGCGCAGATCGGTGCTCCAGTCGTACACGCGCAGCGCAGTGCCAGCGTGCAAATCGTCGAGCAGGGAAGGACCGAAGAGTTGCCAATCGATGGATTGGTCCAGCACATCGACCGACGATGAATCCTGAGCTGCGCCCAGCACTGGATCTGCTGCGTCCATGGCGTATCCGACGCGCGCGGCGTCCAAGGCCTGCCCAAGCTCCTGTGCGGCAACCTTGCGGATGTTGTCGGCATCGCCCAACTGCGAGAGCCGTTCGCCAAGACGCAGTTGCAGGTTCATGCGCCGCTCCGCGATACGGTTCGCTGTGGACTCCATGCAGGTGCCAAACACGCCGACCACTTGACCATCGTCTTCACGGAGCGGGCTGCAGGACACGGTGAACCAACTTTCTTCCGGATAGCCCGCTCGCTGAGTGATCAGGCAAACGTCTTCGGCTGACGCGGGATGACCGTTCGACGCGCCTTGAACCAGCGGCACGATGCCCGACGCGTCCTTCGAACAGACGTGGATGAACGATTGACCCAACGCGGATGGGTGCTTGGCACCCAGGATCGGAATGCAGGCATCGTTATAGAGAAACACCTGCTCGGAACCCCACGCGATAAACACGGGGTGGTGCGAGTTGAGCATGATGCTCACGGCGACGCGCAGCGTCTGAGGCCAGCCGTCAGGCTCGCCCAGGAAGCGCTGCACCCTGCGATGCATGCGCATGCTCTCACCCATCTCTCCGCCGCCGGCGAGAAACGCAGGAGCGGAAGACACCGCTGCGTGATCTGGACTCAACTGCAATCTACTGAGTTGTAGGTATAGGCTCGTACCGGGCGGGAGCTTAGTGGCAGGCGTTCATCAGGTTCAATTCGCAAAGCCTTACATGCAGTGCGGCAAATGCTGTCGACACCGGAGCGCTAAAAGGTGCTTAGCCCTGTGGCTTCCATGAAACGGTAGCGCCAGTACCGCACGCGGCTCGTGTCGTCGAAGCGAGCGAACGGCAGCGTGTACGCGCCGCCTTCGTTGCGCCACAAGCGCGCAAAGTAGGCGTTCATCTCCTGCGCAAGCGCCGTGTCGCTTGCGACATCGAGCGCGACATTCGCTTCGAGGTTGTAGTTGCCTACATTGCGTCGAGTGAGATTCGCTGAACCCAGCGATGCGAACAGACGCTGACCGCGAGAGATCAGCGTCAGCTTCGTGTGGAATTGCTCGCCTGATGTCTGATACCAGCGCACTTCGATGCGACCATTGCTGTCACGCACGAGCTCGTGCGCAACCGGCCGATTCGGCACGCCATCCTTTTGCCGACCAAAGGCATCCTTGTTCGGATCGAGAATGAGCTGGACGCGCACGCCACGCGCAGCGGCGCGCAGCAGCGCGGCGATGATTTCGCGGTCTGCCAGATAGAACATCGCGAGCTGTACGGAATCGCCTTTGTTCGCAGCGTCGATCTGGTCCAGCAATTGCTCGCGGATCGCGGCCTCGGTCATGAATGTCACTTGTGCCGATGGGTTCGAAACGACTCCCTGCGTCGTGATGTGCTGTTCGAAGGGCATGTGCCCCTTCCATCCCGAGAAGCCCGCCACCGCCAGCTCGTTGGTTGCGATCTGCGCAGCCAACGGACCCGACAGCTGAATCGCAACGTTCGAATGCTTGCTGCTGGCATCGTGAGGATTCGCGGAAGTCACCAACGAGTGCACGCTACCGTCGGCACGATCGGTCACGATGAGCTTGCGATGGTTCGCTTTGAAATTGAGCAGTGCGAGCCAGCTGCGCAACGTGATCCGTTCCGGAGTGCCGCCGAAGGGATTCGGCACGAAGCCGCTGTCGGGTTCGTTGCCCCACCATTGGACGAAGAGGCGCCACCAAGCCGAGTACGACAGATTGGAATCGCGCAGCTCATCGAGATTCGTGGTGACCACTTCGATACCACCGCGACGCAGGCGCTCGAACGTCGGTGAACGCGTACCCCCGTAGATCTCGTTCACCGGATCGGTGATCAGCACGATGCGCATCGCGGAGTTTGCCGCTTTGCGTGCCAGCAGATGATTGGCCAGCTCGGAGCTCAACGCACGCGGCGCGGCAGACGTGGCACCCATCGCATCGTTGCAGAGGAAGAAGTCGGCGATGACGAATGAGTGCGCCTCATCGATCAGCTTGAACACGGCATCGAAGATCTCCTGCTCGGAACGCCGCTGACCTTGCGAGTCCAGGTACGTGAGATCGTTGAAGAACTGCAGGTCGCTCGCGGGCACCGCCACGCTGGCCGTGAGCAGGTCCGTCCCCGGCGGCATGGGCTTGTTCACCTGCCAGATCGCCGTGGTCACCCAGGCGAGCAGCACAACAAGGAGGACGCGGCGCTTCCGCAAGCGCAGAGGAGGCAGTCGAGTCATGGGACAAGAGTACCGAACGTGATTCCCGTTCGGATCAGATCACTTGCCGTTGCCGCCCGCCACTTTCTTGGGTTGCTCGACGAGGGGCTGCGACGGCTGGGCCTCGGTCTGCAGCGCTTCCGGGGCGAGCAGATCTTCAACTTCTGCGGCGACGCCGCGTGCACGCTCGTCATTGCGGCTCTGACCCGCTGCACCGCTGGCCACCGCCGATTCGAACATCTGCAGCACGTCGCCTTCCTGCAATGCCGGCTGCGTCTGCTCGGCGGGCTTCTTGGCCGGCGACACTTCGAGCGAGTCCGGGTCGGACCATTCGATGGAGGCGCTCGCTACTTTCTTCTCGCCCACGGTCGCGAGATCGGGCGCGACTTCCACGGGAGGGGCTGGAATGCTGGGATCGATCTGCGGCAGGGGCAGCTCCTCCGCGGCATCGGCCTCGATGCCGGCGAGAGCGAAGTAGAGCTTGAGGTATTGCTGCGCACCGAACGGGTGAACGAACCGGCTCAACGCGTGCTTGCGCGCACCGAGCGTCATGAAGGCGCGCTTGTCAGCCGGCATCTCCATGACGCGCTTGATACCGCGCACGAACGCCGCGGGACTGCCGGGCTCGATGGCCACACCGAACTGGCCGATCACTTCACCTTGCGCGCCCATGCCGGTCGCAACGCACGGCACGCCACACAGCATCGCCATTACCAGCGTCATCCGCGCGGCATCGAACCGCGCGCTGGAGCACGCCACGTCGCAGGCGTTGTAGAAGGTCGCGATATCGGACCAGTCTCCCAGCAACTGCGTCCGCGTGCCGAGCGTGCCGCCGCCGACCAGTGCCATCAGTGGCGCATTGCCGCGTTGCACGCCGTGACCCGCCAGCAGCACATGGACGTTGGGATTCGTCTTGATCAACTCACCCACGCCCTGGAGGAAGGTCGCGTGGTCATAGTCGAGCTGGAACGGCGCGACCATGCCGATGACGAACGCGTTGCCTGGAAGGCCGAGCTGTTCGCGAACTTTGCGGCGCACCGCGTGGTCCGGCTTGAAACGCATCGCGTCCACGCCCGGCGAGATGACGGCCGGCTGTGCGTCCGGGTAGCCAACGCGACGGTGCATCGCGGCGGCGGCCTCGGAGGTGTAGACGATCTGGTCGGCCTTGTCCGCAAATCTGGCAGCGAGCTTCAGCTTCTGCCGCTCGAGGAAGCCGGAGTTCTGCGTGAGTGGCGTCGTCTCGGTCGCACTCCACATCACCTTGGGCTTCCAGTCGCAGCGCGTGCGCACGGCCAACGCGGCAAGCTGCGCCGTCAGACCCCAGGCGTGAATGATGTCCGGTCGCTGCAATCGAACCTTGTTGAACAACTCGGCTGGGGCACCGAGCGAAAAGCGCTGGGTCGAAAAAGAAACGTCATGGACGGGCACGCCGGATTGGCGCAACACGGGACCAGGAGCGAAGCTCGGCGCGAGCGCAATGATCTGCGATTTCACGCGCTGCTTCGGCAGGCGCGTCAGCAACGGCATGAAGAGCGACTGCTGAGCTGCGCCCGGCACGCCCTTGGAACTGACAATGTGCAGCACACGCAGCTGCCGCGGCTCGGCGTCTGACACGATGACCTATACGGAAGGCTACGACTGCACCCATCGTAGCAGCGCCGCTACCCGCTCCATGCCCCGTTTCATTCGGAACTGTTAAGCCGGGCACAGATGCGGAGGTGACAAGAATTGGCAGGTGCGAACGCAGTTCACAAAGCGTCGCGAGTCGGTCCGTCGAACGGTGGGCACTAGGCGCGCCGCCGACGCTTGGCCTCGCGCTTCAACTCCTGCCGCACGCCGATATGACTGTCATTGCGCTGCTTCGCAAGCTCAACCTGGCGCTGTCGTTCCAGCAGCCCGCGCTTCTTCTCTTCGCTGCGCTGGTGGTAACACTTCGGGCAGCTCACACCTTCCACGTAGCACTCGGATGCCTTCTCCGTCGGCCCGACCGGCTCACGACACGAGCGACACAGCTCGTGCACACCGACCTTCAAACCGTGTCCGACTGCCACGCGCTCATCGAAGACGAAGCACTCGCCCTGCCAGCGGCTCTGTTCCTGCGGAATCGTCTCCAGATACTTCAGGATGCCGCCTTGCAGGTGATACACGTGCTCGAAGCCTTCGCTGCGCAGGAACGCGGTGGATTTCTCGCAGCGAATGCCACCCGTGCAGAACATCGCAACCTTGGGTTTGTTTTTGAGCAGCGGCTGCGCGCGGAGCCAATCGGGCAGCTCGCGGAAGCTGCGCGTCTGGGGATCGAGCGCACCCTGGAACGTGCCCAGCGCCACTTCGTATTCGTTGCGGGCATCGATGACGACGACATCCGGATCGCTGATCAAGGCGTTCCAGTCTTCCGGCTTCACGTAGGTTCCGGCCATGCGCGCCGCATTCACTTCGGTCACACCCATCGAGACGATCTCGCGCTTCAAGCGCACTTTCATGCGATAGAACGGCGCGCCGTTCGCCGGCGATTCCTTGTGCTCGAGCTGTGCAAGCCGCGGGTCTGAGCGCAGGTAGGCGAGCGCTGCGCGCACGTTGTCCAGCTCGCCGGCAATCGTCCCGTTGATGCCCTCGGCGGCCAGCAGGATCGTGCCCTTCACGTTCAGCGCTTCGCATCGTGCGAGCAAAGGCGCGCGCAGCGCCTTGAAATCGGGGAGCTCGACGAATTGATAGAACGCAGCGGCAATGAGTGCGGACATCGAGGTGTGCTTCGCGTCTGGGGCGCGCAGGGTAGCAACTTCCGGCGCAGGCTCTCCAGTGACAGCACCGTCGGGAGCAATCCAGACCCGCTCATTCGTGTACGGCACGCAGGCCTCGACCGGCTGACACCGCGACCAGGCCCAATGCAGCGCCTCGCGTACGTGCTCGAATTCGCCTGTCTTGCTGAGATCGGCCTTGATACCGATCCATGCGTACGCCGCCGGAATGAGCGCCTGTCCTGCCGCGTCGAGCACACCTACGCGATAACGCTCCGCACGGCGCTCGCCTTCATACGCAGGCTTGTTCGCCACGATGAAGCCGCAGCGGCCCTTGTCGAGCAGCACGCTCCAGACGAAGTCGTACTCGCAGGGCACGATGAGACGCGCGGCTGCGACATCCCAGACACCAGCTTTCGGCCTGGATCGCTCCGGCAGCGAATAGACGCGCACGCACTGGATTGGTGTGGGTGCGCTGCCTTCAGTGTGACGCTCCAGCTCCTCGATCCGGGTGAACTCGAAGGGCACACGTTGACCACCCTCCGCGTCGATGACTCCCATGCGCTCGCCTTTGCCGGCAATCAGCTCGATCGAGTTGTCGGCGTCGCGCGCGACCAGGGTTGAATATTCGCAGGCAAGCGCTGACGCACCGAGCCAATGCGCTGCGCCGACAGCATGGCCGCGCAGCACGCGCAGTAACCGCTGCGGTACGAGGACTTCAATGGCGTCCCATGACGATTGGAGGCGCTCGCGGCCGTCTGCATGCCGCAGCGTCATGGCGCTTCCGCGCCGACACAGCCATCCATCCAGCTCGGCGCGCCATTCGACCTCGTCGTACTCGAGCGGCAATGCATACGCGCCGTCCGTGCGTAGCAACCCATAGCGACGGTGCATCCCGATGCGTGCGACTCCGAATGCAGAAAAGTCATCCGCTTCGTCGAACTGCGGCGCGACCAGCACATTACCGTGCGCATCGATGTAGCCATAACGCTCATCGCGCAGCAGGACCGCAAAGCCATGGCGATGCGGCCACACTTCGTCGCTAGTCGGCGGAGCGGGCGCGGCGTCGACGTACTCATCGGTCCTGGCCGAGCGAAATGATTCGGCAAAGTAAGGATGCGTGAATAGCGCGAGTCCGAAAACATCCGACCAGGTGCGCCATCGATCGATAGGCGTCGCTGGTTCGGCGTGCGCAAAGAGTGATGCGAGAGGAGCAGCACTTTGACTTCGTTCGGCGGCCTCGAACTGCCGCCACCACTGTTCTGTACTGCTCTGCGCTTGCTCTGGAGTCTGCGAAAACGCGGTCAAGTCTGCGAGGAGGAGCGGCGCGGGCTCGTCCGGGACGACATACGCCTGCACACAGTGGCGAAGATGCGTGCGCGCGGCCTCGAGATAGCGACGCACTTCCGGCATGCCTCCGATCTGCGCCTGTTTCAGGAGGTGGCGCACGACACGCTCATAGCGGTGCAACGCGCCATGCGCATCCGTCGCCAGGTAATGGCGGACACTGTGACCAAACACGCGCTCGAGATCGGCAGCGGCAACGGCCTGCGTGCAGGCGAACAGGATGCGCCACAGCACTGGCCATGTGCTGTTCGATTCGGCAAGCAGATCGAGCTCGCCGGCGGCGCCGTTCGGGCGCAACAGATAGAGAAAAGCGTGATTCCGCATGCGGCATCGCCACCGGAGCGATCGGGCAGGCATGATACCCGCCGTACGTTGCGGAACGCATGCACTCGAAACGAGTTGTAAGCCAATCAACCGGGAGAAACAGTATGGCCAGCGCAGCAATTCCGACATCCCACGCGGATATCCTTCAGAAGAAGGCCCTCGCACACCTTGCCACCGTCATGCCCGATGGGTCGCCGCAAGTGACGCCGGTGTGGTTCGACTGGGATGGCCAGCACGTAATCATCAACACGGCGGAGAATCGGCGGAAGGATCGCAACGTACAGCGCGACGGTCGGGTCGCACTCTCGATCACCGATCCCGACAATCCTTACCGCTATCTGGAAATACGCGGCCGGGTGGCGGAGCGGACCAAGAAGGGCGCCGACGCCAGCATCGATGCGCTCTCGAAGAAGTATCTCGGGGTCGACTCGTACCCGAACCGGAGCGCCGGCGAAGTTCGCGTGATCTACAAGATCGCCCCGGAGCACACCACCACGATGGGATAGCAGACTGCCGCGCTCACGCGCGTGCATGCTTCCGGGATTCTGTCGCCCTGAAAGTGCGCAGGGCGACATGCAGTTCACGTTCACCTCACGAGCGGATTGCCGCACCGCGGTTCTGTGATCGAATCCCGGTCAGGGTTTAACTTAGAGTTGGTATCTAGGCGTCGCCGTACTCATACGACGACGTCATGAAGCTCTTCGCTCAGTCCAAACCTCAGCTCGACTCGGGTCCCGATGCCGACCGCCGGGAGTCGCCGGGTATCAGACCAACGATCAGACGCGGCCGGCGCCTCAGCGCCACGGCCACATTGACGGAAGAGTCCTCGCTCGTCTCGACGATCATCAGCCACGACACGGCCCGCATGCTGAAGACGTTGCTCGGCAACCTCGACGGCATGGTTTATCGTTGCCGCGACGACGAGCATTGGACGATGGAGTTCATCAGCGACGGCTGCCGGCGCCTGACGGGCTACAACATCGATGACCTGTTGCACAACCGCAGGCTCTCGTACAACGCACTCACGCATCCCGACGATCGCGAGCGCGTCCGCAGGGAGATCTACGATGGGTTGCAGGTAAGTGGTCGCTTCGACTGCGAATACCGCATTCGTCATGCGAGCGGCGAATTCCGCTGGGTGTGGGAAACAGGCACAGGGATCTTCGATGAAGACGGTGCGCTGCTGGCGATCGAAGGCATCGTCCAGGACATCACGGCGCGCAAGCAATCGAGCCAGGCCCTGCGGGAAGCGGAGCGCCGCTACTACAACCTGTTCGAGAACGCGATCGAAGGCATCTTCCGCACCACGCTCGATGGCCAGTATCTCGATGCCAACCCGGCGCTCGCGCGCATTTACGGCTTCGACTCGCCAAGCGCCCTGATCGCCTCGTTGCAGGACATCGGCAAACAGCTCTACGTCGAACCCTCGCGCCGCGAGGAGTTCACCGCCCTCGTGCGGGGGCGCGGCTCGGTGAGCGGTTTCGAATCGCAAATCTATCGGCGCGGCCGCGACATCATCTGGATCTCCGAGAACGCGCGCGCCGTGTACGACGATGAAGGCAAGATCGTGTGCTACGAAGGCACGGTCGAAGACATCACCGAGCGCAAGCTGTACCAGGCCCGCATCGAGCAGCAGGCCAATTACGACACGCTCACCGGTCTTGCCAACCGCTCGCTGCTGCACGATCGCTTGCAGACCGCGATCCGCTCAGCCGCCTCATACGGCACACGCCTGGCGGTCGTGTTCGTGGATCTGGATCGCTTCAAATTCATCAACGACAGCTTGGGACATCACGTCGGCGACGAGCTGCTGCGGGCGATGGCGGACCGTCTCAAGTCGAGTGTTCGCGAAAGCGATACCGTTGCCCGTTTGGGTGGCGATGAGTTCGTGTTGCTGATCAATGGTCATGGCGAACCCGATGCCGTCGCCGTCGTGTTGGAGCGCATGCTGTCGGACATTTCGCAGCCATGGACGATTCCGCAAGGCGACCTCAACGTGACATGCAGTATCGGCGTCGCGTTGTATCCCGATGACGGCGACAACGCACAGACGTTGCTCAAGCACGCGGACTCCGCGATGTATCGCGCCAAGGAACGCGGCCGCAACAACTTCCAGTTCTTCACGGCCGAGCTCAATGCGCTCATCCGCGAGCGCTTCGAGCTGGAGAACAAGCTGCGTCGCGCACTGGAGCGCGAGCAGTTCGCCCTCGAGTATCAGCCGCGGATCGACATGCAGACAGGCCGCATCATCGGCGTTGAAGCATTGTTGCGCTGGCATGTCGATGGTGAACCGGTGGCTCCGCCTTCGAAGTTCGTGCCGGTGGCGGAAGAGATCGGTCTGATCGTGCCGATCGGAAAATGGGTGTTGCAAACTGCCTGCGCGCAGAACAAGGCGTGGCAGGACGCAGGTCTGCCGCCGGTAGTCATGTCGGTCAACGTCTCCGCACGGCAGTTCCGACAAGATCATTTCATCCAGACGATCGCCGAGATCCTGCGCTCAACTGGGTTGGACGCGCGCTATCTCGAAATCGAATTGACAGAGAGCGCGGTTATGCACGACGCCGAGCAGTTCATTGCGATGCTCGCACAGCTCAAGCAGCTCGGCGTCAGCATTGCAGTCGATGACTTCGGCACCGGTTACTCGAGCCTGAGCTATCTCAAACGCTTTCCTGTCGATCGTCTGAAGGTCGATCGCTCCTTCGTGCTGGACATCGCATCCGATGTGGACGATGCGGCGATCGTGCGCGCCATCATCGCGCTCGGGCACAACTTAGGGTTGAAGGTCGTCGCGGAAGGTGTCGAGACACGCGAACAGCTGGAGTTCTTGCGCGCTAATCACTGCGATGAGCTGCAGGGCTATTACTTCAGTCGACCGATGCCGCCGGCAGAGCTGGCGCAACACATGCGGCGCGCGCAGCATGGCCGCTGATCGTGAGTGTCCCTCCCCCGCTGTGCAGGGGAGGTCACCAAAAAGCTTCACCGATCAGTGCGATTTTAAGCTCCGCTTCAAATCACGCGCCTGGTCGTGACCTGAGCGCACCGAAGAGAATGCGCGGCCCACCGCGTCGCGAGCCGTCGTCGACAACTCGCCGTCCTTGAGCGCCTCTTCGTACTTGGCCTTGATGAAGTCCTCACCACGCTCGACTTCGTTGACGACGCTTTGATCGTCGCCCGTGACGCTGTCGCGCAACTTCAGGAATGTGCGATGAGCTGCGGCGAGGATGGAACCATCGTCTTCGGCCTTGCCGCCCAGGCTGCGCACTTCGTTCTGCAAGTCGCCCGCGACCTTGCGACGTTCGACGGACCATTGCTGGAACAGGATCTTGTACTGTGAATTCCCGGCGTTGTCGGCTGCTTGCCGATATCCATCGGCGCTGTCGAGTGTCGTTTCGATCAGCGCGTTCAGTACTTTGATGTCGTGGTTAGTGCTTGCTTGTGCCATGACGGCCTCCGGTTGCGATTACGTTTTGTGCGACACGTAAACGCCGCGCGCTGCGATTGGTTCGCGCGTCATGAGGCAGCGAATGCGCGGTTGCCCGCTCAGCTATGGCCGTATTGGCGCTTCAGCGCGACGATCAATTGTTCCGTGAGCGAATGCAGATCGAGCACGCTTTCGAGCTCGTACTGCTTGAACGAGAACACGGCTGCGGTCTCATCCCCGCTCTCTGTGACCGGGCCGCTGCGGTCGTATGAAATCGGATCCTGGAAGTACCACGTATCTTCCTCGTCGTCCGACAGATTCATGCCCAGGAACACGAACGTATCCACAATGGGACGCAGCAGCGCCCCTTCACGATAGAGCAAACGGTAGTAGCACTCTCCCGCGCGGTAACCCTCCATCGGCCCTCCTCTCGTATTCGAAACACCCAACGCGCGATGCTAGTTGTAACTGGTTCATCACCGCAAAGCGACCGACTTACGCACCAAGCGGGCGCACAATCCGCTCACGACATATTGCGAGGGCCACAGCATGACACTCCAGCTCGGCGATGAGGCACCCGATTTCTCGGCGGCGACCACGCGCGGTCCCATTCGCTTCCACGACTGGCTGGATGGACAGTGGGCCGTCCTGTTCTCCCATCCACGCGATTTCACGCCGGTGTGCACGACCGAGCTTGGCGAAGTGGCACGACTGCGCCCTGAGTTCGAGCGCCGGCGGGTGAAGATCATCGGGCTCTCGGTGGACACCGTGCAGGCGCATGAACAATGGTCGCGCGACATTCGCGACGTGAAAGGCACGATCGTCGAGTTCCCGGTGATTTCAGACCTGGATCGCTCGATCGCGCGGCTGTACGGCATGCTCCATTCGCAACACGATGAGCTGTTCACCGTCCGCAGCGTTTTCGTGATCGATCCGAAGCGCCGCATACGGCTCACCCTGACCTATCCGCAAAGCTGCGGCCGCAACTTCGACGAGATCCTGCGCGTCCTCGACTCCTTGCAGCGCACCGATGAGAGCTCGGTCGCAACGCCGGCCAACTGGCGCGTGGGAGAGGACGTGATCGTGTTGCCTGCACTGGATGACGAGGCCGCACGCAAGCGCTTTCCTGCCGGCTGGCGGGCCGTGAAGCCTTACCTGCGCTGGGTGCCGGATCCCTGGCCGTCCACCGCTTGAAAAGGAATCGCTCGATTTGATAACAACAATTGGAGAGGCCCATGTCGATTGCTCGTGCTGCGTTGATCGTTCTGATCAACGCATGGGTGTTCGTGTCCCCTGCTTTCGCGACCGAGATCTTGAATGCCTCGTATGACGTCTCGCGGGAGCTGTTCGAAGAGATCAATCCCGCGTTCATCGCCGAATGGAAGAAACAGACCGGCGAAGAGCTGGTCATCCGCCAATCTCACGGTGGCTCATCGAAGCAGGCACGCTCTGTAGCGGAGGGCTTGCCGGCGGATGTCGTGACCTTCAATCAGGTCACGGATATTCAGCTATTGCAGAAGGCCGGTCTGATCGCGAGCGACTGGCAACAGCGCCTGCCGAACAAGGCATCGCCCTTCTATTCGCTGCCTGTCTTTCTGGTCCGGCAGGGCAATCCGAAGCAGATCAAGGACTGGAATGATCTCGTGAAGCCGGGTGTGCAGATCGTGTTTCCGAACCCCAAGACGTCGGGCAACGGCCGCTACTCGTACCTCGCGGCCTATGCATACGCCCTCGATCGCTTCAAGAAGGATCCGAAGCAGCCGCAGGCATTCGTCACGAAGCTGCTCGCGAACGTTCCGGTCTTCGACACAGGTGGACGCGGCGCCACCACTACGTTCATCGAGCGCGAGATCGGCGATGTGCTGATCACATTCGAATCCGAGGTCGCCGCGATCCGCAAGGAATACGGCAAGAACCAACTCGAAGCAGTGATCCCGTCATTGAGCCTGCGTGCCGACTTCCCTGTTGCGGTCGTCGATAAGGTGGTCGACAAGCGCGGCACGCGCAAGACAGCGACCGCGTACTTGCAGTTCCTGTACAGCGACGCGGGACAGGAGATCATCGCGAAGCGGCACAACCGCGTGCAGAACGCCGCGATGCTGGCGAAGTATCAGAAAGATTTTCCGGCCTTGAAGCTCGTGACAGTAGACGAGGTGTACGGTGGCTGGGACGCAGTCACGAAGACGCATCTCAGCGATGGTGGGTTGCTGGATCAGGCGTTCGCTACAGCGCCTGCGCGGTGACTAGACCTCAAATCTTGATTCGAAGGTCTCGGGACACTCCGGGGTCTGGTCGCCGGCGAGAATCTTCAACCGCGCGACGGCCTGCTGTCGGACCTGAGCGATCGCCGGACTTTCGATGAGCTCGATGCCGCCGCTTCGATAGCGCCTTGGTCTACGGTCGCAGTGCGATTCGTCGCCGATGGCACGCCTTAATCGATGAGCTGCTGCCGGCAGCGAGCGAGGGTGTGCTCGCAGCCAGCGCAGCCGCATTCATCGTCCGCAGCACAGCGCGTGGCGCGTGATCTAGTCCAAGCGTCTCTCCGAGCTCAGGGCGGAACGAGACGATAGCCCGCTCCAGGTGTCGTCTGCAGGATGGTGGGTTCAGCGGGTTCGAATTCGATCTTGCGACGCAAGCGATAGATCAGTTGCTTCAGCGCGTTGCGCTCGCGCGCCCCGCCGGAGCCCCAGATCTGGTCGAGCAGTCGTTCCTGAGTGATCGTGCGTGCCGGGCTGGTCATCAGCACTTGAATGACGCGCAACTCGAGGACGGTGAGTCGCAAGGTTTGCGAGCCGATCTTCAGTGTGTGCTCATCGAGATCCAAGGTCATCGAGTTCACGGTGATCGCGGTAGGCGCGTTGGCCTGCGCACGCCGCAGCAGCGCGCGCGTGCGCGCAAGCAATGTGCGCGGGCTGAAAGGCTTGGTCAGATAGTCATCCGCGCCGCAGTCGAGCGCGCTGACGATGTCGTCCTCCTGATCGCGCGCGCTCAGCATGAGGATCGGGGTGGTCGCACGGCCGCGGATCTCTTTGCAGACTTCGAAGCCGCTGCGATCGGGCATGTTGATGTCGAGCACCAGGAGCTCTGGCTGCGTTTGCTCGAAGGCTTCGACGGCGCCTTTGGCATCCGCCACGGCGGTGACTTGATATCCGCCCTGCGTCAGGGTGAACCAGACGAGCGAGCGCAGATCCGCATCGTCATCCGCGACGACGATGCTCATGGCGCCGCCCGCCGCAGGCTGGTGTTCTCGATGCGGTCGCCGTTCATGAGCGCGGCCGCGAGTTGTTCGGCATGCACGCGCAGTTCCGCGGCGGCGGTCGCTTCCCAGTGATCGGCACGCAGCATGGGCCCCAGGTAATAAAGATGCGGCCCGGGCCAGCCATCGGCGTCGAACAGAGCGCCGTTCGCGCCCGTCTTGACGCCAAGACCCAGCGCGTCGCGCACGGCCAATCCGCTGTCGACGAGACTGCGCCACAACGGGTCGCGCGTGCGTGCGACATCGTAGTCAGGACCGGTGCAGTTGATCGCGTGGTCGACGAACAGCTCGGTGGTGGGGGCGTGTCCGCGCCCGCGATAAGGCACCCGAATGCGTCCGTCGACGCGCGAGCACTTCTCGATGCGGGCGGCAAGAATGTGCAAGCGGCCACGATCGCGCAGCTCATTCAGGCGAGTGACGGTTTGCGGGGGCAAGCGATGCCGGTGGATATCCCAGTAGGCTCGCAGATGCCGCAGAAAGCGCGCGCGGTCGCGTTCGGGCAAGCGCTGCCAGATGCGTGGCGCGAGATTACGTACGAACGTCACCGCTTCGCGCCAATCGCCGCCCGCGCTCTCGGCCTCTTCAGCCAATCCTCGAACCGCACGCGACAGGCTGCGTAAGGAAGAAGACGCAACGAGCAGGAGTGAGCTGCCGTCGCCCTTGAAGGCATCGGGCCTGAACGCCGTTTGTCTCGGTGGCACGAGCCCGTGACGCGACAACGCGTGGACGCGGGTGACCTCCGGCCGTCCCGCCAATGTCAGCACCATGTCGGCCATGGTCAGACTCGTGCCGATCAACAGCACTTCGCCCGCGACACCGTCCAGTGCGCCCGGTTGCCACGGATCGTCGATATAGCCGTCGCTGAGCCCCGTGCACATCCCGAGTGGCGCGGGGGGCGGATTGCCCGATGCAACAACGACCTGATCGGCGACGATTGTCTTGCCGTCGCTGAGCTCCAGTTGCAGCGGCCGCGAGCGATCGATGCGCTTCACCCGGATGACTTCCGCACGCACACGTTTCAAGCGGATGGAGCGCGCTGCGGACAGCTCGGCAGCCAACAACACCTCTTGCAGATATTCGCCGTACAGCGCTCGCGGCAGAAAGTCTTCGATCGTGACGTTCGGCAGGCGCCGTTGTGCGAAGTGGAAGAATTCCAGTGGCGCAGCCGTGGTAGCGGACATGCGGCCCGCCGTCACATTCAACAGCAGGCGCCGGTGCAACGCGTGGTTCTCGTACGCAAGCCCGCAGCCGATGTCGTGTTCGCGCTCGATCAGCAGGAGACGGGTGGGCGTGTGAGCGGCTTTGCGCAGGAGATTGGCAGCCAGCACCGTGCCGGAGAATCCACCTCCAACGATCGCAATCGTTCGCACGAGTTGTTGCATCTGCCCTCCTGTGCCGCACCGCACGCTTCAGGAGGAGCTTAAGGAGAGGGCAGTAGCAAGTAAGTAACGTGGGAGTAACGGAGCGGATACAGAGGAATGGCTTGCTGGCCAACTGGTTAGCTGGTCGACTGGCCAGAGGTACGGAGGGCTGCGAACCAACTTCTGGCCAGCAAGCCAGCCGACCAGTTAGCCAGCACACCGGCTGCGTCCTCACTCAAC
>JBEVDW010000487.1:0-3243 GCA_040513115.1 Steroidobacteraceae bacterium | reverse complement strand
GCCAACCATTGGGCGAGAGCTTTTCCGCCGGCACGGGAAAATTGCCGGCGGCATTGTTGATCAGCGCAGTAATGGGACCACACTCGCGCTCGATGGTGTCGAATGCGGCGCTAATCTGCTCCGGCACACGGATGTCGGCCGACACGCCGATCGACATGGCACCCAGGGCCCGCACCGCCGCGACACCCTTGTCGATGTGCTCCTGACTGCGACTCATGATGGCGACGTTCGCGCCAAGGCGCGCAAACTCCAGCGCGATACCTTTGCCGATGCCGGTGCCGCCACCGGTCACGACGACAGTTTTGCCGCTGAATGTACCCGCCGGCAGCATCGCCGTGCCGAGCGGTGGAGGCGTTGAAAGGGGCATCGACTATTTTCCTGTGAAGTCGGGAACGCGCTTTTCGCGGATCGCGGCGCGCGCTTCGCGGTAATCGGCAGACGAGAACATGGCGGTCTGTGCGATGAGCTCGGCACCGAAGCCCCGCCGAATCGCGGGCGCGTCGAACTGATCGACGAGCTGCTTCGCGAATGCGAGCGCCAGCGGCGAGCGCGATGCGATCTGTCGTGCGATCTCCATCACCTTCGCATCGAGCTGATCCGGTGCGACCACGAAGTCCACCGCACCCCAAGCGAGCGCCGTCTGCGCATCGATGCGCGCGCCGGTGAAGAGCATGTACTTGGCTCGCGCGCGACCGATCAGCGCGGTCAACAGTTGCGAGCCGCCGGTGTCGGTGACCAAGCCGTACGTGATCTCCGGCAGGGCCATCTTGAGCTCGGTGGACGACACGCGGATGTCCGCGGCAAGTGCAATCTCGCAGCCGCCGCCCAGCACCGCGCCCTTCAGTGCTGCGATGATCGGCTTCGGACAGTCGAGCTGGCGCAAACGTGCCTGCTGGTGACGCAAGACGAAGTTGTAGTCGCTTTCCTCCCGCGCGCGGTGTCCGAGCTGAGATGTGTCGCGGCCGGAGCAAAAGGAAGGGCCTTCGCCACGGAGCACGATCACCCGGATGCTGTCGTCTGCGATATAGCGATCCAGAGCCTCGGTGAATGCCTCTGCCAGCTCGTCATTCAGCGCATTGTGACGCTCCGGTCGATTGAACGACAGGATGCCGATCGCGCCCTCACGGTTGATGTTCAGCACGTTCGGTTCTCCAGATTCGAGATTCTAATCAAGGTGTGGATCTCGCTGCGATTCCAGCCGAATTCGGCTTGCAACGGCTGAACCCGCCAACAGTGTGCGAACTCCGTCGAGACGCGAAAGCTTCATCAACCTGTGCCGTTCCCCCTTGAAAGTATGTTCTGACTCCTGCTAATTGCACAATCCAGAATAACGCTGCCGCACATACAGGCGGCAGATGCGAACCCACGAGTGATAGTCTGCCGCGAGTACGACCTCACGCTCCGAGAAGCGGCGGCGCAGGCGTCACGCTACGGCCGAATCCGACCTGAGTGCGCCGCGCCCTGCCCTCATCATCTGACGCTGACTGCGAGGTATGGACCATGGAATACGTTCGACTGGGTCACGCCGGACTCAAGGTCTCGCGGCTGTGTCTCGGCTGCATGACGTATGGCAAGACGAGCGATCCCGCTGCGTATGCGCACAATGAATGGACGCTCGACGAGGACGAGAGCCGGATATTCATCCGCCGCGCGCTGGAGTCGGGCATCAATTTCTTCGATACGGCCGACGGATACAGTGGCGGCGTCAGCGAACAGGTACTGGGCAGAGCCTTGCGCGATTTCACCGCGCGCGATGAGGTGGTGATCGCCACCAAGGTATTTGCGCCGATGGGCAAAGGCGCGAATGCAGGCGGCCTGTCGCGCAAGCACATCATGACGGCGATCGACGCCAGCCTGCGTCGACTGGGCGTCGACCATGTCGATCTGTATCAGATTCATCGCTGGGACTATCAAACGCCCATCGAGGAGACCATGGAGGCGCTGCACGACCTGGTGAAAGCCGGCAAGGCGCTACACATCGGCGCATCGTCGATGTTTGCATGGCAGTTCAGCAAGGCACAGTACACGGCCCAGTTGCATGGCTGGACGAAGTTCATTTCCATGCAGCCGCAATACAATCTGATCTATCGCGAGGAGGAACGCGAAATGTTGCCGCTGTGCAAGGATCAAGGCGTTGGCGTCATCCCGTGGTCGCCGCTGGCGCGCGGTTTTCTGGCCGGCAATCGCACGCAAGACGGCGGCGACACGGCACGCGCGAAGAGCGACCAGTTCGGTCGCAACATGTATTTCCAGCCGCAGGATTTTGCCGTCGTCGATCGTCTGCACGAAGTCGCCAACGCACGTGCCACACCGGCGATGCAGGTGGCCCTCGCCTGGGTATTGGCGCATCCTGCGATAAACTCCCCCATCATCGGCGCGACCAAACCGCATCATCTGGACGATGCCGTGAAGGCGCTCGAAGTGAAGCTGACGGCAACTGAAATCGCGCAACTTCAAGAGCCTTACAAGCCGCACACCGTGCTGGGCCACACTTGATGACTTGTTCGTCTGCAGAAGACTCACGCACTTCGGATGCTAGTTCAGATCCGAGCCGTGTTTTGCTATATGAACAGCAGTGACATCGTGCATTCGACTACCTAGGCAACCCACGCATGAACCTCCAAGGAAAGAAGATCGTCATCACCGGCGCTTTCGGCGCGCTGGGTAGCTCCGTCGCAGCAGCGGTGCAGACCGCGGGAGCGAGTGTGGCGTGTATCGACAGTGCCTCCGCACCCGCCACTGCCCTTCCCCGGAGCATCGTGTTGGGTGGCGTCGATCTCTCGTCGGCCGCTGCAGCCAACACGGCTTTGCAGGAGGCGGCCGAGAAGCTCGGCGGCTTGGACGGACTCGTCAACATCGCGGGCACGTTCCGCTGGGAAACGCTCGAGGGCGGCAGCACGGAGACCTGGGATATGCTCTACAACGTGAACGTGCGCACCGCGGTCAATGCGACACGAGCTGCCTTGTCCAAGCTGAACAAAGGTGGACGCATCCTGAACATCGGTGCCGCCGGCGCCATCAAGGCCGGAGCCGGTATGGGCGCGTACGCAGCCTCGAAGTCAGGGGTGGCGAAGCTCACTGAAGCATTGGCCGACGAACTCAAGGACCGCGACATCACCGTCAATGCCGTGCTGCCGAGCATCATCGACACACCCGTCAATCGGGCCGACATGCCAGATGCGCAGTTCGACCGCTGGGTGAAAGCCGAGCAGGTGGCGGATCTGATCGTGTTTCTGCTCTCGC
>JBEVDW010000486.1:0-8685 GCA_040513115.1 Steroidobacteraceae bacterium | reverse complement strand
GCGCCGCCAGGTGTGATCAGTCCTGCTCCCGTACTGGCGACACTCATCGTCAGTGCGCCGGAGCAGTTTCATTTAGAGGGTAACGATGTCAAAGCATGAAGTGATCGTAGTGGGCGGTGGACAGAACTCGCTGACTGCGGCGGCATATATGGCTGCTGTGGGGATGAAGGTCCTCGTGCTCGATAAAAACCCTGTCATCGGCGGCGGTGCTGTCAGCCGCCAGATCACAGCGCCGGGCTTCATTCACGACACGCATGCCGGACAGATGGTCCTGCTGATGGCGAACCCGCTCATCGCCAACGATGAGCTCGGGCTCAAAGCGAAATTCGGCTTGAAGTTCTCGCAGCCGAGCGTCGGTCACGCCACTGTGTTCGACGACAACACGTTCCTGAGCACGCATTTCTCCGTCGACCAGACCTGCGAGTCGATTGCGAAATTCTCCGCGCGCGATGCAGAGGCCTATCGCGCACTCGTGACTCAAGCCATGGCCATGAGCGATCTGCTCGTCTCCGGCTTGTTCCGTCCACCGCTGCCCTTTGGCGGCTTCATGGCGATGATGGACCAGAGCCTCGAAGGTCAGCAGATGATCGGCTCGCTGTTGAAGAGCGCCTACGATGTGGTCTGCGGGCTCTATGAGCACGAGAAGGTCCGCATCCACTTCCTCAAATGGGCCTCCGAGCTGATGATCGGACCCGAAGAGAACGGCACGGGTATCGTCCCGCTGTTCCTGGCCGCCATGCAGCACAAGTATCACCCCGGATGCGTGGTCGGCGGGTCGGGCAAGCTTGCTGAAGCGTTGGTTGCATGTATTCGGCATCACGGCGGTGAAGTGCGCACCGAGAGTGAAGTCGTGAAGGTGAACAGCTTCAGCGGCAAGGTGAAGGGTGTCACGCTGAAGTCAGGCGAGACGTTCGAAGCCACCAAAGCGGTCGTCGCGAACGTTCACCCCTGGCTGCTCGGCGACATCATCGAAGGCATCGATAGCGGTGTTGCTGCGCGCGCGAAGGCCGTTCGCTTGAGCGCGTTCGGTGCAATGAACACGCATTGGGCGTTGAAAGAGGCACCCAAGTACAAGGCCGGCCCTGAAGTCGATTCCGCCGCCGTCGTGGAACCGGCCCCGGCGTCGATGCTGCGCTTCCGTCGCCACTTCGATCAGATGCGCTACGGTGAGCTGCCGGATTCGATCAATGCCTCAGTGCAACACAATTCCAACTACGATCGCACTCGCGTGCCGAACGGCCAGGGCTCCAGCCTGTACCTGTACCACTTCGTGCCGTTCAAGTTCGCAGGCAAGGAATTGTCGTACTGGGACGAGGTGAAGCACGAGGTCAAAGACCAGATCCTGGAATGGTATCGTGGCATCACCACGAACATGGGTTCGGAGAACATCATCGCCAGCGCCGTCGAAACTCCATACGACATGCACCAATGGAGTCCGTCCTTCCAGAACGGCGACATCATGGGCGTGGGTACGTACATCGATCAGTGGAGCGGCCGACGTCCGACCCCGGAGTTGGCGCAGTATCGAGTACCCGGAATTGCTGGCCTCTATCTGTCAGGCCCGTTCCTGCATCCAGGCGGCACGGTCACCGGCGGCGGTCGCGCAACGGCAATGCAGCTGATGGGCGACCTGGGCGTGAAGTACAGCCGCGTGATGGCGACCTGAGATCGAAGCATGATCATCTACAGCGCAGACCGCAGCAAGTTGATGGAGATCGAAGAGTTCTCGCGTGAGGGCTCGACCTTGCGTTTCCGCGGGAAGATCATGGGCGCGATGCCCGTCACGGCGGTGGTCACGCCTGCCGAAGTGCGCAAGCTCATTGCGCAAATGGGTTTCATGAAGTTGCTGTTCGCGGCGAGCATGCTGTTTCGCCGCGAACCGTCGAAATGATTCACTGAATCCGCGTAACCGCGGGGGGCTTTCATGGACCACTCGCCATCGAGCAGAACTCACTACCGTTCGTGTGCACTCTGCGAAGCAGCCTGCGGCATCGAAGTTACGGTGGACGACGCCGAACGCAAGATCCTCAGCGTGCGTGCCGACAAAGACGATCCCTTGAGCAAGGGATTTCTGTGCGCGAAGGCGGTCGGGTTGAAAGCGTTGCACGAAGATCCCGATCGCCTGCGCCAACCGCTGCGCCGCAAGGGCCGCGACTTCGAAGAAATCGGCTGGGATGAGGCGCTCGACGAAGCCGGCGCGCGCCTGCGCGCGATTCAAAAGGAACACGGTGCCGACAGCGTCGGCTACTACTTCGGCAATCCGACCGGTCACAAGCCCGAGTTGCTCATCTACGGCGGTCTGCTCATGCAGACGCTGGGCTCACGCCAGGTGTACTCGCCCGGCACGCTGGATCAGATTCCAAAGTACGTAAGCGCGACGTTGATGTTCGGCAGTCCTCTGGTGCAGCCGATTCCAGACCTCGATCGCACCCAATATCTCGTCGTCATGGGCGCGAACCCGGTCGTGTCGCAGGGAAGCATGATCGTTGCGCCCGGCATCGCGAATCGCATCAAGGCCATTCGCGAGCGTGGCGGCAAAGTCGTCGTCATCGATCCGCGCCGCACGGAGACCGCGGAGATTGCGGACGAGTATCTGCCCATCCGTCCGGGCTACGACTCGGTGCTGCTGTTCGCAATCATCCATGTGCTGTTCGAAGAGAATCTGTATCGCCTCGGACGCGCACAAGGTCTCGTGAAACGGCTCGATGCGTTGCGTGCCGCTTCAGCGAAGTTTCCGCCGGAACGCGCCGCCGCCATTACTGGTATCGATGCCACAGTAATTCGTCGCCTTGCTCGTGAATTGGCGGCCGCACCGAGCGCAGCGATCCACGGTCGCACTGGCACGTGCACGCAGCGCTTCGGTTCTGTTGCCGGCTGGTTGATCGACGCGGTCAACATTCTCACCGGCAACCTCGATCGCGCCGGCGGCATGCAGTTCAGCGGCGGCGGCATTCCGACGCCCATTCTCTTCAATGACAGCTACGTCGGCGATGTGCCACCGATGGGCCGGTGGCATTCGCGCGTGCGCAAGCTGCCCGAAACCGTCGGCATGTTGCCCACGGCAGCACTCGCAGACGAGATCCTCACGCCGGGACCCGGCCAGGTGCGTGGCTTCATTACGCAAGCTGGCAACATCGTGCTGTCGAACCCGAACGGTGCGCGCCTTGCGCAAGCGTTCGAGAGCCTGGAGTTCATGCTGTCGTTCGACATCTACGTGAACGAGACCACGCGGCACGCGGACATCATCATTCCCGGACCTTCATACGCAGAGCACTCCGACTTCGCGGCCGTCACTGCGTACGAGATGATCCGCAAGTACGTAAAGTGGTCGCCGCCGATCTTCCCGCCAAGTGGCCCGCGGGACTGGCAGCTCATGGCGGGGCTCGCCGCACGCCTGCGCGGCATTCCACTCGAGCAGATGGAAGAAGAATTCGTGAGCGCGTTGCTCAAGTCCGCTCTGGCCCAGGGACGTCCGGAATGCGCCAAAGTCGACTTCGCACACGCGCGCGCCGCGATCGGTGATACGCCGGGTGCGGATCGCATCTTCGATGTAATGATTCGCAGCGGACCGGTGGGCGATGCGTTCGGTCTGGTACCCGATGGCCTCACGCTCGAGCGCGTGAAGCAGGAACCGCATGGGTTGGACTACGGTCCTCATGGCGAGCAACTGCCCGGTGTGTTGAAGACGCCCGACCGTCTCATCGATCTGGCGCCGCAACGCTTGGTCGACGATGTCCAGCGCATGGAGCAATGGCTGAGCGAGAGCGAGGTGCCGGGATCGTTGGTCATGATCGGCCGGCGACATATCCGCTCGAAGAATGCGTGGCTGCACAACCTGCATTTCCTGGTGAAGGGAAAGCCGCGCTGCACGCTGTTGATCAACCCGCGCGACGCAGAACGGCGCGGCATCGTGTCAGGTGACACGGCCGATGTGCGCACGCATATCGCGGGGGTCGAAGCGCTGGTCGAAGTCAGCGACGAAGTCATGCCGGGTGTGGTGAGCCTGCCGCATGGTTGGGGACATGGTCTGCCGGGTACGCGACAGCGGGTCGCGAAAGATCATCCGGGCGTCAGTGCCAATTCCATCATCGATGAGCTGCTGCTCGACGTGCCTTCTGCTTCCACCGTTCTCAATGGCGTTCCCGTGCAAGTCACGCGACTTGCAGACAACACACGTGCTCCCAGGGAAGCGCTCGTCACCCACGCGACCTAAGCGCGCATCAGTCAATCAGCAGAGCAGAATCATGAAGAACGGCAAGATTGGAGTCGGCATCATCGGCGTGCAGCCGGATCGTAGCTGGGCGGCGATCGCCCACATTCCGGCGCTCAAAGCGCTGCCGCAATACGAGATCGTGGCCTTGAGCACGACGAAGCGGGCGAGTGCGGAGGAATCGGGCAAACGGTACGGCGTGCCATTCGCGTTCGACAATCACGAAGCGCTCGTTGCGCATCCCGACGTCGATGTCGTTGCAGTCACTGTCAAGGTGCCGCATCACCTCGAGCTCGTGAACGCTGCACTGAATGCCGGCAAGCATGTGTACTGCGAATGGCCGCTGGGCAACGGCCTGGATGAAGCGGTGCGCATGGCGGAGCTCGCGCGACAGAAGCAGGCGCGGGCAGCCGTTGGCTTGCAAGCGCGCTCGGCACCCGTCTTCAATTACGTGCGCGATCTCGTGGCTGAAGGCTACGTGGGTGAGGTGCTCTCCGTCACGCTCGTGGGCTCCGGTGCGAACTGGGGACCCATCATGGACACGCCGAATCTCTACACGGCGGACAAGAAGAACGGCGCAACTCTGTTGACCATCCCGTTCGGTCACACAGTGGATGCGATGTGCTACGCACTGGGTGAGTTTCGCGAAGTCATGGCATTGACCGCGCGCCGGCGTACGCGCACGCAGGTTGCCGAAACGGGCGCGATCGTCGATATGACGTCCGAAGATCAGATCATCGTCGGCGGCACACTGAAGAACGGCGCAGTGGTCGATATTCACTATCGCGGCGGTTTGCCGCGTGGCACGGGCCTGCTGCTGGAGATCAATGGCTCGGCAGGTGATTTGCAAATCAGCGGAATGTTCGGTCACGCCCAGCTCGCGGATCTCTCCTTGCAGGGTGCCACCGGCCAGGAGCCAGCGCTCCAGCCACTCGAGGTGCCCAGCAAGTACCGTTGGGCGCCTGAGTTGCCCACCGTGGCCTTCAACGTCGCTCAGGCTTACGCCCGCTTCGCCTCCGATCTGCGCGACGGCACACGTACGTGCCCTTCGTTCGACGATGCTGTCCAGCGTCATCGCTTGCTGCAGGCCATCGAGACGTCGGCCGCGACAGGCAAGCGAGTGAACCTGTAAAACTGTCTACACTCCAGGGCCAGTTCAGCTGCCAAAATCGGTGCGTTGCCATATGATGTGGTTCATGTGCGCTCACAAGAGTGCCTAACCACTACAACGTACTCGGCGGTACTCCTAGGATGGCAAAACAACAGCAGCCGTTTCGGATCGGTTTCCTCGTGCATGACGTGTCGCGTTTGCGTCGCACGATCTTCGACAAGACACTCAAGCCGCTCGGTGTCACGCGCTCGCAGTGGTGGGTGCTCGCGAATCTGTCGCGCCATCCGAGCGAGGGGATGATGCAGACGGAGCTGGCTCAAGTGCTCGACGTCGGCAAAGTCACGTTGGGTGGTCTGATCGATCGACTGGAAGCCAGTGCTTACGTAGAGCGTCAGCCCGTGCCGAACGATCGGCGCGCCAAGCGCGTCGTATTGACCGCCAAGGGTGGGAAGCTGCTCGCCCAGTGCCAACGACTCGCAGAAGTCGTGAATCGAGAGATCATGGATGGCATCGATCCGAAGGAGATTTTGCGCGCGGAGGCCGTGCTCCATCAGATGAAGCGGCAACTCATTTCGATGGACGCCGTCCCGAGCTACCTCAATTACAACGGTCGCAAGCTGCAGAGTAGACCTGCCAAACGCCTGACCGTGCAATCGGTCTGATCCGGTCCAGAGTTACACCTGGTGAAGGTCGGACTTTTGATCAAAGCACGATCGTCTTGAGGCCGTTTACTTCCGGGTGGAACCTGGACGGGCCCGCAGGGTACAGGTCGTCGAACAGCGCCTTATCGTGCGCGAGGACAGGAGCCGCGAGGTTCTCGCCGCTGAAGAGCTCGAGAGTCATTGGCTTGTCGCAGCATTCCATGAGGCCGCGAAAGCCGGCCTGAAAGCCTTCGGTCGCGCGCATCGCATTCAGCCGCGTTTCGTCGCGGTATGACTCGACCGCGACGAACTCACCCGTCCGGCTCCAGCCGTAGAAGAGAATCGTCGTTTCCACATCCAGTACGGGCTTGGCCACTTGATACAGTGCGTGCAGGCGGCGGATGAACTCTTCGCGAGCGCCCGGCTTGATGGCGTAGCGCGAGACGAACAAGCTGGCCATGGTGTGTCTCCCATCCACCGCGAGCGTGGACGTTGCGATGTCGATCGATCGGTGCAGTTTCGATCGTAGTGGAATGGGTTCGTCGTGTACATTTGCTGCCGCCTGCGGGCGCGCGAGCCCCTAGTTGAACGATCGATCTCGGAGTAATGCGTACGTGACCAACTATCCTGAGTACGTCGTCGGCGATCAATTGGGTGTTGCCTTTCCGACGACCATCGAGCCCTTGCTCGCGCGCGGTCCGGAATTCCTCACCGAGGCGTTCCGTGCGAGCGGCGTGATCGACAAGAACAATCGCGTGGTCGCTGTGACGGCGCACAAAGAGTTTTTCGGCGGCGGCATGGGTCGCAAGCTACTGCTCACCGTTCAGTACGAACGCCCGCAAGGATTGCACACAGAGCTCTTCGCCAAGTTCCCACGCATGTTCGGCGATCCGCTGCGCGATCTGTTCGGGCCATTGATGGAAGCCGAAGTACGCTTCGCGCTCCTGTCACGTCGTGAAGGGTTCCCTATCGCGGTGCCGAGGTGCTACTTCGCAGACTATGACAACAAGACATGCAGCGGATTGCTGATCACCGAGCGCATCGCCTACGGACAAGGTTCGATCGAGCGCTGTTACGACAAGTGTCTCGACTACGAGCTACCGAATCCGCTAGGGCATTATCGAGCGCTGACCAAGACGATGGCGCGCCTCGCAGGCTTTCACAAAGCGGGCAAGCTGGGCGCGGAGGCGGACCGACAGTTTCCGTTCGACCCGCAGAAGATCGATGTCGGCAGCCGCATTCCGTACACGCCGGAGCAACTGCAGGGCAAGCTGCAGAAGCTGCAGTCGTTCGCCGCTGCTCATCCGCAGCTATTCCCGAAAGACGTAGGCTCCAAGGAGTTTCTCGAGCGCTTTGCTCGCGAAGCGCCATTGGTACTCGAGCACGAGCTCGAGATCCGTTCCTATCTGAACGAACGCTCCGATTACATCGCACTGTGTCATTGGAACTGCAATCTCGACAATGCCTGGTTCTGGGTAGACGAGCGCGGCCAGTTGCAAGCGGGCATGCTCGACTGGGGCAGCGTGGGGCAGATGAACGTGGCGCAGTCGTTCTATGGAATGACCTGCGCAGCCGAAACGGCTTTCCTCAATGCAAATCGACGCGAGCTGATGCAGCTGTTCGTCGACGAGTATCACCGGAACGGCGGCCCCGCCATCGACTTCGAGGAGTTCACATTCCTCGTGAAGCTCTCGATTGCCGTTCTCGGCATTGCCTGGATCCTGGATGCGCCTTCGCTGGTCGAAGCACAGATCCCCGATGTGCACACGGTGAAGGATCGCACCGATCCGAAGCTGAGGAATGACTTTCTGGCGCGGGCTCAGCTGCAGTTGCTCGTCGTCATGCTCAATGAGTGGCTGCAGGACGATATTGGCGGTGCTCTGCGCGACTTCGTCAGCCGCAAGGTGAGGTGAGCGATGAAGTTCGGCTACTTCCTGTTGGGAGTTGGTCCGCGGCACCACGCTGCATGCGCGATGCACGCCGAGGCCTGCGGCTACGAATCCATCTGGATGCCGGAGCATCTCGTGATGCCGGATGAGATGCCGGCAACGTATCCGTATACATCGGATAACCGTCCGGGGATCACCACTCGTACACCGCTCTTCGATCGCTGTATCGTGATTGCCGCGATGGCCGCGGTGACCAAGACGCTGCGTTTCGGCACGGGCGTGTATGTCTTGCCGCTACGCCATCCCATCATCACTGCGCGCACGTTGGTGACATTGGACCGCGTGTCGGGCGGACGCGTCATTCTGGGTGCCGGCGCGGGTTGGTTGAAGGAGGAGTTCGACGCAGTGGGACTGCCATTCGAACAACGCGGGAAGCTGATGGACGAATTGATTCCGCTTTTGCGTCGCTTGTGGACTGAAGAGGTCATCACACACGACGGTCCGTACTATCGCTTCGGACCCGTGCGCCTGGAGCCGAAACCTCTACAAAAGCCGTGCATACCCATCGAGATCGGCGGTTCGTCCCCAGCAGCACTTCGGCGCACGGCTTTGCTGGGCGACGGGTGGGTGGAACCTGGATCGAAGAACCTGGACGACATGGCAGCGAAGCTCAAGACGATTCGCGAGCAGCGCAAGGCCGCGGGACGGGATCACTTACCGTTCGACGTGACCGTGATCGCGAACAACATCTTCAACACGCCGGATGACGTGCGCCGCGCTGAGGACCTTGGCGTCACCCGCATCGTCGTGAGTGCGCTCGACAGCCCGTACGTA
>JBEVDW010000485.1:0-4554 GCA_040513115.1 Steroidobacteraceae bacterium | reverse complement strand
CGAGCCTACTGACGCGGGCTGGTTGGCAGCGGTCGCGAAATAGTGCGTCGTTCCTTCGACGAACGTTTCCAATTCGACTTTAGTCATCATTGCCGGCGCCCCTCAGCAGCTCTTCCAGCGCTTCCGTCAGCTGGCGATCCGTGAATGGTTTGCATAAAAAGCCGTTGGCCCCACGCTTCAGCGCCTCGATCGCGGTGGCCTTGTCCGACAAAGCGGAGATCACCAGGATCAAGACATCGGGTTTGATCTTCACGAGGTTTTCGACGCATTCGATGCCGTCCATCTCGGGCATCGTGATGTCCATGGTCACGACATCCGCGGGTTCCTTGCGGAAGGCTTCGACGGCGAGCTTGCCGTTGGCCGCAGTTGCGATCACGTGCAAGCGATCGATCTTCAGCTCGCGCTCGATCTTGCGACGAATGATGTTCGAATCGTCACAGATCATGAGCTTGAGCTTTTTGTTCGTCAACGGTTGAGCCTGAGCGCTGGCAGCCATTGGAGTCCCTCTTTTTTTGGTATTAAGCGGCGACGGCGCGATCAGTCGCCGGCAACCAGATCTTGAACTTCGAGAAGCGTCCGCCGGCCGAGGCCAGTCCAACGCGCCCGCCGAGTTCCGCAACGAGGATGCGCACGAGATCCATGCCGGCGCCGCGGCCTGCATCCGTGGTCACCTTGTCCGCCGTCGAGAATCCGGGACGGAAGATCAACGCCATCGTCTGGCGCGGATCGAGCAACGCAGCTTCGGCCGGCGTGACCACGCCGCGCTCGATCGCCACCTGCTTGATGCGCTCCAACTGCAATCCGCGACCGTCATCCTGCACGACGAGCTCGAAGCCATCGTTGCGCTTCGCAAATTCCACTGCGAGCGTGCCAACTTCCGGCTTTTGTGCAGATGCACGCTCGCTCGGCTCTTCGATACCATGCACGACGGCGTTGCGCACGAGCTGAATCGAGATGTCCTTCACCGCGCGCTTGTACGCTTCGGGAACCTGACCGAGGCCGCTGCAGCGCAGCTCCACACGCTTGGAGTGACTGCTCGCGATGCGCTCGGCGAGGCTGCCCAGCGTCTGATCGAGCCCGCTTCCGGTTGCCGTGGCTTCGACCTCCGCCGTTTCGACGGCGATGTCGCCTTCCTTACCGGCGAGCCATGCGTCCACCTTGGCCGCGTCCACCTTCTCGCTGTTCTTGCTGCGTGAGGCAATGGCCTGGTGCAGGTCCATCAAGCGACTCAGCATCTCGCGCACCTGCGCCAAATGGGCGAACAGATCGTCCAGCTTCACGACCAGCGGCAGGAAGTCGCTGCCTGACAGCGTCGGGCGACCCTTCAATTCGTTCAGCGACTCTTCGAATGCGTGAGCGCGCTGCTCGACAGTCTTCAAGCCGAGTGCCGCCGATTCGCCCTTGACCGCATGCACCTGACGATAGATGCCATCGATCTTTGCGCGGAACGCCGTCTCCTCGCGTGCCGGCTCCTTCAGGATCGAGTTCACCATCTTCAACGACACATCCGCGTCGGTGAGGAAGCTCGTGAGCTGATCCGGCTCGACGTGCAGGATGCGCAACAGCAGATCGAGCTGCGCCTGAGCCTTTTCCTGCGAGTCCTGCAACTCGCGCGAGAGCATCACGCGCTTGGTAACGTCATTCACCGTCACGAGCAGATGCGACAACGTGCCTTCCGATTTCACGCGCGTGAAATCGAATTCCAGGAAATGCGTGTCGAAGCCGCCATTCGGATTGTCGAAGTGCACTTCGACTTCGTTCAACGGATTGATCGTCTTGACCAGTTTTTCGTTGACGCGCTCGCCCCACAACAACGCGACGTAGTCCATCGCGGTTCTCAGCGTCTTCTCGGGGACGATGTTACGCAGCAGCTGATCGAAGGTGACACCCGTGAGCTCGTCGCGGCGGAAGATCGTGGCCAACGCCATCGAACGCTCGGTACCGATCTTCAGATCACGGTCGAGCAGGAACAGACCTTCGTTCACCGTGCGCAGGATGTCTTCGGTTTCTTTGCGTGCGCGATTGGAGATGAGCTCGTCCTTGCGCAGGTTACGTGCGAAGTAGAAGAAGATAGACAGCAGCATGCCCAGCGACACGAGCACGCCCGCGATCTGCACGATGCGCAACGACTGCGCGAGCGACTGGTTGCTCGCCTCGAGGGTGGCGGTGAGCTCCGAGCCGATCTTGACGAGCTTCGGCTGCACGTCGGTGCCGGCGGTGTTCAACTCTGCCAGGGCGGCTTGCAAGCGCTTGCCGCGCGGGCTGTATTCAGTCGTGGATGCCGCGGCCTGTTTCGCCTTCGGATCTTCCGCGGCAGCGGCGGTGTAGGGCGAGCCACTGAAGCGCAACACCGGCTCGAGTTTCGCTTTGTAGCCCTGCCAGACCTTTGCCGCATTCTGCAGCTGCGCCTGTGCCTCAGACGAGCGCACCGCGCCGACCGCGAGCACTTTGCCGCTTTCATCGACAACGCTGCCGTTGCCCTGCATGCCAGTGAGTGCTTCGTCGTAGGCACCTGACGCGCGGCGCAGATCATCGAGCGCAGCATTGATGTCAGCGTGAGCTGCGAGCTTGGACTCGAGCAACTGCGCGGCATCGTGCACCACACGCGGCTGCATGCGCTGCTGCGCGGCGTACTTCACGGCGACGCCCGTGGAGGCGAGTCGACCCGCCAGGTTGAAGTTCAGCGTCAGCACCACAGCCACGAACAACAGAAATACTGCGTTCGCGATCACGATGCTCTTGAATCGACCCAGATCCAGAATGTTCATGCCACCTGTCCCCTTGAGCTCTTTGCCCGACCGCTCCTCTGCGGCCAGACTCGTCCGTCAGCTGTGGATGTTGTACCTGAAAGCAGACTGCGCCATGCCTGCACCGTCTCGAGTCAGCGGTCGCTATCTTGACGGTGTGCGTTGCCGGGCGCGCTCGAACCAGTTCCCGTTTCCACGCGGCAAAGCATGAGCCAGTTCATAGTTTTATGGTGCATTGACGCTAAAGCCTAGCGGTGCATGGGCCTAAATCTCATGGGCGGTTCCCTGGTATGGACGAGGCGCTGGCACGTAAGACGAACGAGTGCAGGATCCGACTGTCTCCAGCTGCGCACAGGGTGTCCCGCGGAGCGGCGAAAGCGCCCCGCCGTGTGAAAGATTGACCTATAAACGGAGCAGCAGGTGGAGATGTGTCGCTGTTCCGCGGCTGCAACATTTGCCATCCGCCGCTTATTCACGACCCGCTGAAAGTCGCTGGAAAATAGTGCGAGCAGCTCAAATAGGACGACGCGACATTTTTGCGACACCGGGGCTCGCTGCGATTGTGCGCAATCTTCGGGCTTTTTGCGGCGAAACGATCGGCTCGACAGGCGAATTCAGTCCCCGCATGATCGTTGCCATTCTCCCCAGGTTGCCAACCCTATGACCCCGTCGATTGCGTTCCAGTCTCACGTTGCGCAATCCCAGCGACGCTTTCTGGAAGCGTTGGTGTTTTTCAACGCGTGCCAGGTCCGCGTCATGGACTGCATTGCCGAGGCAGTCGAGCGGTTCGGCACACCTGAAATTGTCGAGGAGGCGGGCCGCCTGCGTGTGCGCGTACGGGGTCGAGACGACGTGCAGTGTCTGTTCGCCGTCGAAAGTGACAGTGGACGTCCGGTGGGCGTCGCGGTGTATATCCGGCCCGACCTCGAGAACATCACCGTGCTGCATCTATCGATTGCCAGCGAACACGCGACAGGCGGAATCAAGGCAGGCGAACAGCTCCTCTTACGGCTGCTGCGCGAGCTGCGCCGCTCCACCCGTAAAGTGAAGGGCGTGCGACGCGTCGAGTTGTATTACCTTACCGGCCGGTCCCAGGGCTCTCGAGCGCGCACTGCAGCCAAACGCACCGCGTAGCCATCGTGCCGGTTTCGGAATTCGATCCTTCTCCGCCACGTCGGCGGGTTCTCCTCCAACACACGGTGCGCTTCGCGCTCGTGCTGGTGTGCGCCGCATTTGCGACCGGGCTGCTCGGCAGGCACTGGTGGGTGTTCGACTTGTTCGCTCCCTTTCGCGTGCAGTACGGCTACGTGCTGCTGAGCTGCGCGATCTTGTTGTCGTTGCTGCGCGATGTCCGTTGGGCCGCTCCAGCCTGGGCAGCCGCGGTATTCGTGGCATGGCCGGTGATGCTGAGCGAGCTGCCGTCCGATGCGGCTGCGAGCGTGGCTGCGCAGGAGCAACCGGCATTCAAGGTGCTCACGCTGAACGCCTGGTTCCGCAACGAGGATATAGGGCGGGTTGCCCGCTATCTGGCGAGCTCGGATGCCGACGTCATCCTGGTGCAGGAATTCAACCGCGAGCGTATGGACAAGCTGGCGGCAACGTTACCCACCTATCCGCACACTGCATTCGCTGCAGCAGAAGACAAAGATGGCGCCGCCATCCTGAGTCGCTGGCCCATCGAATCCGCACACCCCCTCCAGCTCGCAGATGCCAGCCGACATGCACAGTGGGCGCTCGTGCGCTGGCACGGGACAGCCGTGCAAGTAGTCGGCGTGCATTTGCCATGGCCGCTCGGCTCGAGCATCGC
>JBEVDW010000484.1:0-22459 GCA_040513115.1 Steroidobacteraceae bacterium | reverse complement strand
CGCGGATCTGCATCCCGGCCGTTATGTCTGTCTGCATGTCGCGGACAATGGCGTGGGCATGAGCCCGGCAACCGTCCATCGCATTTTCGAGCCGTTCTTTACGACCAAGCCGAAAGGCGAGGGCAGCGGGTTGGGCTTGTCCATCGTGCACGGCATCGTGCGTGCTCATGGTGGTGCCATCAACGTCGAGAGTGCACCGGGCCGCGGAACGTCCTTCCATGTCTTCTTGCCCGCCGACATGCGTGCACAGGCGCTCGCTCCGGAGCCGGAGCCGGTTGTTACGCGGTGCGAACACGGGGCCAATCAGCACATCCTGTATATCGACGATGAGGAGGCGCTCGTATTCCTGATGCAGCGGATGCTGGACCGCCGTGGTTATAGGGTGTCCGGTTTTACGGACCCCGCGGCCGCGATGGAGGTGTTCTTGGCGGAGGATGCTCACTTCGATCTGGTGATCACCGATCAATCGATGCCGGGTCGCAGTGGCACCGACCTGGCGCAGCAGATGCTGGCGGCGCGTCCGGGCACGCGCATCCTGCTCGTCTCCGGTTATTTGCGGCCCGATGAAATCGAGGCAGCCAAGTCGATCGGCATCCAGGAAGTCGTGCTCAAGCCCAATACGATCGATGAGTTCGTCGCGACCGTGCATCGATTGGTTTCGCAGGAAGCACACACCTTGAAGCTCGAAGCGACGGAGAATGCGACGGCGTGACGCCGCCAGTGCTAGCGCCTCAGCGCCGGCAACACTTCCTTGCCGAACACCGTCAGGAACTCGTGCTGATTCCGGCCCACATTGTGCAGATCGATGCTGTGGAATCCGAGCCGAGCGCACTCGCGGATGAACTCGGCGTGGCGCTGCGGATCGCTGTCGATGAACACATCCGCATGCATGTCCTCTGGCCGGACGAAGCGCGCCGCTGACTCGAACTGAGCGGGCGTGCTCAGCTCCCAGTTCACGTCGCCGCCGAGCACATTGAAACGCCACTGCTCGTGCGCTTGCGCCAGCGCCTGTTCTGCCGAGCGCGCCCAACTCAAATTGAGCTTCAGATAGACAGGCTTGTTGGCGCCGCCGCCGTGGCGGAACGCCTGCACGATGCGCTCGAGCGCTGCGACGTCTCGACCGACCGTCAACAAGCCATCGGCCCAGCCGCCGAGCCATTCAGCGGTGCTGGCAGTGACGGCCGCACCGACGAGTCGAGGGGGCGTTGCCGGCAATGACCACACTCGCGCATTGCAGGCGTTCACGAATCCACTGTGCGTGACGATCTCCCCTGCCAGCAGTGCACGCATGATGCGCGCGCCCTCCTGCAGGCGGGCATGACGCTCGGCTCTGTCGGGCCACGGCGTACCGATCGCGCGTTCGTTGATGGCTTCCCCGCTGCCGAGCGCGATCCACGGCACTCGCCCGGGAAACAATTCGGCCAGCGTCGCAAGTGCTTGCGCGAGCACGACAGGTTGATAGCGCCAGCCACACGGGACCGTGATTGCACTGAACGTCAGCCGCGTGGTGGCCTGCAGCGCTGCACCGAGCCAGGACCACGTGAATCCAGAATGCCCCTGCGACGCACTCCACGGTTGCAGGTGGTCGGATGAGAACGCGGCGTCGAAACCCACCGCTTCCGCATGGCGCACGAGTCGCAAGAGCTCGCTGGGCGCGAACTGCTCATGGGAGATGTGATAACTGAAGGCAACGCGCTGTCCCGTCACGATTCGATCGCCGTCTCATGTGTTGCTACTGCAGTGTCAACGCCGGGGATGCTTGCAGTGGTTCCGCAGGTGATGAGCGCGCACACGTACAAGCCGCGCGCAGGCAACCACATCTCGCGCTAGCATCGCCGGACGGTCGTCCCGGAGCCACTTATGCGAATCAGCCTCTTGTCAGGAATGTGCTTCGTCATGCTCGCCGCATCACCGGTCTATGGCGAGCAACGCGTGGGGGCACCTGCGAGCGATGCAGCTCAGCATGCGCGCCTGCCGCGGATGGACTTCAACCGGCGCGCGGCGGAATTGTTCCTGCCACTGCTCTGGCGCAGCGATGCGAACGGCAACGGCAACCTCGAGCCGAACGAGCTGGTCATCCTCGTGGGCTATCCGAATTCCGATCGCCACGTCTGGCTCGAGCGTTCTGGCGGCTTTACCGCTGCGTTCGAGACGGCCTACGGTCAGATGCTGAGATCCGATCAACCCGTGAAGGACGAAGCGGAACGCACGCGTCGACGTCTCGTGCTCGAGGAACTGGCGCAGGGGCAACCAACGCTGGTGGAAACCGATCTGTCGCAGGCGACGCCCGCGGAAAAAAACATGGTCGAGCATCTCACGACGGCAGCGCGCTTGATCGAGCGCATCTACGCGCGTCAGACAGGCGCGTTCGGATTGGATGTGAAGATTCCGGCCGAAGACACGGCAAGTCGCGCCCTCTTTCATCGCAATCAATCGCCGTTCTGCGAAGCGCCGAAAACAGAGAATCAAAAGGCGTGTAGCGCCCTGCGCGCTCGCCCGCCGCGCGTCGTGGGACTGTATCCCGCAAAGATTCAGAGCGATTCGAAGTTCTGCGATGTCTTGGCGGCGGCACCGAACTCAGCAGAGCTCATGGGACATTTCAGCGTGGTCGCGGACGGGGCGCAGCCCGGCAGTTATCGCGCGGTCCCGTATCCACAGGCGTATCAGGCCGACATGGAAGCAGTGGCGAAGGAGTTGGAAGCAGCGGCATCCGGGCTCGGCAATGATGAGGCGGCGCTGAAACACTACTTGGCGAGCACCGCGACGTCGTTTCGCACCAACGATTGGGAGCCGGCGAACGTCGCGTGGGTCGCGATGAATGCGCAGAACAGCAAGTGGTACGTGCGCATCGCGCCGGACGAGGTCTACTACGATCCGTGTGCGTGGAAAGCCGGTTTCGCTTTGCAGCTCGCGCGCATCAATCGCGAGTCGATCGAATGGCAACGCAAGCTCGATCCGCTCAAGAATGAAATGGAGCGCACGCTGGCGGCCATGGCGAAGAAGCCGTATCAAGCGCGCGAGGTGAACTTCAAGGTGCCGGACTTCATCGACGTCGTGCTGAACGCGGCCGATCAGCGCAACGCGCATGGCGCAACCATCGGCCAATCGCTGCCGAACTGGGGACCGACCGCCGAGCGCGGCGGGCGGACGGTGGCGATGACGAACCTCTATACGGATGCCGACAGCCGCGCCGCCGCTGCGAAACAGATGTCGTCGGTGTTCTGCAAAGCGACTAACGCGTGGGCCACGACGGGCCGACAGGAATCACTCATCACGTCGCTGCTGCACGAGGTCGCCCACAACCTCGGTCCTGCGCACGAATACAAAGTAAATGGCAAGGAAGACAGCGTCGTATTCGGCGGCCCGATGGCGTCGACGCTCGAAGAGCTGAAGGCACAGACCTCTTCGATGTACCTGGTGGATTGGCTCGCGGGCAAAGGGCTGTTCACACCCGATGACGTGAAAAGGATTCATCTGCGCGATGTGGCCTGGATGTTCGGTCACATCTCGCGCGGGATGTATGCGGCGGATGGGACGCCGAAGAACTACAGCCAGCTCTCGGCAATGCAGCTCGGGTCGTTCGTGCACGCCGGTGCGATTGCCTGGAAAGCGGATGAGCTCGCGGCGAATGGGTCGGATCGTGGCTGTTTGAATGTCGAGTTCAGCGCACTCAGCGATGCAGTCAAGGCGCTGGAGACCACAGTGTTGGAGATCAAAGCGTCCGGCCACAAAGCCCGTGCGGAGCAGATGAAAGCGGACTTCGTGGACAGCAAGGGTGATTTCAGCGCGCTGCGCGATGTGATCACCGAACGGTGGTTGCGCGCCCCCAAGGCGAGCTTCGTCTATAGCATCAATCTGGGTTCTTGATCTTCATCCCACTCCCTCCCCCGCAATGAGCGGGGGAGGGTTGGGGTACGCAATCGCGTGTCAGCTACTAGCTCCGCGGGCCCATCCTGGGCTGGCGCGCCACTTCCTCCGGTCGTCCCCCCGCTGCGCAGGGGAAGGGACGCCCCACTCGGCGTCATATCGCATGGCAAGTTACTCTTCGCTCTTCGCCATGGCCTTCTCTGCCTTCTCTTTCTCATGTCCCGCCTTCAACTCTTTGGCGGACAGATTGCCATCCTTGTTCGTATCGAGCTTCGAGAACCTCATCTGCGTGCCGGATACGAATTCATTCAACGTCAGCGCGTTGTCGCCGTCGGTGTCCATCTCCTTGATCTTCTCGGCTGAAGACATGTGATGTTCCTTCATGTCCGCGCTGGCGCCGGAGCTCTCGCTCTTTGCCGCCGCGTCGGGCTTGGCCGCATCGCTCTTCATCTCATCGCTCTTCATCGCTTTGTGAGCCGCATCCAGCTCGGCGGCAGTCACCTTGCCATCCTTGTCTGCGTCGGCCTGCGTGAACATCTTCTGTGCCCAAGCCGAGTGCTCTGCCCCCGACACCTTGCCGTCCTTGTTGGTATCCATCATGGCCATGCCATGGTTTTCGTGGCTCATGCCTTCGCCTGCAAACGCCGCACCGCATCCCAAACTGGCGAGAGCGATGGCGGCCGTGATGATCGAATTGGTTTTGGTTTTCATGTGGTAGCTCCGTTGTAGTAACGGCAAGGTAACGCTCGGGTCGGAGTCAAGTTCAGGGTGCTGGGATGGGTAGTGCTTTTGCTGCCAGATGAACCGCTACATCTTGCAACGCTTATCATCGCGGCAGCTTCAGAACTCAGGTTCCATTCAGATGAGCGCTTTCGATCTCAGGCATTTCGGCATTCACATCATCGACACCGGCTTCGGCGGCGAGCTGTTCGATGCGAGCTATCTGCTCGTCGAACGCGGGCGCGCAGCGTTCATCGATACGGGGACCAACGCCGCCGTGCCGCGCCTGCTCGCCGTGCTCGACATTGAGGGTCTGGATCGAAGCGCGGTCGACTTTGTGATTGCCACGCATGTGCATCTCGATCATGCCGGCGGGGTTGGTGTGCTCATGCGCGAGCTGCCGCAAGCGAAGCTCGTGATCCACCCTCGCGGCGCACGCCACATGATCGATCCGGCCGCACTGATGCAAGGGGTGCGTGCGGTGTACGGCGACGACGTCGCTGCGCGCGACTACGGCGAGCTCGTGCCGGTCGATGCGCAACGCGTGATCGCAACGAGCGATGGCATGACGATCGAGCTTGGGGGCCGTCCCCTCGTATTCATCGATACACCCGGCCATGCGCGCCATCACCACTGCATCTGGGACGAATGCTCGCGAGGGTGGTTTACAGGCGATACGTTCGGGCTTGCGTACCCTAGTCTTCTGACGCCGAACGGGCCGTACATCCTGCCCTCGACGTCGCCGGTGCAATTCGATCCCGGTGCCCTGCGCCACTCGGTTGCGCGATTGCTCGAGCGCAAGCCCGAGCGCATGTACCTCACGCACTACGGCGCCGTGCTGAATCCCGAACGGTTGGCCGTGCAGCTGCTGGCTCAGGTCGATGACATGGTCGACGCTGCTCGAGCTGTGGCCAAGACGCCGCAACGGCATGACCGCCTGAAGCATGCCTTCCGCAACATCTACCTCGGTGCATTGCGACAAATGGGCGCGACGGCGTCCGATGAGCGACTCGAAGCATTGCTCGCGACCGACATCGAGCTGAATGCACAGGGCGTCGGCGTGTGGCTCGACAATCAAGCGCTCGATACGCATAAGACGAACACGCGCAGCCAGTAGAACGGCTGCACTCGCAGTGCTACTGTCCAGTGCCTTCCGCTGCTGATCGGTTCAAGGACATTCATTACACCGAGGGAGGTTCTCATGGCCCTGCGCATCGGCGATCGTGCACCCGATTTCACTGCCGCGACGACCCAAGGTCCCATTCACTTACACGAGTGGCTCGGCAATTCGTGGTGCCTGCTCTTTTCGCATCCGAAGGATTTCACGCCCGTCTGCACCACCGAGCTCGGCTATCTCGCACGGCTCGAGCGCGAATTCGAGGCCCGCGATTGCAAGATTCTCGGCCTGTCAGTCGATCCCGTGTCCGACCACGAACGCTGGCTGAAGGACATCGAGGATGTCGGCGGGGTGGTGGTCCGCTATCCGCTCATCGGTGATCAGGATCTCGCGGTCGCCAAGCTCTATGACATGTTGCCTGCGGACGCGGGCGACTCCTCTCAAGGTCGGACGGCCGCGACCAACCAGACCGTCCGTACTGTCTATCTCATCGGGCCGGACAAGTTGATCAAAGCAATGCTGGTCTATCCGATGAGCACCGGACGCAATTTCGACGAAGTGCTGCGGTTGCTGGATTCCTGCCAGCTCACGGCCCAACACAAAGTGGCGACGCCAGTGAACTGGAAGCACGGTGAGGATGTGATCATCGTGCCGTCGGTGTCTGACGATGAGGCTCGCACACGGTTCCCGGATGGCTGGAAGTCGGTGAAGCCATATATGCGGGTCGTGCCGCAGCCGCGGGTGTAGCTGGTTGCTCACCCATCCCAACCCCCCCGTTTCGCAGGGGAGGGACGTTGCGCAGCGAAGGGAGACTGCGCAGCGAGAGAGTTGCCGAGAACAGCAAATCAAAACACTCGGCCCGTTGCGCTCCCTCCCCTGCGAAGCGGGGGACGACCGGAGGAAGCGGCGCGCCAGGGTTGGGATGAACGCCACAAATGACAGTGCAACCGACCACGCGAGGTGCTCCACCCTGGAGCACTCGTTGCTCGTAGCTTTGACCTAACGCGCCGCTTCTTGCAGACGTAGCGCGCCACTCCTTCCAGTCGTACTCCCCGTTTTTCCATCGCGCTTGATTTCCAGGCGCCAGCATCGTTCAGGCCGCGCTTTTGCATGGGCTCAACCAACGGTGCACAGTGCTTCAGACACTACCGGAGTGCTATCGCGTGATCCCAGCCCCCAAGCCCATCACTCAGAACGCTGACATCCGTTACCTCGGCAAGCTCCTGGGTGACGTCATCCGCGCGTATGGCGGCGAGACGCTGTTTCAGCGCATCGAGTTCATCCGTGCGAGCTCGGTGGATCGATATCGCGGCGTCGCGGATGCGACGGCGATGGGTCGTGGCCTGGAAGCCCTGAACCTCGACGACACGCTGTCCTTCGTGCGTGGGTTCATGTTGTTCTCGATGCTGGCGAACCTGGCCGAAGACCGGCAGGGCGCCAAGAACAGCTCGCGGGACGATGTCGAGATGGCACTCGGACGCTTGGCGCAACAGGGCATCGGCGCGGAGCGTGCGGCCGCACTACTGGATAAGGCGTTGATCGTGCCCGTGCTGACCGCGCATCCGACCGAAGTCATGCGCAAGAGCATGATCGATCACCGCAACCGCGTCGCCGAGCTGATGCGTCATCGCGATCTCGGACGCACCGAGACAGCCGAGGGCGATTTGATCGAGCAGGCGATCCTGCGGCAGATCGCGCTGCTGTGGCAGACGCGGCCGTTGCGGCGCGAGCGTCTGTACGTCGCCGACGAAGTGGAGAACGCGCTGACGTACCTGCGCGACGTCTTCGTGCCGGTCCTGCCCACGCTGTATGCGCGCTGGGAACGTGTGCTCCAGCACCGGCCGCGCAGCTTTCTGCGCCTCGGCAGTTGGATCGGCGGTGACCGAGACGGCAATCCCAACGTCAAAGCGGAGTCGTTGCAGCATGCATTGGGTCGCGCCTCGCACACGATACTGACGCGCTACCTGGATGATCTGCATGCATTGGGCTCCGAGCTCTCCATTTCGACAGAGCTGGCAACGACTACCGGCGAAGTGACTGCGCTCGCCGACGCGAGCGATGACGTCAATCCGGCACGGCGCGATGAACCCTACCGTCGTGCCATCACCGGCATCTATGCGCGGGTCGCCGCGACTTATCAGCAGATCACCGGGCATGCTCCGCCCCGCCAGGCATCCGTTTCGGGCGAGCCGTATCAAACAGCGGATCAATTGCGCCACGATCTCGTGTCGATCGCACACGCGCTGGGCGAGGGTGGCTCTGGCTTGCTGGCCACCGGTGGCGCGCTGGGGCGCTTGATCCGCGCGGTGGAAACGTTCGGTTTCCATCTCGCCACGCTCGATCTGCGGCAGAGCGCGGACGTGCACGAACGCGTCGTGTCGGATCTGTTCAAAGTGGCTGGTGTCGAGGCCGACTATCAGAAGCTCGACGAAGACGCACGCGTCGAATTGCTACGCCGCGAGCTGGCGAGCGAGCGGCTGCTGGCCAGTCCATTTGCAACGTACAGCGAGGAAACGACAACCGAGCTCGACATCGCGCGTGCGGCAGCTCGCGCACACGCAACGTACGGGCCGGCGTGCATCACGACGTACATCATCTCGAAGTGCGAAAGCGTTTCGGATTTGCTCGAAGTCAACGTGTTGTTGAAAGAGGCCGGCCTGTATCGACCCGCTGCTCCGGAAAAGTCGGCGATCATGGTCGTACCGCTCTTCGAAACGATCGGCGACTTGCAGAACGCGCCGACGGTGATGCGCTCGTGGCTGTCGCTCCCTGAAGTACGCGCGGTCGAGAAAACGCGCGGTCACCAGGAAGTGATGTTGGGCTATTCGGACTCGAACAAGGATGGCGGCTACCTCACGTCCGTATGGAGCCTGCACCAGGCCACGCGCGAGCTGGCGCATGTGTTCGAAGAAGCGCAGACGGCGATGCAGATCTTCCACGGTCGTGGCGGTGCTGTCGGTCGCGGCGGCGGGTCTTCGTTCGCAGCCATTCGCGCGCAACCGACGGGGACGGTGCAGGGTCGTATCCGCATTACCGAGCAAGGCGAGATGATCGCGGCGAAATACGGCACGCGCGACAGCGCGGCGCAGAATCTCGAAGCGATTACGTCGGCCACAGTGCTCGCATCGCTCGAGGAGGCAGCCGTGGGCGCCGAGGCGGCGCGTTTCGCTGCCGCGATGGACAAGATCTCGCAAGAGGCCTTTCGCAGCTACCGCGGACTCGTATACGAGACCGAGGGCTTCAAGACGTTCTTCCGGCAGATGACGCCGCTCGCCGAGATCGCGACGCTGAAAATCGGCTCGCGACCCGCGTCGCGCACGAAGTCGGATCGGATCGAGGATCTACGCGCCATTCCATGGGTGTTCAGTTGGGCGCAGGCGCGCGTGATGTTGCCGGGTTGGTACGGCGTGGGTCAGGCGCTGCAAGCGTTTCCAGATCAAGGACTGTTGCGCGAAATGGCGGCGGGCTGGCCGTTCCTGCAAGCCACGCTCGATAACCTCGAGATGGTGCTTGCGAAATCCGACATGGGCATTGCGCAGCGCTATGCCACGTTGGTCGAAGATCGCCAGCTCGCGGACGGCATCTTCGATCGCATTCGCAGCGCATGGAGCGCCACGCAGGATTCGTTGCTCAAAGTGACGGGACAGAGCCGGCTGCTCGAGCGGCATCCCGCGCTCGATGAGTCCATCCGTCTGCGGCTGCCCTACATCGAGCCGCTGAATCTGTTGCAGGTAGAGCTGTTGAAGCGTCATCGCGCCGGTGAAACCGACGATCGCGTGCGCGAGGGCATCCAGCTGTCGATCAATGCCGTCGCGACGGCGTTGCGGAACAGCGGTTGAGACGAGAAAAGCTTGACGCATCTCACACCGTGGAAGTGGGGTGCCTGGTGAAGCGGATCGTCAGAAAGTTAAGCCGCCAGAGTCGTAAGAAACCGGAACGGGCCTGCGCTGATGATCGTCAATGGTGATTACGCACCCGCAAGAGGAGAGGGGATTGAGCAGGTGAGGACATCGGTGCAGCGTGTCTTCGTTCGCAAGAGTGTTGTTGCTGGTTGAAAGCTTGTTGTTGCCCTTGCTGAGTCTTGCGTTTGAGAGCACCGAGCGTCGTATCTGCAATAAGCAGATCGAGCATTTGATTGCGCGATTCGCGTGCAGCTGTTCAACGAGAATCGCCTCGATCTCATCTGGCCGGAAGACTTCACGGAGTTTCAGCGCACGGTCTGGCTGCAGGACCCGCAATATGCCGATGTCAGACGATACGGTGGCATCCTGCTGGTCAAGCCACTGATCGCCCAGTTCGGCGTGCCGCGCGCATTGGCTTACGTGGCGCAGACGCCGTTGAAGTGCGGGAGAGCAGTTTGCGTGTGGCGGCTTTGCGCTATCAGCAGCAAGCACGACAAGTGCTGACTGCGCAGGTCGAGCGCACGCCGGCGGGCGAGCCCGTCGCAGCAGTATTCGGCAATCACTGATGTCGACGCGGCGAGCACCGCTCGCTGCTCAGACGAACGTGTCAACGGCGTTGCTCAAAACGTGAGCTTTCAACGCCGCCGCGGGAATCGCCGTTGCGAGTCGGCCACGCATGCCGGGTCGAACGCACTAAGCAATGGTGAATGCGGTTTACGCGCCGCGAATTACGTTACCTACTACGACCAGAGTCCCATGTTCACCGGGAACTTTTCTGCGGTGTACTCCGCTTTACGGATGACCAGCAGCGAATTACAGGACAACAGATCGCGCAAACGGGGGATCGCATACTTGCACGTAGGCGGAGTCGGTGATGAAGCCCTGGATCGTGTTCTTGACCCTGTTCGTTCCTTACGTTGCCTCTGCCTGCGAGAACAGCACGCTGCGCAGTTGTGAAAAACAAGTCTCGCAGCTGATCGCCTACCGCACGCAAGCCATCGAATACGCCTTCGGCGAGCTGGGTGCGTTGCCCAATCAGATCGACGTCAAGTACGTCACGCAGCGCGACGCCGAGTACGCTCAATTCGCAGGACGTCTTTCCTACGATCGCAGTCAGCACCGATTGATTGTTCCGCGTCGCTACGTCACATCGAAGATGCCCAATCCGCTGCGCATGGCGATCAGCTATTGGCCGTTCTACCAGGACAATCTCTACATCGACGAATTTCCGATCATCGGCGCCATAGACAACGCGATCTGGAGTGCGTACTTGCAGGAAGCAGCGCAGGCTCACGGCATCTCGTGGCCGCATGACGGGTGCCGCTCCGTCGATGTGGGCAAGCGCCTGCCGTGCGAGATGTTGATGGAAGGCATCGTCGAGTTCATAACGACGACACGCTCGCCCCTGTTCAACGAAAACCGTCTCGACCGCATCTGGCCGGATGACTTTGCGGACTTCCAGCGCCGCGTGTGGCGCGATGAGCACGAGTATCGCGACGTGCAACGCTATGGCGGCATCATGCTGGTCCGTCCGTTGATCGGGCAGTTCGGTGTGCCCCGCGTCCTGGCCTACATTGCGCAGACGCCGTTCCTGGTCGAAGAGAACAGCCTGCGCACGGCCGCATTGAAATATCAGCAGCGCGCGCGCGAAGCGCTGAGCACGGGCCCTGCCGATACTGTGGCCGTCTCTGCGGTCGTCGGCGATGCCTCGAGTCCGCGCCGGTGACTCAAGCGTTCGTGTGCTTCAGCGCGAGAATCTCTTTGTACATGTTGATGTACGCGGGAAACAGCCCTCGCTTGTAGAACGAAAGCACCGGCAGTTCTTCCGCATTCACGCCGTGCCGTTTGGCGAAGTACTCGATCAGCTGATCCGAATCCGTCTTGTACACGCCTGGCTCGACTTCCACGACGGGAAAGCTCACCTTGGCGCCGCTCGCCGCGCCGAGCGTTGCCTTGGCGTCTTCCAGTTCCTGACTGTTCGCTTCCAGGCCCACGATGTCGATATCATCGGCGAGCTGTGCTTCGCCCATGAACACCAGAAACTTGAAGCAGAACGGACAGCTCTTGATGAGATAGGCCTTCGGCTTGAAAGCAGCAGTCGTCATCGCTTACTCCTCAGCGCGCGTTCGCGACCAGATCTTGATACTCGGGATGCTTCTTGATGTAGCCGGCGATGAAATCGCAACGCGGTATCAGCTTGAAACCTTCACTGCGTATGAGATCCAGTGTGCCCTTCGCGAGCGCGGAGCCGACGCCTCGTCCGCCTAGCTGCGAGGGTACTTCGGTGTGATCGAGGCTCACGTAGCCATCCTCGTGATGATAGGCGACGTACGCGATTACTCCGTCGAGCTCTAGTTCGTACCGTTCTTCTGCTGTGTTGTTGCGCACCGATCCAGCCATCTCATACTCCTGCTTGCGGGTGTTCACACTTAACAATCACAACGGCGTGCTCGTTGTTTCCTTCGGCTTCACGACGATGGACTGGGCTTTGCTCGTGCCCTTGATGCGGACGCTCAAGGCGCCGGCAGGCACCTGTACCGCTTCGCCGTCGACGTGACCTTCGGCCAGCACTTGCCCCTTCGCATCGAGCACTTCGAATGCCGGCCGCAAGGCGCGAGCCATGGCATCGCTCAGGCCGGCCGCATCCTTCGCATTGAAGTAGCTGCCTCTGCCGAGGTCGGCCCAGCGTCGGAATGTGGCAGCGAGTGCAGGATCGTCGATCGCAAAGCCGACGATGTTTACGCGTGTCGTCATGCCAGCCGCATTCAATTGTTGAATGGCTGCGGCAGGATCGCCTCCGCACGTTTCTTCGCCATCCGTCAACACGATCACCAGTCGTTCACCACGGATGGTTTTCAGATCGTCGATGACCTTCTCGAGCGAAGCGCCGATCGGCGTCTTCGCGTTGTTCTTTGCTTCAAGTGCCGCGATCTTGCTGCTCACGGTGGCTGCGTTGAGGGGGCTGACGGGAATATCCAGATCGGTCTGACACGAATCGACTTCACGACCGAATACGCGCAATGCAAACGGGGTGTTGGCAGGAATGGTCTTCGACGTGAGCTGGGTCAACGTCTGCTTCGCGATGTCGATACGGCGCTGCCCGCCGAGCCGCTGCAGCATGCTGCCCGACGCATCCAGGATGATCTCGACGGCACCGGCGGTGATCGCGGCATTGCTGGTCACTTTCACGAAACCGGGTTCCTGCTCCGACGGCAGGATGCGGATGGGCTGGCGGGCGAGCGAGCTGTTGGATTGTCCGGTTGCGTAGCGCACTTCGTACTCACCGGCGGCGAGCGGTGCGAGCACGTTGAGCGGATTGCCGCGTGCGGTGTACGTGTAATTGCCGTAACTGCCCTCGCGAGCACCTTTGGCCACGATGGTGACGTAGTCCTGCGGATTGTTCGGACCCTGCCACTTCACGGCGAACGTGGTACCGGCAACCGCTTCGGCCGGTGCTTGGAGGGACGCGTTGATCGCGGTCACTGTCAGCTTTGCAGTGGCCAGCGTCTTGTAGCTCTGGGCCGTGAGATAACGCAGCTCGTATTCGCCCGCCTGATCCGGCGCCCGCAACTTCAATGGACTGCCCTTCGAGGTGTACTCGTAGCGTTCATAGCGCTGCGGCGGCGTGCCGGCTTTCACCAGCGTGATGAAGTCACGCTGATTGTTCGGCCCTTGCCAGTTCACTGCGAAGGTGGCGCCGGCAGCCACCTGAGCCGGAGCGCTCACACTCGCACTGACACCGCCGACGGTGATGCGCTTGGTCGCGACCACAGCGTTGTCGACGGCAAGGAAGTAGCGCAGCTCGTACTCGCCCGGTTCATCCGGCGCGGTCAGCGTGATCGGGCTGCCTTTGTTGGTATACACGTAGCTGATATACGCGCGCTTCTTCGGATCGACATCGCCGATGCCGACATAGTCGCGCGCGTTGTTGGGTCCGCTCCATTGCACTTGAAACGGCTTGCCGGCATCCACTTGCAACGGTGCATCGAGTTTCGCCGCGACGCTCTCGACCTTGAGTGCCTTGCGCACGAGGGTTGGATAGGGCGAATCGGCGCCGAGTACGCGCAGCTCGTAGTCGCCGGGTTTCGACGGCACCTGCAACTTCACTGCGCCCGGCTTGCTCACGTACTGATAGGCGTCGTAAGCCCCTTCGCGACTGCCGACGGGCACAATCGTGACGAAGTCACGCGGATTACCCGAGCCCGCGACGGTCACCGTCAATTCCGACCCGACCTTCGCAGCGGCGGGCGCGTCGATGGTGGGTGCCGCAAGCGCAACCGAACAGCACAATGCGAACAGGGCGAGGATGCGGCCGAGCATGAGTGTCTTCCGTCGTGGCGGGGACGCGGATTGTAGCGATCTCCCCTGCTGCCCGGCTGCTATGCGCGGCGGATCAGTCCTTCGATCGGTCGGATGCCGCGGCTATCGGCAAATACACGTTGCTCTACATCTCCCTCTGACGCACCGAGATGTGTAAGCGCGAGCCCTTTGAACACGGCACGCAGATCCAATGTCGGCTGCAGATCGCGCGCCTGGTAAAGCTCACGCGGCGCCAGACCGGGCCATCGAGCGATGACCTTGCCGCCGGCAACCGCGCCACCCGCCAGCAGCGCGCAGGTTGCTGTGCCGTGGTCGGTGCCGCGCGTTCCATTCACGGCGACCGTGCGCCCGAACTCGGTGACCACGAGGACTGCCGTTTGTTGCCATGCGGTGCCCAAGGATGTCTGAAACGCGGCCAGCGCTTCGTCCAATGCGCGCAAGCGATTGGCCAAGGGACCTATGTCGGCGCCTTGATTCGCATGGGTGTCCCAACCGCCGACTTCAATGACGGCAATGCGTGCGCCCTTTGCATCAGCGAGCAGCTTACCAGCCGCTGTGCTCAGCGTGGTGAGCTGCGAAAGAGGATCGCGCGGACCCTTCACCGCATCGTTCATCGCAACCTTGCCGTTCGTGAGTGCGGCTTCCAGCCGCTGCGACAGCACGGCGTCGTGCGCATAGAGATCCGCGATTCGCTGCAACGTATCGCTATCGGCAGCCGGTAGTCGCGACGGCGCCCATGAGCTCACCCGCGCTTCACCGCGAAGGACGAGTGGTATGTTCTGCGCGAGTGCGAGCGCCAGTTGTTCAGTGCTGTGCGTCCGTGCACCTGGCAACACGGGCAGCAATCGATTGAGCCAGCCATCACGCTGACCTGCGGCGGTCGTGGTGCCAAGCTCGAGAAGGTCCTGGCCATCGAAATGCGAGCGTTCGCGGTACGGTGTCGCAACGGCATGAAAAACGATGAGCTCTTGCCGGCGATACAGCTCATACGAGTGCGTCAGCGATGGATGCAGCGCAAAGGTGCCATCGAGCAGGTGACGCCGCTCGGTGATCTGCAGCACGCCGCGCTGTTTGGCGTAATTCGGATCGCCGAGCGCAGGCACTGCGGCGAGTCCATCCAACGCACCGCGGAGGATGACCAGGACGAAGCGCGCGTCGATTGCTGCATCGGCTAGCACAAGCTTCGGAAGTATTGCGGCTGCGCCGGTAGCGGCTGCGTAGCCAAGCAGCGTGCGGCGGTTCATGAGTGTGTTCATGATTTCAGCGTCGCAAGAACTCTGGACTGGACAGTAACAACGTCAGGCCTTGGGAGGTATCCGCTGAGCGCGCGACTGCCGTGCGCGTGTGTTCCGTCAGCGCTGCACCGAGCGACTGATCTGCGAGATACAACGGGTTCACCCGCACGCCGATACGCTCGCCCACTTGCGATGCCCACTCGATCCGCTTGAGCAAGGCGTCGGGCCCGTCCCACTGCGCGGCCGTATCGGGCCATCCCGCGGGCGATCCGGGCGAGTAGGGCCGTTGGCCGAGCAGCTCGAACGGTGCAGCCACTTGCTGCGGCTTGCCCGGCACAAAGTTAACGGCGCGAAACACCGAGACCACGTATTCATGTGGGGTCTTGAATTTCGCAGGTGTCGGTTGCCACGACTCCCGCAAATCAATCAGCGAGCGATGCACGGATGGCAGATCGCCTGCGCTCGCAATGAAAGCCTGTGCAACGCGCGCAACCGCATCGGCCGGCGGTTCGTCCGCGACGAAATGACGCACCAGCTTCGTGGCAATGTGCGTTGCAGTCGACGGATGACGTGCGAGATCGTGCAACACGGCGCGCGCTTGACCGATGCCATCGTCGGTGTAGCGCTTGCCCAGTACCGTCTTCGCTCCTGGTTCATGAGCCAGCTCGCGAAAGACGAACTTGCCCGGCTCGCCTTGCGCGAGCGGCCCGCGTCCGCCGCCGACGGACCAGCCCGTCAACACTTGAGCGAACGTCGTAACATCCGTCTGCGTGTAGCCACTCACACCCAGCGTGTGCAGCTCGAGGATTTCGCGCGCCAGATTCTCATTGATGTCGAGCTTGCGTCCGCGCGCACGACGTTGCGCCTTCATTGCCAGTTGCGAGTTCGGTCCGATGGAGGCTTGATTGTCCAGATACAAGATCATTGCCGGATGCGCTTCGACAGCCAGCAGCAGATCGGCAAAGCTGCCGGCGAGCGCAGGACGGATCACTTCATTCTCGAGCGTGCCGGCAAGCGCCAGCACCTGCGGCTTGTCTGCGGAGATCGCGAAGTGATTGGTCCAGAAGTGGACGAGGCGTTCGCGGAATGATTCTTCGCTGCGTGTGGCCGTTGCGTAGCGCGCAACGATTTGATCGAGATACAGCGGGACGAGTTGCTTGCGGATGTTCTGAACGGCGTTCTGGGCGATCGCCGCTTCATCCTGGCGTTGCTCGCGGCGTGCTTGCTGACCTTTGACGAAGGTCGCAAACATCTTTGCGGACGACGGTAATCCGCGAACAGCTTCAGGTGTGGGTCGAGGACCTTCGACTTGACGGGCGAGCCAGTCGCGGGCGTCCTGACCGATGGCGCTCAGTTCTCCCGGGCGCGCTCCGAGTCCGAATCGATTGGCGGCGATCGCAGCGTCGAAAGTCACGGCGGTAGAGCCCTGCAGGTGCTTTACCGACGATCAACGCGCGAGCGCCGATTGCGTTTACACGCGCGCTGCCGTGCTCACAGTGCAGTCGCGTCGCGGCGGATCTTCGCAATCAGAAAAGCGCCGATCGCATAGCTCAACAGCGGACCCGCTGCCATCGCTACGTACATGCCGCTATCGACAGGCGGTGCCACTAAACACACAGCCGCCCACACGGCTGACAACGACAGCATCGCAATGTGCAAGCACTGCAAGAGAGAAGTTTTCATCGTGTTCACCCGCGCTGAGTTCTTTTGATCTTTGAAGCGCGCTCACGATGCCATGTACGTGCTGTAGGACGGTAGTGTGGAAATTCGCAGACAGCTGTATACGATGCCGACACTTCCATGCAACACGCGTGTGCAATGCGGATGAAAAAGATTTTGCCCGTGCTCGCATTGCTCATCGCAGCATATGCATATCAGACTTTTGCACATCTCGAGCAATCGCCGCGCGCATCACACAGCGCGACGAACGTTTCGAACGCGCACATCGTTGATGCATTTCGCAATCGACGCAGCAACATTCAAGTGCAAGGCAGCGGCACGATCGTGAAGGTGCTGCCCGATGATCGCGATGGATCTCCTCATCAACGCTTCATCGTCAGGGTATCTTCCGAACATACCGTGTTGATTGCCCACAATATTGATCTGGCACCGCGCGTCGAAGAACTGCGTGCGGGCGATGAGATCGAATTCAGTGGCGAGTATGAGTGGAACGAACGTGGCGGCGTGGTGCACTGGACGCACGACGATCCGAAGCACCAACACGAGGCAGGGTGGATTCGATTTCGCGGGCAGCGGTATCAATGAGTAGAAATGTACGGCACCGCCCGCTGACGCACCCTGCGGAAGGTCAGGTTGATCCGCTCGGCGCCGGTGAGGGGATGCACGCTTTCCTTCAAAGGTGCGACACCGTGGTACACGAACCGGGAAGTGCCGCCCCAAACCACCACATCGCCGCTCTCCAGTCGCACGCGCTGCGTCCTGTCGCTGCGCCGCAGGCCGCCCCACAGGAATGTCGCTGCCGCTCCGACCGACACCGAGACGATGGGCGCGCTGGCATCCTCTTCATCCTGATCGCGGTGCAATGAGAGGCGCGTTCCAGGTTCATAGCGATTGATCAGACACGCCTCTGGATGGAATGCGTCGTAACCCGCGGCTGCCGCGGCGCGCATGGCAAGCTCGTTGAACGAAGCTGGCAATGCGGGCCATCGTTGCTGCGTCAGCGGATCGACAGCGTCGTAACGATACCCCGAGCGATCGGATACCCAGCCCAGCTCACCGCAGTTCGTCATCGCGACCGACATGCGAAGGCCACCCGGCGTAGTCAGATTTCGAAACGGTGACACAGCGGTTATGGCCGCGACTTCCCGTAGCAACACGGCTTCCTGCGCATGCACGAACGCGCGCAATACGACAGCACCGTCGTCGAGCGCTTCGATCCAGCTCGTGCGCGGTTGATCCTGAAACAGATCCAGCGATGTCATCGCAAGTTCGGCGTGTGCGCACGCGTCAGCGCCTTCACATCCCAGTTGCTCAACGTTGCCGCGGCATCGAACGTCGTTTGCAGAAAGTCGAGCAGCATTGCATCAGGCGCTGAGGCATTGCGGACCTGGTCGTAGGGCAGCACGAACTCTCGCAGATTCGAATCGTAGTGAGCCGTTGCGGGTCCGACGAAGGCAGAACCAAAGCCGTGCGGCTCCGGATATGCGTATGAATAGAACGTCGCGTGGGGATATTGCTCGCCACCTGCCCAGAAGCCGGCACTGCTGACTTCGTGCGAGTACGCTTCGCGCGTGACCCAATCCGGAAGGTTCGGGACACCGCCGGGATGTTCGGGCGCACGGCGACCCGAGAAGCGCGTCACCGCGAGGTCGGCGCTGCCCCAGAAGTAATGCACCGGACTGCTCTTGCCGATAAAGCGCGCACGGAACTCTTCGAGCACGCGCGTGGATTGCACGAGCACACGCCAGTAACGCTGGGCGTATTCGCGATCGTACGCACAGTGCGTTTCGTCCTGATCGAATGGAATGGGCTGCGGTAGCTCGTTCGGCACCGTGCGGATGTCAACCGGGACGCCCAGTGAGCGCAGTGTCGTCATGACCTGTCGATAGAAGCTTGCGGTCGACTGCGGCTTCATCTCGATGCGTGCCGACTTGCCATCGGTGACGCGAATGACGACGGCGTGATCGATGAAGTCGAGCTCGATCTGGAATGACACTGGGCCGTGCGGCAGGAGCCGCGTCGTGAGTCCGCGCGCAGACACGAGCAATGCAACGTGCCACGAGTGATTGAGCCACGGGCGTTGCATCAACGAGACCTTGCCTACGATTTGCAGCCATAAGTGCAACGTTGCAGCCGTGTCGCGCCATGCATCGTAGGTCAGGTCTGGCCAGGGAGAAGTGCGGATCGTGCTCATGGATTACATCTCGGGACTGAACCGCAGGATGCACTCTGAGGGCGGGTATTGCGAGTCGGCAAATACTGGGCTCTGCCCAACCCTAACCTGCCTGCGCGTCGCCGGTGAGAGTCACCGACGGCATGCTCATGCACGCCGAAGCATGCGACGCTCGTGAATGACGAGGAGCGCTGCAAAAACAAAACCTGCGAGGCTCAGCACGCCGAACAGCCACACCATCGAATCGTAGCCGCTCGGGTTGGCAGCACTGGCACCGCTCGCATCGTTGACATAGCCGATGACGAAGTTCGCCACGACGAGTCCCGCTTGTTGCAGCACCGTCATCAATCCATACGCCGTGCCGAGTTGTTCGGCCGCGACATAGCGGGCGACCGCGGGCCAGAGCACGGCAGGCACGAGCGAGAAGCTCACGCCGAGCAGCACCGTTGCAATCCACAAGCCTTCGTTCCCGTTGCTCAACGTGATGAAGCTGAGCGGCAAGGCCAGTGAACCAATCGCGAGTAACAGGGCTTGATGTCCGAGCTTGTCCAGCATCAAGCCGAACACCGGAGTGACGAACACGGCAGCGAGAAAGACGTAGCTGTTCATCGTGCTGGCGGCTTCCAGCGAGAGCCCGTGTGCGTGCTGCAGATACTTGATCGCAAAGGTGCTGCGAAAGGGAAAGATGACGGAATAGAACGTGACGCACAGTCCCACGACGTACCAGTACTCGCTTCTGAAGCGCAACAAGTTGTGCCAATCGATGCGCTCGGAGGGTTGCGCCAGTGCGAGCGTGCCGCGTGCCGACTCCTTGCGATCGACGGTCCAGTACAAGATGCCCCCAATCACAGACACCGCAGCAAAGCCGACGGCAAGCCAGAGCGGCGGCTGCCAGCCCTGACTGTAGAGCTCACGCGCGAACGAGGGAGAGCGGTCCGCGAGGTACGAGCCCATCCGGCTGAAGCTGATGCTCAACGCGAGCAACAGTGCGAAGTAGCGTCCGATGAACCATTGAGCGAACGCGACGGTGACGGCGACGATCATCGTTTCGGCACCGAGACCGAACAACAACCGGCCGATCACCATCATAGGGAAATGCTCGCCAAGCGCCGTCGTCACAGCGCCGACCAGACACACGAGCGTCGTGATGAGCGTCACCGTGCGAGCCGAATAGCGGTCCACCAGCACACCGCCGACCAGCACCATCACCAGGTTCGGCACGCTGTAGATCGCGTTCAACGTGCCGATCTGCGTATCGCTGAATCCCAGTTGCCTCGCAAGGAGATCGGCCACCGGGCCGATGGAGTCGTAGACGTAGTAATTGCCGATCATCGCCAGCGACGTGGCGATGAACATCAGCGTAGCGGGAAGAACGGCTGGCGTTGGAGTTGTTGGGTGAGACATGCCACTGCGCCGCGCGAGCCATGTGCGCGAGCAATGAGCCTACACCAGACGGATTGCAGCGCGTGCGAATTACGGTAGTCCGCGAGACTGCGTAGAACGAGCTCAGCGCAAGCGGTGCTGCAATCCATTCGCCCTGAGCCCGTCGAAGGGTTCCCTCAACAGGTTGAGAAGCCGGATGAGATCAGTCGCAGTCCTTCCGTCGCGACTTCTTTCCACACCCACCGAACAATCCGCGGAGCTCATGGCTGATCCGCCGCCGCGTCTGATCATCTGCATCGAAGCCCGCCTGCATCACGGTGACGGATACCTTGCCCGCTGCGATCACGACGGCTTCGTCGTTGCGCTGATGCTTCGTGGGCGGTGTGGTGTTCGAATTGAAGACGATGCCGGGGTAGGGGGCGTTGACGCCGGCCGCTTGCGCAATCGGATCCTGCGAAAGATCCGGGACGAACTTCAGGAAGATCGATTTGTAGCTGCCATGACGCGACAGCGCCCAGTCGAAATCGGTGCTCTGTCCCGCCGTGAACTTGGGATAGTTCACGTTCAACGCGACGCCCTGAGGCAACAACCGGCCGCCATGTGCATTGACCTTGAGCTGATCGACGAGCTTGAGAATCAGGTGTGCCGCTGCGGCCGCAAGCGCGGAGTCATTCGTCGTGTTGGCGTCCGCGCTGACAGCGATGGCGCTCAGTCCCAGGCTGGTAGCGTACTGTGCGTTACTCACTGTGCCTGAGCTGTTTACGATAGGTCCGGTGTTCTGACCTTCGTTGGGACCCGAGAGCACGAGATCCGGCGCTTTGTCCCAGCGTTGTGGTGCGAGGATGTCGAGTCCATAGGCGGTCGCCATCACGGGCGTGCCGTTCACATAGAAGAAATTGGGTTTGCCCGCGATCGGGCCCACACCCGGTGCGCCCACGGACGCAGCATTGTTTCGGCACGGCGCGGTCAGCGGCGTCAGTGGAGTCAGGAAGTTGATCGAGGCGCCTTTTCCGCTTTGATTGGTGCAGGGAATGCTCACCAGGACATCGTGGCCGGCAGCCGTGAGCGCATCGTATTGCGCTTGCGCGTTGAGCGAGAAGCCGTCGTCATTCACAAGCAGGATGTTGAGTGCAGAGGACGGCTCGGCGAATGCAATGAGCGCTGTCGCCGCGAACGTGGTGAACAGTTTGTTCATGAATGGAATCCCATCGTCGACTGGATGACTGTCACTGTCCCATGCCCATGTGACTTGGAAATGACCGCGCAAGCACGAATCCTGTGAGGATCCGGGGCGCCAATTATTCCAGGCGCTGATGTAGCGAATCCATGCCTGGCGAAGGTTGTGATACGTGTGCAGCCGGTGTAATCGTTGTCGTCCGGGTGCCTCGACGACACGTCAGTGCGTCCCTGCACTGACGCTGCGCGCCAACTCAGGTGCTCGCGTGCTTCTGCGTTTGCGCCTGAGCGCGGCGACGCACTTCCTCAGTCGACACATCTTCGACATGCGTCGCGATCGTCCACACATGCCCGAACGGATCCTGCACCGTGCCCGAGCGATCGCCGTAGAACTTGTTCTCCAAGGGCTGCAACTCTTTGGCGCCGGCCTTGAGCGCTTGCTTGAATACGTCGTCCACACGTTCGACGTAGATCATCAGACTTACGCCGGCGCCGCCCAGTGCGCGCGGACTGCGTGCGCCCATTTCGGGATATTCGTCGGCCAGCATGACGGCGGAGTCGCCGATCTTGATCTCGGCATGACCGATCTTTCCGTCCGGCGCGGGCATGCGGAACAGCTCGGTGGCACCGAATGCGCGCTTGTAGAACTCGAGCGCATCGGCTGCCCCGTCAATGACCAGATACGGAGTAACGGAGTGATAACCATCAGGAATGGGCTTGAGAGCCATGGCAGTCTCCTTGCGGCGGTTGTTGCGTGACTTGCGTGGGGAAAATTGCACCAGTGCGACAGGGGTTCCACAGAGTGGCCGCAGCTGGTGTTATATACAGTAGTCCACTTACGCGCGTGCCGCAACGGCTTGTCGGTCAGAAAAATCCGTGCAGTTGC
>JBEVDW010000483.1:0-3906 GCA_040513115.1 Steroidobacteraceae bacterium | reverse complement strand
GTAGTAGTGAAACGCCTCGATCATGAGGACGCCGGCCTTCTTGCCCGCATCCACCATTTCCTGCGCCTCGGTGGTGTTCATGGCGAAAGGTTTTTCGACGAGCACGTGCTTGCCGGCCTGAGCCGCCTTGATGGCCCACTCATGGTGGCCGCCAGCATGCAGCGGCACGTAAACCGCGTGAACGTCTGACTTGAGGATGGCGTCGTAATCGTCCAGAACCTTCGGGACTTTCCATTTCGCTGCGTAGACCTCGGCACGCGCGCGATCGCGGGCCGCGACCGACAATGCCACGCCGGGCGTACGCAGTCCCGGATCGATCATCACAGCCGGCGCAATCTTGGACGCGCCCAACATCCCAATGCGAATTTCACTCATGAGCAATCTCCGAGGAGTCATGTGAGCTGACCCGGTTTGACCGGGCAGTTACATGACGTTTGTTTGTCTCTCGTACTCGACGGAACTCAAGCAGCCGATTGTCGCAGGCAAGCGTTTATAGACACCCCGATGGTGTCGTACACCGTCAGCTCGCGACGAGCTTCTTGTCCAGGAGCTTCGTCTCGACTTCCACGGTATCCATGAACTCGATCACCGACGTAATCGCACCCGCTTCGATGCTCAGCACCATTGCGTAATATTCCTGCTTGTACGGTTTGCCTGTCGGGCCGGCACCGGCCCCGGAGGCAAGCGCAACCGCCTTGTTGCCTTCGACGATGATTTCCCTGAGCGTGACCCGTAGCGGTTGACCGAAGCTGGCGAGTGATTGCAGCAGCGTGGGGATGATCGTGTCCCGGCCGCGCATCGTAGGCGAGGAACCGACGATCTTGTACGTTGCATCGACGGACAGCATTCCAAAGGCATCCGCGTAGCGTCCCGCGCATAGCAGGTCCATGTAGCGCTGCGCAACTTCTCGTGTGCTGGACATCGGTTTCTCCACGCTGACTGGATAGTATTGATCTCAATCTTAGCTGATGCCGATTCCGCTGAGTGCTTGCAAATGCTTCAGATGCTCGTGTGCGATTTGGATGGGACCTTGCTCCTGCACGGCAGGTCGTTCGATCCGACCGACGTGCAGAGACTGCACGCGCTCGGCGCGAGCGGTATCGTGCGCGCAATCGCTACGGGGCGTGCGCTCGCCACGGCGCAGAAGGTGATCCCGGCGCAGTTTCCGATCGACTATCTGATCTTCTCGTCCGGTGCAGGGATCCTGGATTGGCGCTCTCAGGAGCTGCTCATCTCCCATGCTCTGCAGCCTGATGAGACACAGCTCGCAGTGCAAACATTGGTCGCGCACGAGATCGACTTCATGCTCCACGCACCGATCCCCGATCAGCATATCCTTCGGTTCCATCGCACCGGCAAGTCGAATACCGATTTCGAGCGGCGGCTGGCGCGGTATGCCGCGGAGGGTCGCGTGCTGGAGCAGAGTGAGCCACGTACATCCGCGAGCCAGCTGCTCGCCATTTCGCCGCTTGGCGATCCGATGGAGCCATTCGAAACGCTGCGGCGTGAGCTGCGAGGCCTGAGCGTCATTCGTGCAACATCGCCGCTCGATGGTCGCAGCATGTGGATCGAAGTGTTCGCGCCTGCCGTTTCAAAGTCGCAAGCCGCTGCGTGGATCGCGCACGCCCGCGGCATCGAGCCCGAGAACACGTGGGCCATCGGCAACGACTACAACGACTGGGATCTGTTGCGCTGGGCAGGCCGAGCCGCTGTCGTGCAGGATGCACCCGCAACCATGAGAGCCGAGTTTATGCAGGTGAGCTCGCTGGCTGCGTGGCTCGACACTCGATGATCTAGTCTTTGCGCAACCGCAGCAGGCACCCTTGTCGACGCATCACTTCAGGTGCTTCCGGCGCTCGATCTCCTCAGGTGTCGGATAATCGAGCGCGAACGAGCCCGTCCTGACCTCCCCTGCTCGCTCATAGCTCGCAATCAGCACTCCGCTGGGTGCGCTTGTTGAGCTCGTCAGCTTGAATGCCCCGGGAATCGCACCGCTGCCGAAGAAGCGCTTGCCCTTCCCGAACACGACCGGATAGATCAGCAATCGAATCTCGTCGACGAGGTCGTGAGCGAGCAAGGTTTGCAGAAGCTCACTGCTGCCTTGAACCAGAAGCGTCTGTCCGTTCTGTTTCTTCAGCTCACGGATGCGAGCCGGTACATCGGCTCCAAGCGATTCGCTGTTTTGCCATGACAATGTTTCCGGCGCATGCGTCGCAACGTATTTCGTTGCTTCGTTGAACGTCTGCGCCGCCTGGGCATTCACTTCATCGAATGTGCTGGCGGAGCGATCCACTTCCACGCACGGCCAATGTGCAGCGAAGATGTCGTAAGTCTTGCGGCCCAGAACCAAGGCAAACGGAGAGGAGAAGACTTCCCCCATCACCGAGCCGATCACGTCATCCCAATATGGAACGGTCCAGCCGCCGTACTCGAATCCGCCCACGGGATCCTCTTCAGGTCCACCCGGGGCCTGCATGACACCATCGAGACTTACGAATGCCGTCGCGATCAGTCTGCTCATTGCGAGTCCTCTCGAGCTTGGCCCTGATGTTAGGTGCTCCCGTAGGACGAACGAAGGAGGGTGCCGCCGACATGGGATCTCGTGCAATGGTGCATTCAGGACTTGTCGGGCCTCGACGATTCAGCAAGCCAGGTTGAGTGTTCGCGCTAGAATCCGTACAAACACAAACCTGCATAGCAGTGAGGATTCATGCTCAAAGCCTCCCGCGCCTTCCTGTACGTCGTCGGCGTTCTCATCCTGCTCGGCGGCCTTGCAGCTTTCATACATCCGCCGCTCGTCACAGAAAAACTCTTTCTCGCGCCGACCCAGATCGCCGGTACCGCCGAAATTCGTGGGCTCTATGGTGGCGGTTTCATCAGCTTCGGCGTGACGACATTGCTTGGCCTGCGTTGCTCCCGCCTCGCGCCAGGTTTGTTCATTGCGATGGCGATTTTCATGTGGTGTGTAGCTGCTGCGCGCGTCATCAGCGTGATGCTCGATCATGAAGTCGCGTTCACCGTCCCCTCATTGATAGCGGAGATCATTCTGGGAGCGGCTTACTGGATCGCGAGCGAATGGAAGCGGGAGACCGGAAAAGTCGCTGCGCAGTAAGCGCGCCGGGTGACGTCACTGCGACTTGGACTCGATCAGTGATCGTCTGCCTGCACTTGCAAGAAAGCGGGTCGGTCCGCAAGGCCCGCCAAAGCCTGCCGGCATACGAGCAGCGACTGGCGCACGATCATTTCCCGCCAGCGATCCTCGTCGACATAGAAAGCACTGGTCATCTGCGCACGAATCTCTTCGGCAAGGAGGCCGTTCCGGTCGCCGTGGTTGTGCAGCCAATTGTCGGCGCGCAGCGCCTGGAGCACCTCCAAGGTCGAAACCGTTCCAAACTCCACGGCAATGGCCGTCACGGTTGCGTGCGGTAGTAGTTGCGGTACGGCTGTCAGCCAGTCGCCGGAGATCTTGGCAAAGTCGGCGCCCTGCGTACCGATCGGATTGATACTTGCGCCAAACCATGACCGCGCCCTGGTGAAGTCGGACGTCCCCAACAACGACGCGGCAATCAGTTCGCCCTTGCCGCACTCACCCAGTCCGGAATGGAAGTCGATGATGGCCACGTGCTCAGCGTGCCCCAGTCGTCCTTGCAAGATGGCTGCAAGATTGCGTCGCGCGACCGTTTCCGAAGTGCCGCCGTAGAACAGGCCGTCCTGATACCGGTGCTGTCCGCCGCTGACCACCTGAGCAAATCTAGCTGCTGATTCCTTGCTCTGGCCCATGCGTGCCAGCAGTACTTTCCCTGTACGAGCTTGAGATTCTTCGCTCCAATCGACAGGGCAGAGATCTTCTGCGATCTCGTCATACTCCCGGTTTCTGTCGGCAACCGTGCTGAAGTCCACCCAATT
>JBEVDW010000482.1:0-5692 GCA_040513115.1 Steroidobacteraceae bacterium | reverse complement strand
CAGCAGCACGCGCCGTTGATGTACGTCGAGGTCCATCGAATTGCTCGATGGACCTCGTGCCGATTGGCTTAGAAGAACTTGTAGTCGAACGTCACGTAATACGTGCGCGGTCTGCCGGCGGCTGCGAAGTCGCCCTGTCCATTTACCGAGCGACTCGTCACAGCGTAGTACTCGTCGAGCAAATTGCGACCCGTGAGTTGCACTCCGAATTTGTCGCTTGGCGCACGCCACTCCACAGAGGCGTTCACGATCGTGTAGTCGGGCTGCTCCAACCGTTGATCGACCTCCCAGGGGAAGCCGTCGTTGTAAGTTCCTCGCACATTGAAACCGTACTTACCACTCTCCGTTTCCTTCGAATACATGATCGCCGCGGTGAGCGTCCATTCGGGCACGCCGGTGATCTTATTGCCTGAGGCATCGATCGAGGCGGGTGTGGGATCGTTGCTACCAGCGGGCAACGGGATATTCGAAACTGCGTTCGGGAAGTCCTTGTATTTGCCATCGAGGTAGGCAACTCCGCCGATGAGAGTCAGCTCGCTGGTTGCCGCCCAAGTCAGGTCGAGCTCTCCGCCTTTGATTTCAGCTTTGGCCGCATTCTGAGTGATCGTGGATACACCCTGCAGAATCTGGAGCTGCAGATCCTTGACGTCGTAATAGAAGGCGGAGGCGTTGAACCGGAGGTTGCCGCCCGCCAAATCGCTCTTCATGCCGATTTCGTATGCGTCCACGAACTCCGGATCGAACGGTTCCTGCGGATCCGCACCGACGCCAAAGGCGGTAATGAAGTTACCGCTACGGAAGCCGCGGTTGTAGCTGCCATAGATCATCACATCGTCGTTGAGTTTATGGTCTAGCACCAACCGGTAGGTGGGCTCCGTCCACTTCTCCTTATCGGCTTTCGGACTCTTGAGAAGGAGCACAGGAGTGCCGGCGTCGAACTGACCCTCGTTGGGAGCGGCCAGCGGACCGAACATGATTTTGTTGTTGCCGTCGAACTCACGCTCGTCACGTGTCCAGCGCAGGCCCGCGGTCAGCCGGGTTGCGTCGGTGAAGTTGTAGGTGACTTCGCCGAAACCAGCATACGAGTTGCTCTCGATCCAGCCGTTCAACATCAGCGTGTTGATTCCGACGAACGCGGGGGGCGGGGCAAGCTGCTGACCGATGATCGAGTACTTTCCCGACGCCTTCTGATCGAAGAAGTACAGACCGGCGATCCACTTCAGCTTCGAGTCGGCGTCGTTGGACAGGAACTGGAATTCCTGCGTTGCCGTCCGCTCGTAAAAGTCGATGCGGGCATTGTTGAAGTAGACGGTCGAGAAGTCGTTGTCTGTGAACGACTTCAGCTCATTGCGCATCCAGGCCGTAATGCTGACCACGTCCAGGGCGGCGAAGCTGTGATCGAGCCTGAGCGACCCACCGTAGTTCTTGAAGTCCGCATACCCGTCGGTGTCGACATGGTAGTCCCACTCGTCCGAGGGCGCCGACTGACCCGCCAAATCCAGCCGCGGGCTTCCGAATTGGTCAACCTTCGGCACACCACGCACGTACCCCATATCGTCGGAGAACTCGCCGTAGTAGGCGATGAAAGTGGCAGACGCTCCATCGCCAGTCCATTTCCACTTGCTGCGCAGGTCGATCTCGTCTTCGCGTTTGTTGTGGTCCTCACCCGTAAATTTATTCTTCCCATATCCCTCGCCCTGATCGGTGTAATACACCGCAAGGTCAGCCGCGACGGTATCCGTGATGCCAGTCGTGCCATACAGACCGGCACTGATCGTTTCGTAGTTGCCGTAGCTGGCATTGACGTTCAGAGCCGTCTCATCGGTCGGGTCCTTGGTGATGATGTTGATCACGCCGCCCGTCGTATTGCGTCCGAACAGAGTGCCCTGGGGGCCCTTCAGCACTTCGATTCGCTCGATGTTGTTGAAGACCACTGCCGAGCCGGTGACAGAGCTCTGCAATACGCCGTCTACATACGTACTGACGGAGTTGTCCTGACCCGGGGTTCCATCCTGCGAGCCGATGCCGCGAATGAACGGGAGGTTAGCCACGCCGCCCTGATTCATCTGCAGGCCTGGAGTCGCAAGACCCAGATCGTCGGTGTCGTTGACGCCGGTTGCCGCCAGTGATTCAGCGGTAATGGTCGAAATTGCGATCGGCACGTCCTGCTGACTTTCCGCGCGCTTCTGCGCCGTCACCACGATCTCTTCCAGCTGGGCCGATGCCAGCTGCGGAACTGAAACTGCAGCCGTGAACAGGACGGCTGACAGCGACAATCTCGATTTTGCGAATGCCACGGTGGCTCTCCTCAAAGTTGATGTTTTTTTGCAGCGCGGACGTGCCGCGTCGATCAGTGGGAGACTTGATCCTCAGAACTCAGCAACGCCACGATCCAATGCGGCCAGCGAATACTTCAATCAGGAAGGAAGGCCCGTGAGCGTCGGCCCACTTCGCGATACCCGGGAAAATGGCCTTGCTCATGACGATCCCCCAAAAGAAGTAGTAGCTATTGTGGCTGCAAAGGCGAACGCTACTTACGTTTCTGGCCGTGTTCTACCCCCATTTACAAACATGTGTCAACGAATGTTTGCGTTGTTGCTTTATTGCTAACAACGGCTCGGACACGCTCCCGAAGGGGCATGCGGGCAAACCGTTGCCGCGTCCACTATGATGGGCACCCGGCGCCAACAAGCAGCACGTGCAGTAAAACTAGGCCGGAAGTCGCCCACGCTTGCGGTCGCGGGTAGCCGCAGAGAACTACGATGAAAAAGGGACCGACCCTGTCGATTTCGGAAGCCTTACAGGAGCGACGCATCTCCGCGCTGGGCTCTTCCGAGGACGTCGGGCGCGCCGTTCAGGGGATCGAGAGGTTGCTGCGGGAACGTCATTTCGCGCCCGGCGACCGTCTGGTCGAGTCCGACCTCGCGAAGGCATTAGACCTCGGACGAGGACCCATCCGCGAGGCGCTCAGGATTCTGGCTGGCGACGGCGTCGTCGAGCTCAGTGCCAATCGGGGTGCCCGCATCCGCATCATCGACAAGACCACCCTGATGGAGATCATGCAGGTCATCACGAGCTTGTTCTGTCTCGGTGCGGACCTGTTGGCTGCGCGTCGGCCGAGTGAGCGCGCAATCCACGCATTGCAGGCCATCACGCAGGAGATCAAGTCCGCTGCCAAACGTGGCGATGCTCACGTCTTGAACCTGCGCTTCATCGAATACCACCAGATCGTCTTCCATTTCTCCGGCAACAAGTATTTGTCGCAGATGTTTCAGCGATTGCACATTGCCCACTACCAGGGCCATGTCGAGCTCGCTCTCGAAGGTCGCGTGCTCAAGGAGATCGCTCAGGCGTATGACGCGATCACCGCGGCGCTCGAAGCGGGAGACGCAACGACGGCCAAGGCCATCCTCTGCAAACAGATGGCCCAGATCATCGCTTACATGGAATCGAGCTCCGAACCCATCGATCGCGCAGTGGATTCGTTGGTCCAGAAAATGACCAGTGAGTCCGCGCTGATCAAACTCTCGCTGGGAACTGTGCGTCCGGCCCAGCGGCGCCGACCGAAGAAGCGCGTGCGCGCGACGTCAGCCGCGAGCTGAATCGAGCGGACCTGCCGCTGCAATGCAAGCCGCGCGAGGTGCCCGCACGATCAGCCGAGCGTCGGTCCCAGCAATGTCGGGATCCTGAGCTCTGCCGGAATCTTTTCCGCGCCGATCATCTCATCGATGATCTCGTGCCAGCGATAAATGCGCCATTCCCGCGCGCCGATATGAATGTGCTTGAACGCACCGCTTTCATTCGTGCGCTGCTGCGCCTCGACGTTCGAGAAATCCTCGCGCAGCACGGTGTCGACCTGGCTATAGACCAGCTGCTCCTGCTGCTCGGACGACAACGGACTGTGTGGTGATTCGAGATACAGCACCTCGATCACGCAACTGGCAATCCCGGTCGGCCAGAAGATCATGAAGGGCGCAGTGAATTCGGTCAGCGGCACATGCGCGTTCGGAAAGATCTCGAAGTTCAGGCTGGCCGCGCGCGTCAACTCGTGGCGTGGATCGCCACTGTCGCTCGAGCTGTACTTGAACTGCTTGTCGCGATAGTTGGGCAGCACCATCAGCGTGGTGCGATTCCACATCTCGAAGACGACGCCGCGCGAATCGAGAAACGGCGCGACCGTCTGTGGATGCACCGTATCGACGTGATAGGCCTCGAGGAAGGCTTCGATCGCCGTCTTCCAGTTGCACTTGAGCTCATAGCGTTCGGTACGCGCACCGAGCTTCCAGGATTCGAATTCGAAGTGCGCGAGCTCATCGGTCGCGCGACCGAGATACTCGAGCAGCGGCTGTGCCTGCGGATCGCGATTCACGAAAATCAGGTTGCCCCAGGACTCGCAGCGTAGTTGCACCAGCCCGTTTTGTTTCTTGTCGAGGCAAGGGAAGTCGTTCTCTTCCGGCACGAACACCAGATCGCCCTGCAGGTCATAGGTCCATGCGTGAAACTTGCAGGCGAACACCTTCTGCTTGCCGTGCGGCTCGCGGATCAGCGCCGCACCGCGATGTCGACAGCTGTTGAAGAACGCACGGATCTGGCGATCCTTGCCCCGCACGAGAATCACCTGCTGACCGGACAGCGTCCACAGTTTGTAACTGCCCACCTCGGGCAGCTCGTCGGCATGTCCGGCCAATAGCCACACCTTCGACCACACGTGCTGATTTTCCAGCTCATACAGCCGCGGATCGACGTACCGGGCGACGGGTATGTCCATCTGCTTTGGCAAAGTCTCCGGATACACGCGGGCTTTGTTGCGGGCGTATTCCGCTTCGACCTTGGCGTTCAGTTCGGCAATGCGCGCTGGCTTCATTCGAAGAGCATCCCCTGATCTCGAGCAAATCGGTATTCGCAAGCGACAAGTATATGATCCATCACACATCGAATTGGCAAGGGGCTCCGAGATGGCACTGCGACAAGCCCGTTCGTTCTGTCGGATCTGCAGCGGTAACTGTGGGATGGTGCTGACGATCGATGAGACAGAACGCATCGTCGGCATCACCGGCGACAAGGAGCAGCCGATGACCAAGGGGTACGTCTGCTGGAAGGGACTCCAGGCCGAAGAAGCTCACCATGGCCCTTCGCGCTTGTTGCAACCGCAGAAGCGGTTGGCTCACCAGTTCGTCACCGTCGCGAGCGAGCACGCCCTGGATGACATCGGCACACGTATCGGCGCACTGGTGGAGCGCTACGGTCCCAAGTCAGTGGCGCTCTTCAACGGCACGCAAGGCATGTCCGTTGCAACCTATCAATTGAATACCGCCTTCATGGCGGCGATCGGCTCGAGCCAGCTCTTCTCGACGCTCACGATCGATCAATCCGCAAAGATCGTGTCGTTCGAACGGCAAGGCGGCTGGGCTGCAGGGCTGCAGGATCTATCGCAGTCCGAGGTCATTCTCTTCTTCGGCGCGAACCCCGTCCTGTCGCACATCACCGTGCCCGTGATGGGCCCCGATCCGGCGCGGCGTTTGAAAGCGGCGAAGGCACGCGGCCTCAAGTTGATCTGCGTCGATCCGCGGCGCAGCGAGACGGCCTACCACGCAGACTTGTTCTTGCAGCCGCTGCCAGGCCGCGATGCGGCGATTGCCGCTGCATTGATTCGTGTGATCCTCACTGAGGGTTGGAACGATGAAGCCTTCAC
>JBEVDW010000481.1:0-4281 GCA_040513115.1 Steroidobacteraceae bacterium | reverse complement strand
AAGGAGGATCCGATCTTCCGTCCGCATCACCAGAACCGGCTGACGTTCGGGCTGATGTACGCGTTCAACGAGAATTTCGTGCTGCCGCTGTCGCACGACGAAGTCGTGTACGGCAAGCACTCGATCATCGGCCGTATGCCGGGTGATGACTGGCAGAAGTTTGCGAACCTGCGGCTGCTGTACGGTTACATGTGGACTCACCCGGGCAAGAAGCTGCTCTTCATGGGCAGTGAGTTCGGGCAGTGGGGCGAGTGGAACCACGACAAGAGCCTCGACTGGCACTTGCTCGCTGGGGCATTGCACCGCGGCGTGTCACACTGGATCGGCGACCTGAATCGCATCATGCGCGAGCGGCCGGCACTGCATGCCCGCGACTTCGAGCACGAAGGTTTCGAGTGGATCGACGGCTCCGACAGCGAGCAGAGCGTGATGAGCTACCTGCGTCGCGGCTTGCACGGCGAGGTGCTGGCGATCGTGTGCAACTTCACGCCCGTGCCGCGGCACAACTACCGCATTGGCGTACCGCACGGCGGCACCTGGCGCGAGCTCCTCAACAGCGACGCGCCGCTGTATGGCGGCAGCGGCCAGGGCAACAGCGGGTTCGTCGAGTCCGCACCCGTGCCGTCGCATGGCCGTTATCACTCGTTGAATCTCACGGTGCCACCGCTCGGCATCCTCGTGTTTGAGCCCACCTGAGCATGACGACGCACGCTGCCTCCGCATCACATGTTGCGATAGCGGCTGGGGCCGCGGATGGCCGGCAGCGCGCGATCATCGAGAACGTCCAGCCCACGGTTGATGATGGCCGCTTCGCTATCAAGCGCGTGATCGGCGAATCGGTCATCGTCGAAGCGGATGCATTCACGGATGGCCATGATGCCGTGCGCGCGTTCGTGCGCTATCGCACGCCACAGAACGCATGGCGCGAAGTGGAGATGAGCGCGCTCGGCAACGACCGCTGGCGCGCGCAGTTCACCGTTGATGAGCTGGGCCTGTGGCAGTTCCAGGTCTTTGCCTGGGTCGATCACACGTTGACGTGGCGTCGCGAGCTGGCGCGGCGCGAGGATCCGGACGATATCCTGTTGGCGCTCAAAGTTGGTGCGACGTTGTTGGAGGAGGCGTCATCGCACGCGAGCGGTCCGGATGTTACGCAGCTTGCAACCTATGCCGCGGAGCTACGCAGAGCTGCGGATGCCGAGCAGGGCAAGCGCTTGGCGCTGGCTCCCGAGCTGATTGCGTTGGCGGCGCGCTATCCGCAGCGGCGCTTGCAATCATCAATGGGTCCATTCGACGTGCGCGTCGAGCCGGTGCTTGCTCGCTTCGGCAGCTGGTATGAGTTCTTTCCGCGTTCTACTGCCAGCGAGCCCGGCAAGCACGGCACCTTCAAGGACTGCATGGCGCGCGTCGACTATGCCGCTGAGCTCGGCTTCGATGTCGTGTACCTGCCGCCTATTCATCCGGTCGGCCGCACGAAGCGGAAGGGACCGAACAACACATTGCAGGCCGGACCGAACGATCACGGCAGCCCGTGGGCAATCGGTGCCAAAGAAGGCGGTCACAAGGACATCCTCCCGGCACTAGGCACCGCCGAAGACTTCAAGCGCCTGCTGGCGCATGCGCGTTCGCGCGGCGTCGAGCTGGCGCTCGACATCGCCTTTCAATGTGCGCCTGATCATCCGTATGTGCAGAGCCATCCCGAATGGTTCCGCAAACGACCCGACGGCAGCATTCAATACGCCGAGAATCCACCGAAGAAATACCAGGACATCTATCCGTTCGACTTCGAAACCGAGGATTGGGAAGCGCTCTACGCGGAGCTGATCGATGTCGTGATGCACTGGGTGCGAGAAGGCGTGCGCATCTTCCGCGTCGACAATCCGCATACCAAGCCGTTTCCACTGTGGGAGCGGTTGATCGCGGAAGTGAAGGCGCACGCGCCGGAAGCCATCTTCCTATCCGAAGCATTCACGCGGCCCAAGGTCATGCATCGGCTCGCGAAGCTGGGCTTCACACAGTCGTACACGTACTACCCGTGGCGCAATACGAAGCAGGAGCTGACCAACTACTTCACGGAGTTGTGTCGCGGGCCTGGCCGGGAGTACTTCCGTCCGAATACGTGGCCGAACACGCCCGACATCCTCACGGAGTATCTGCAGATTGGCGGGCGGGCGGCGTTCATGACGCGCTTCGTGCTGGCTGCGACGTTGAGCGCAACGTACGGCATCTATGGTCCGGCGTTCGAGCTGATGGAGCACGAGCCTCGCGATCCTGGCAGCGAGGAATATCGCGACTCCGAGAAATACCAAGTGCGCCACTGGGACCTGAAGCGCGCGGACAGCCTCGCGCCCTTCATCGCGCGCGTGAACCGGATTCGCCGCGAGCACGCGGCGCTGCAGAGCGATTGGTCGCTGCGGTTCATCGATATCGAGAACGAGCAGATGATCGCGTTCATGAAGAGCACGCTGGTGGCTAGCCCCAATTCCAATTCTCCCTCGCTGAGCGGGGAAGGGAGCACGAGTTCTTACGCTCTCTCGCAAAGTGGGGAAGGGGGTTCAAATTCTCACCATCTCTCGCTCGGCGGGAGAGGGCAGGGTGAGGGCAGCGCCGACCAAGACCACATCATCGTCATCGCCAACCTCGATCCCTGGCACGCACAATCCGGCTGGCTGGAACTGCCGCTGGATACATTGGGTTTAACGCCTGATCGTCCGTATCGCGTACAGGATCTGCTGGGTGGCGGGAGCTTTCTGTGGCAGGGCGCGCGTAACTTCGTACGCCTGGACCCCAACGGTGCTGCCGCCCACATTTTCCACCTGCGCCGTCGCGTGCGGACCGAGCGTGACTTCGATTACTTCTTGTGAGGGGGACAGAGAGGGCGCTGGGATGGGAGGGCTCTGGGCCGGAAATGCTTTGAGTTCGACCTTTCCCATGGCCCTCCCGACCCAGAGCCCCCCTGGCCCTCAAGAACAACACCATGACCGATTCTGAGAACCCCGCCCCCATTGATCCGCTCTGGTACAAAGACGCGATCATCTATCAGATGCACGTGAAGGCGTTCTTCGATGCCAACAGTGATGGCGTCGGCGACTTCGCCGGACTCGCGGCCAAGCTCGATTACATTCAGGAGCTGGGCGTCAACACGATCTGGTTGCTGCCGTTCTATCCGTCGCCACTGAAGGATGACGGTTACGACATCGCGGACTACCTCGACGTCCATGCGCAATACGGCTCGCTGGAGGACTTTCGCAGTTTCATCGCCGAGGCGCATCGGCGTGGCTTGAAGGTCATCACCGAACTGGTCATCAATCACACCTCGGATCAGAACGCGTGGTTCCAGGAAGCGCGCCGCTCGCCGCCGGGCTCGCGCATGCGTGAGTTCTATGTGTGGAGCGATGACGACAAGAAGTTCGCCAGCACACGCATCATCTTCACGGACACGGAATCGTCGAACTGGGCCTGGGATCCGGTCGCAAAGGCGTACTACTGGCATCGCTTCTTCTCGCACCAACCCGATTTGAACCACAACAATCCCGACGTCGTAAACGCGGTCATCGACGTCATGCGCTTCTGGCTGGACATGGGTGTCGACGGCATGCGCCTCGATGCGATTCCTTATCTGTGCGTGCGCGAAGGCACGAACAACGAGAACCTGCCCGAGACGCATGAGGTACTGAAGAAGATGCGCGCGGCGGTGGATGAGCACTACACCGGCCGCATGTTCCTGGCGGAAGCGAATCAGTGGCCTGAGGACGTGCGCGAGTACTTCGGCAATGGCGATGAATGCCACATGGCGTATCACTTCCCGCTCATGCCGCGCGTCTTCATGGCGGTGGCGCTCGAGGATCGCTATCCCATCGCCGAGATCATGCGCCAGACGCCGGATATCCCGGACAACTGTCAGTGGGCCATCTTTCTGCGCAATCACGATGAGCTGACGCTGGAGATGGTCACCGACCGTGAGCGCGACTACATGTACCGCATGTATGCGCAGGAACCGCGCATGCGCGTGAACGTGGGCATCCGTCGCCGCCTCGCGCCGCTGATGGGTAATGACCGTCGAAAGATCGAACTGCTCAACGCCCTCCTAATGTCGATGCCCGGCACGCCGACGCTCTATTACGGCGACGAGATCGGCATGGGTGACAACATCTTCCTGGGCGACCGCAACGGCGTGCGCACGCCGATGCAGTGGAGCATCGATCGCAACGGCGGCTTCTCGCGCACTGATCCGCAGCGACTCTATCTGCCCGTCAATATGGATCCGATCTACGGTTATCAGGC
>JBEVDW010000480.1:0-5427 GCA_040513115.1 Steroidobacteraceae bacterium | reverse complement strand
TCCACACCCAGTCGCGCGACTTCACGCTGCAACCAATCGGTGATATCGGCGATGCCGCGTAATCCTGGCGCGCGCATCGCAACGTAGATCGCGCCGCCGAGCCTGGCGCCGGCCTCGGCGAGAACCACGCGATGACCTTGCAGCGCGGCAACGCGTGCGGCCTCCAAGCCTCCAGGACCGCCACCGACGATGAGAATCTTCTGCGGGCGCGATGCCTGCACGATCCGATCTTCGGCCAGCAAGCTCTCCACACCTGCTGCCGGGTTCACGGCGCACCCCATGCGAGCCACTTGCAGCAGTCCGCCCACACACCCTTGATTGCACGCGATGCACGGGCGCACTTCCTCTGCCCTGCCCTCGCGTGTCTTGCGCACCAGATCCGGATCGGCGATCTGCGCCCGCACCATGGACACCAGCTCCGCTTCACCGGCGCGCAACACTTCTTCCACCTCTTCCAGCGTGCGGAATCGGCCCGTTACGATGCGCGGCACCGAGTTGTTCGCACGGATCGGGGCGTCTGGTTGCAGCTGGTAGCCCGCGGGCTCCGACATCGTGGCGGTCATGCGCTCCATCTCGAAATAATCGCCGTAGGAGAGATCCAGGAATGAGATCAGCCCCTCGGACTGCAGGATGCGAGCGAACTCGCCCAGCTGCGTGGGCGTGATGTTCCCCGGCGCGGTGCTCGCGCTGATGCGTGCGCCGACCACGAAGTCGGGACCGACTTCGCGGCGCACCGCACGAAACACTTCGAGCGGGAACCGCATGCGATTCTCGAGCGAGCCGCCGTATTCATCGGTGCGTGTGTTGGTGAGGGGCGAGAGGAACTGCTGCAGCAGATACCCATGCCCGGAGTGCACTTCAACGCCATCGAGACCTGCATCGCGACAGCGTCGTGCCGCGGTCGCAAAGGCAGCCACTATTTCCTGCATCTCGGCTGCGCCCATCGCCATGCCGACCAATCCGGTGAACGGACTGGGCACATCCGATGCGGCCCACGGCACGCGGCCATTTGCCCCATAGATGTGATGTCCGCCGTGCCACAGTTGCTGAAACACGCGCATGCCGTGGGGACGGACCGCTTGCAGCAGCCGCTCGAAGCCACGACACGTCGAGTCATCGACCGCATAACTCAACAGCGAGGTCGGATGCACACTGGCCGCTTCGAGGATCGACAGGCCTGCGCCACCCTGCGCCCGGGCGCGGTGATACGCGATGAACTGATCGTCGATGCCGGCCTGGGAGACCGTCGTGGTGTTTGCCGCGCGCGCAACGCGGTTGGGAATCTCGACGTTGCCGATGCAGATCGGCTGCCAGACCAGCTTGAGTGCCATGGCTCAGGCGTGCAGCGATCGTTGTGGCAACGCGTACGACGGATCAGACGGAAAGTGACCGCCATTGATCTCTAGCGAGCCGAACACACCCAGATCTTCCGACGCCGGCTGGCGTTGGAAATAATCCATCACGACCCTGCGCTCGGCGATGCGCCATTCGCCGCTGCGCTTCTCGAACCGATCGAGATAACGTCCGCCGAACACGATGTCTTCCCGGCCACCCGCCTCCACTGACATGTTGTGATACGCCCAGACATAGGATTCACAGCGCGCCTGAGCATCGTGATCGAACTCGATCAGGATATTGGTGATGCGATGCGCAGTGCGCATGTTGCGAATGGATGCGCAGATGTTGTCGAGCAGCTCATCGCCGCTCGCCTTGAAGATGATGTGATCGTCGATCGCATCCGGCCAATAGGCAATTTCGAGCATCGAGCGATCACAGCGATCCACGCCGCGCGCGTAACGATGCAGGACTTCAGTGATGGCTTGCTTGTCCAGCAGGCGTTGAATGGCGGCCATGTTGGCTTCGGTCACGAGCTTCACCTCTAATGGTGTCTAACGTTGCGGCGTGCGCGCCAGTTGGGCCGCGTTGCGTCCTGCAATGCGTCCCCACACCAGCGCAGCGCCAAGCGAGCTGCCGCCCGCGAAGTAACGATCGCCATACACGCCACCGGCGGATTCGCCCGCGGCGTATAGACCCTCGATGGGAATATCGGCTTCGTTCAGCACGCGCGCCTCGTCATCGATGCGCAATCCCGTTCCGGTCACTGCATACGACGCGGCGCGCAACTCGACGGCGTAAAACGGCGGCGTGACAATCGGACGGAGCGGCCGGAAGCGCTTGAAGAAGCGCGAATCGGCTTGCTTCTCCACATCGCGGTTGTAGTTGTCGAGCGTGGTCTGCAGGGTGCTCGCGCGAATGCCGGTCCTGGCGGCGATCTCTGCGACGGTGGCGCCCTTGTGCACGCGGCCTTGTTCGGCCTGCTTTGCGATCGTATCGCCCACCCAGTTATAGGCCATCGTGTCGCCCAGCTGCAGCGGATCGGTGATCGATGGATCCGGTCGCGCCCACTGACGTGTCGCTTCATCGAGGAGCGCAAAGCAGTGGTTATTCGTTTGGCGATTGACGAGACCGTCGAACACTGTGTACGGCGCGGTCTCGTCGATGAAACGCCGGCCCTCTTCATTCACGAGCACGAGCCAACCCGGCAGATACGCATCGACTGCATGCGTGAAATTGGGCGTGACGATCGGTCCGCCGCGATCATGCCCGGTAATAGCCGCTCCGATCGCCTGCCCCATCATCAGAGCATCGCCCTGGTTGTGAGGACCGCCGAAATAGAAGACCCAATCCCCGTGCATGCTAACTGACGGCAGGTGTTTCTGGAGCAACGCCTTGTTGTGACCGATGCCGCCGCAGGCGATGACCACAGCATCCGCGTACACATCCGCGCCACCGGCTCGAACACCCATCACGCGACCTTTGTCGTTGACGAGCAGCTTTTCCGCTCGCGTACGCAACACCGTTTCCACGCCTTGCGCGGCTGCGGCCTGCTCCAACCGTTGGAACAACGCGTAGCCCGCCCCTTCGGTCATGTGGCCACGAGGCACGCTTTCGACGCCGGCGCAGTACAGTTTCTCGGGACGAAACTCGACACCGAGACCGATGAGCCATTCGACGACGGGCGCGGATTCCTCCGCCATGCGCCGAATCAAGTACGGCTCGAGATTCCACTGGCTCAAGGTCATGTAGTACTCGTACATGCCCTCGGGGGAATCGGTGATGCCCGCTGCCCTTTGAACGCTGGTGCCTGCTGCGTACACGACACCACCGCTCATCGCCGAGCTGCCGCCGGGCTTGTCGCCGGCTTCGATCACCAGCACCGAGGCGCCTCGCTCCCGTGCGCTCAACGCTGCCGCGAATCCCGCGCCGCCACCGCCGATCACAATCACATCGTAGTCGCGGCTCATCGTCGTTTACGCGCTCGAACGCTGCGAACCGTACATCGATACTGAATCATGCGAGTGCTCTCGTTGTGAACAGCCTCGCGTCCGTGCGTTCAGCGGATGGCGCGCGCCGCAAGATGACCCTCGCGCATGGCCGCTTGCAAATCGCGGGGCGCCAATGCATCGCCGATGAGGGCCACGTGCGGCACTTTGCCGCGCAACTCCTCGCGCAAACCCGCAATCGATTCGCGCGCCAGCACGAGCACGACCAGATCGGCGGGAATCACGGAGGTCTGCTCCCCCTGCAATGTGTGGAGCTCGCACTCTTTCGGTCGCACTTCGACGAGGCGCTGACGCAGCAGCACATTGAACTTGCCGTTGTTCAGCCGCTCGAGCGCCGGCTCGACGCGTGTCCAGGTTTCTACGATCGGCGCGAATGAGGCACACCGCGTGGCAAAGGTGACGGACATGCCCTTCTGAATCAGGTAGTCCGCGGCACCGAGTGCCTCGTAATGTCCAACGTCATCGAATACCAGTGCCGAGCCCTGGAAAGTGCGCCTGTGATCCGTGAAGAGGTCGGTCGAAGAGATCACGTGCGGGAGGTCCACACCTTTTGCGGGTTGGGCCGGCACGGCGATCTGCACACCGTCCATGCGCGGCGCCGCGCCCGTCGCGATGATCACCGCATCAGGCTTCTCGGCCAGGACGTCAGCGGCTTCCATGTAAGACTCGGTGCGCACGTCGACGTCCAGCCGACGCACTTCGCGTTCGAGCCAATCGAGGATGTCACCGAACGTATGCATGCGCGGTGCGAGCTTGGCGATGCTCGCAGTGCCGCCCAGATGGGCACTGGCTTCGGCCAGCACGACGCGATGACCAGAAAGCGCGGCCACTCGCGCCGCTTCCAGCCCACCCGGACCACCGCCGATCACCAGAACACGTTTCGGCCTATCAGTACGAGTGATCAGATCCTCGGAGAGCGTCTGCTCGAACCCTACCGCCGGATTCACCGCACACCCCAGGCGCATCGACATCGAGAGCAAGCCACCCACGCACCCTTGATTGCACGCGATGCAAGGCCGCACTTGGTCGGCATGACCTTCGCGCGTCTTCTTGACGAGATAAGGATCCGCGATGTGCGCGCGCTGCAAGCCGATGAGATCGCCCAATCCATCGCGCAGCATCTGCTCGGCTTCTTCGAGCGTGCGCACGCGGGCGGCGGTGAGAATGCGCGGAATGCGCTTCACACCGGCCACCACCTTCGCGCTCGAACCGAGCATCGAACCCAGCGGCTGCTCCATCGCAGGCAACATCGCCGGCAGTGCGTGATAGCTGCCTTGCGAACCGTTGATGAAGTCGATCAATCCGTCCGCTTCGAGCATACCGGCGATCTGCGCGCAGTCTTCCGGCGTGAGTCCACCTTCCGCGAGCTGATCGCTCAAGCGAATGCCGATCGGGAATCCCGGCTCCACAGCCTTACGCACGGCACGCAGCACCTCACGCGTGAAGCGCAGGCGATTATCGAGGCTGCCGCCATAGTCATCGTCGCGATGATTGGTCAGCGGCGAGAGGAACTGATGCAGCAGGTAGCCGTGACCGACGTGGAGCTCCACGCCATCCACACCCGCCGTGCAGGAGCGGCGCGCAGCCTGGGCGAACGCGTCCACGATCTCCGCGACCTGATCGCGCGTCATCGGCACTGCCACGATGCCGTTCAAAGGATTCGCCATCGCCGACGCTGACCACGGCGGGCCATCCGCGGGCGGATACATATAGCCGCCGTGCGCGAGCTGCTGAAACATCTTCATGCCATAGGGATGAACGGCCTTCACGAGCTTCGCCGAACTCTCGATGATGCTGTCGTCCCACGACCAGGGGCCCAGCGAGAAGCTGGAAGGATGGACCGTGGTGTACTCGATGTAGCTCAAGCCCACGCCGCCTTTCGCACGCTCGACGTGGTAGGCAATCAACTCGTCGTTGATCACACCTCGCGATATCCAGGTGCCGTGCGCGGTGCGCACCACGCGATTCGGAATGGTGACGCGTCCGATTTGAATGGGCTCGAACACGCGCTGCAGACTGCTCACGCTGAATACCCCCAGGTCGATCCGCGCGAAGTCACCTGCATTGCTAGGCGAGTGCGCTG
>JBEVDW010000479.1:0-6148 GCA_040513115.1 Steroidobacteraceae bacterium | reverse complement strand
ATGTCGCGCTCATCGCCGATCAGACGGTGATCGATCACCGGCGGATCCTGCGCTTGCGCGGAGCGCAACAGGATGCGTCCGCGGCTGTGCGGCCGCACGACGGCACCCGCGATGTTGATGCCGGGCTCCTTGTGCATGCCGGGCTTGCCCTTCAAGAAGGAGATGGCGAGCGGTAGCAGGGCGATGGAGAAATCAGGCGCCTTCAGGTCGGGACGCGAGCGACCATACGCCATGGCCTGCACAGCCGGTGAAGTCATCGGGCCGCGCTTGAACAGCAAGTACTGCAGCAGGTTGCGCGCCACAACGTACGGGCCGAACGGGCTGTTGTAAGTCGGCATGTCGACCAGCTTGCTGATCGATGTCGCGCTGTGCTCCTGCAGATTGCGGCCAACGCCGTTCAACTCACGCACGAGCTGAATGCCGTGCGGGCGGATGGCCTCTGCAGGTCCGATTCCAGAGCGCAGGAGAATGGCCGGAGAACCAATCGAGCCGGCGCTCACGATGACTTCGGCACGCGCTTGCAGATCCATCGTCGCGCCATTGTGATGTACGCGCACGCCGGTCGCCCGCTGGTTCTTGACCAGGACCTTCTCGACGGTGCAGTCCGTCATCACCCGCAGATTGCGCCGATGGCGTGCGGGCTCGAGAAACGCCTTCGCCACACTCGCGCGTTGACCGCTGCCGGTGGTGCTGAACACCGGAAAGGCGCCTTCGAGATCTCCGCTGCAGTAGTCAGAATTGCGTGGCAGGCCGAGCTGCTCGCACGCTTGCAAGAAAAGCTCGACGCTCGCATGTCGCGTGCGACCCGGCGATACGGCCATGGGACCATCCGCACCATGGCTCGCGACGGCCTCGCCCTCGAAGCGTTCGGACTTGCGGAAGTACGGCAGCACTTCCTCAAACGACCAGCCCGAGGCACCGGCTGAAACCCAGTCCTCATAGTCTTCGCGCAGACCGCGGATGTAGACCATACCGTTGATGGCGCTCGAGCCGCCAAGCATGCGACCGCCGGCCCATTGCAACGTGCGACCGCCGAGTGATGGATCCGGCTCGGACATGTAGCACCAATCGGCCTTCGTATCCCCCATCAAACGGAACGTGCCGGCCGGCATGTCGACGAGAAAACCGCCGCCCTTCGAGCCGGCTTCGATGAGCAACACATTTGTGCGTGAGTCTTCAGACAGGCGCGCAGCCAGGACACAGCCGGCGCTACCCGCACCCACGATGATGATATCGGCGTCGATCAAGTGGCTCCCCCCCTGCTCTACCAGCTAAAGCGCAACATGCCGCTACTTCCGCGTCGCCGTCGGCACCTCGTTGAATGGCAGACGATTGTCGGGCCGATCCTCGAGCGGCAATCCAAGCACACGTTCTGCGAGCACGTTCTTCAGCACTTCGTCCGAGCCGCCCGCCGCGCGTTGAGCCGGACCGAAGTAGAACATGTTCCGCATCAAACGCTGAGGATGGGGACCGTGCGGCAGAGCAAGGCTCTGGCCCTCGAGGAGATCAAGACCGTAAGCGGCCATGTCCTCGATCATGACGCCGGCCACGAGCTTGACGGTCGCAGATTCAGGTCCGGGAGCGCGGCCTTCTGCGATCGCGGTGAGTTGCCGCGCGACGCAGGCTCGCAAGCCACGTTCTTGAATGATCCAGTCGGCGACGCGCTGGCGCACATCGTCACGCTCGATCGCATCTGTCTCACAGGCGAGATCGAAGAGCGCGCTCGAGCCGACATCCAGCATGGCGCCGATCGCCATGCGCTCGCTGTTGAGTGTCATCACGGCTGCTTTCCAGCCGCCGTTGACTTCGCCGAGTCGCTGCTCATCGGGAATGAACACGTCGTCGAGAAAGATCTCGTTGAAGTCCGCTTCACCCGACATCATCTCGATCGGACGGACGCGCACGCCAGGGGAATTCATGCTGAAGAAAAACATGGTCAATCCCTTGTGCTTCGGCACGGTCGGATCGGTGCGCGCGAGCAAGGTTGCCCACTGCGCCATGTGCGCTCCGCTGGTCCAGACCTTCTGACCTTTGATCCTCCAGCCGCCGTCCACGCGTTCGGCGCGTGTACGCACGGCAGCAAGGTCGGAGCCGGCGCCGGGTTCGGAGAACATCTGACACCAGATGTCATCCGCGCGCGCCATCCGCGGCAGGAAGCGGGACTTCTGCTCGGGCGATGCAAAGGCCATCAAGGTCGCGGCGCACATGAACTGTGTGATGACCAGAAAACCTTGAAACCGCCCCAGTACGCCCTCTTCCTCCGTGAGGATGGTCGCAAGGTTCGGTGCATCGCGTCCGCCGAACTCCCTGGGCCACGTGAGCACAGCGTAGCCGGCATCGTATTTGCGCGCGTTCCACTCTCGTGCGAGACGCCACATCTCATGCGCCGGCAGCGGCGCGCCATTGCCGCGCAGGCCTTGCAACTGTTCCATGGTCCGATCATCGAAGCGATGCTGCGCGATCCAGGCGCGTACCTTCGCTCGGAATGCGGCTTCTTCAGCGGTATCGTGCAAATTCACGCGGTGGCTCCGATGGCTCGATCACGCAGGCGCGCGGCAATGAGCTTTTCACGCCACACGGACGGACTGCCGATCACCGTGCCGAGCGCCTGGGCGCGGCGATAGAAGAGATGAGAGTCGGATTCGGCAGTAACGCCGATGCCGCCGAGGTAATGCACATACGCGCGCGCCGCTTGCCGGTAAGCCGCGGTGGCGGAAACACGCGCTGCAGCGGCTGCTTCGGTCAAAGCATCACCCCGCTCGCGCAACGATGCCGCAGCAAACCAGGCATTCGACCGACCGATCTCGATCGCGGCGAGTGCGTCCGCGAGCGCATGCTTGATGCCCTGGAACGATCCGAGAGGACGGCCGAAAGCGTAGCGCTGATTGACATGCGCGCACGCCGCTTCGAGAGCGGCAACCGCCCCGCCGATCTGCACGAACGAGAGGTAGATCGCGTGGCGCGCCACGATGCGTTCCCACAGGCCTGCGGCACTCGCGCCTTCAGCCACGATGCGCGCCGGCGCGTCCTTGAATTGCAGACTCCACGCCTGATTGATGCGATCCAGCGAATCCATCCGCTCGCGGCGACTACGGGCGACATCCAGCAGAATGACCTGCGTCGCTGACCCCTCCCCTTGCACGGTCAATACATGCGTCAGGGCTGCACCGTCCGTAAGTGCAGCAATTCCGCCATCCGCCTGATTTCCCTTGATCTCGAGCGTCGTCCATGCGGCTGCAGGCACGATGCCGCCGATGATCTCTCCCGCGACAGCACCCGGCAGAAATTCCTCACTCAGCGTCGCATCGCCAACGATGCCGATCGCATCGGCCCACCCAAGCACGTGGCTCGCAAACGGAATTGCAGCGAGTCGACTGCCGAACACCTCCGCCAGCAGGCACTGCACCAGCGGATCCTGGGCCATGCCGCCGAACCGCTCTTCGACACACACCCCTAACCAGCCGAGCTCGCCGAGCTTGCGCCACAGCTCGACGTCCCATCCGACCTCACCTGCAGCGACAGCTCGCGCGCGCTCGGGTACGGCTTCGGCGACGAACATCCGCTGAAAACCATCGCGGATTTCGTACAGTTCGCTGGGAAAGGAGAGGCGCATGAACACAGCTCGTCAGTTGGACACGCAATTCGATTAGTATAACGTCCGAGGTTGCGCGCACTCTACAGGCACCAGCGACGCGCCGCTGGATCGAGGGGATGAGATGTTGCAGTTGAAGCCGGGCATGCGTTTGCGCAGTGCTGTATGCACGACGGAAATGGTCGTCGTACGAGCACCGAAGGTGGCTGTCACCGTGGAATGCGGTGGCACCCCGATGCTGCCGCATGGCACGCAACCACCTGCCGGCCTATCGCTGGCGAGCGAGTTCTCTGCAGGGACTCAAGTCGGTAAACGATACGCCGACGAAACGACGGGACTCGAGCTGTTGTGCAGCAAGGCGGGCAACGGCTCATTGTCGATCGATGGCAAGCCCGTCGCCGTCAAAGACGCGAAGAAACTGCCGTCGTCGGACTAGCGCATGAGCAGCTCCAGGACACAGCCAGCGCTGCAACCCTACTTGCAGGGCAAGATCGCGCTGGTCACGGGCGTCACATCGGGCCTCGGGTGGGGCGTCGCCAAGTCCTTCGCACAGCGGGGCGCCGAGGTGTTCGGCTTGTCACGGCGCGAGGATCGCGGACATGCGCTCGAGCAAGAGATCCGGGCTGCCGGCCAGCGATTTACGTTCCTCACCTGCGATATCGCGGACGCGGCCCAATGTGAGGCGGCCGTGAAGAACGTCCTGGCCCGTTCTGGCCGCATAGACGTGCTGATCAATAATGCCGGTACCGGCGGTGCCCGGCCTGTGCAACGCATCGAGCACATGTCCGAGGGCGAGTGGGACGAAGTGCTCGCGACCAACTTGCGCGCAGCGTTCACATTGTCACGGCTCGTGCTGCCATCGATGCAAGCGCAGCGCGCAGGCGTGGTCCTCAATATCGCTTCCATCAACGCCGTCATCGGCGTCGCGAACATGGCTGCCTATAACGCGTCGAAAGCCGGGCTCGTGCATTTCACCAACACGCTCGCCGTGGAAAACGCTGTGCACGGCATCCGTGCGATCGCGATCATCCTGGGCGGCGTACGCTCGGAGATGAACACGTTCGTCGCTGACGAGATGGCACGCTCGCTGCGGGGTGCCGATTGGCAGCGCAGTCCCGAAAGCAATGCCCGCGCGGCGGCGCAGATGGGAGATCCCGAGGAATATGGCCGTGCGCTGGCCCTGCTCTGCTCGGACGATGCACGGCCGATCACCGGCGCGACCATTGCTCTGGATGCAGGTATCAGCGCGGGCGCGGCGGCTTCCACGCTCATCTACCTCGGCGCGTCGGATCTCGTTTGAATCAAAGGGTTTTGTAGTCATGGCCAGTGCCGCTCTACCGAAGAATCCGACGGACCTCTTGCAAGCTCACGGCTTGTACATTGATGGCGAGCGCGTCACTCGCGCGAGCGGGGTGCACGAGCACATCAATCCCGCCACGGGGCAGGTGCAAGCGGCCATCGCACTCGCGGGACCAGCCGATGTCGATCGCGCGGTGCAGAGCGCGCGCGCCGCGCGCGCCGCTTGGCGCGCGGTCCCGCCCAATGAGAAGGGCCGCATCCTGTTCAAGTTTGCAGACCTCTTTCAGGCAGCGCTGCCCGAGATCGCCACGCTCGCCGCCCTCGAATGCGGTTCGCCTCTCGTCGTCGGTGCTGGAATGCCGCTGGCGCAAGCGTGGATCCGGTATTACGCGGGCTGGTGCGACAAGCTCGAAGGCCAGGTGGTCGCGAGCTTTCCGTCGCCTGGATTCGATTACATTCTGCCCGAGCCCTACGGCGTCATCGGCGCGATCATTCCCTGGAACATGCCTTCGGTCGCCACCTCGATGAAGGTGATCCCCGCGCTGGCGGCGGGTAACACCGTCGTTTTGAAGCCGCCGGAACTGACCCCGTTCGTCGCCTTGCGCATGGCGGAGCTTGCAGTGGAAGCAGGGTTGCCGAAGGGCGTCTTCAATGTCGTCCCCGGAGGCGGCGCTGCGGGTGATGCGCTCGTGCGCCATCCTGGCATCGACAAGGTCTCCTTTACCGGGGGCGGGCCCACCGCAAAGCTCATCATGGCCGCGTGCGCAGCAACTCTGAAGCCATCGGCGATGGAACTGGGCGGCAAGTCGGCGAACTTGATCTTCGAAGACGCGGACCTCGACAGGGCTGTGCCGCAAAGCGTGCTGGGCTGCCTCGGATTATCGGGTCAAGGTTGCGTCAATCCCACGCGCATGCTCGTGCACCAGAGCATCTATGACGAAGTGGCAGAGCGCGCAGTGGCTGCCGTGAAAGCACTCCGCATCGGCAATCCGCTCGATACCTCGACGACGTTCGGTCCCGTCATCAACGAAGCGGCCTGTGCGCGCATTCTCGGCGTGATCGAACGCGCCAAGTCTGAGCAGTCAGGCCAGTTGCTCGCAGGTGGCAAGCGCGCTGCCGGCGAGCTTGCGAACGGTTACTTCATCGAACCGACGGTCTTCGGCAAGGTCGCGCACGACAGTCATCTCGCGCGCGAAGAAGTGTTCGGCCCGGTGTTGTCGATCGTCACCTTCAAGGACGATCAGGATGCGCTCACGA
>JBEVDW010000478.1:0-2977 GCA_040513115.1 Steroidobacteraceae bacterium | reverse complement strand
GAGAGCACAAAGCGTCCGGTGGCCAACGGCCAGCGAGCCCGTCCGCATCCGATCGCGCTTTCCAGGGGACACAGTGAACTTCTACCGGTATCTGTCGAACTGGCTGGACGCGTTGTCGAGACCTCAGCGCTGGGGAACTCGCGGCGAACCGCTGTGGGCCGAAGTGTTCAGCCCGGAGCGGCTCGAACAGCACGCCGAAAGCCTTGCGGAGGCGCAGACCGTCGGCGATCTGCGCCTGACGTGGTTCGGTTTCGCCCGCCGCAGTGCTGACAACGCGCGTGTTCTGATCGCGGCGCACGCGGCCATTGCCACCGCCGTCGACAAGCAGAGTCCGATTACTCCCGCCGCCGAATGGCTGCTCAACAACTTTCACGTCGTTGAAGAGCAGATCCGCGACATCCGTTCACTGCTGCCGTCCGGCTTCTTCCGCAAATTGCCTGGGCTCGACAGCGGACCACTGACTGGAATGCCCCGCATTTATGGCGTCGCATGGGCATTCACGGCGCACACGGACAGCCACTTCGATGCGGGCCTCCTGCTGCGCTTCGTCACCGCATACCAGCGCGTCCAGCCGTTGACATTGGCCGAACTGTGGGCGCTGCCGATCATGTTGCGAATCGTGATGATCGAGAACTTGCGGCGGCTGGCAGCGCGCATCGTGGAGTCGATCGAAGGCCGCGAACTGGCGGATCGCTATGCCAATGAACTGATCGGGCTCGGAGCCGCCGACACCGCCGACGAACCGGTCCGGCCGTTCCCCGATAGCCTGCCGCTGCCGCGAGCCTCCGCTGCACAGCTCTATCAGCGGCTGCGATATGCGGACGCTGTCGCCGCGCCGGTATTGATGGCGCTGACCGAAAGGCTGGCCCGGGAAGGGACCAATCCTGAAGAAGTCGTGCGGCTCGAAGTCGATCGACAGACCGCGGCCGACCTTTCGGTACGGAATCTGATCACCAGCCTGCGGCTCATCTCCTCCTTCGAATGGCAGAAGTTCGTCGAGGGCGCAAGCCTGGTGCACCACGCGCTGTGCGCGGCGCCGCTGTTTTCGAGCATGGACTTCATCACCCGCGATCGCTACCGGCACGCGGTCGAAGAGCTCGCGCTGAGAGCTCCGATGACCGAACTCGAGGTTGCGCAGGTGGCAGTCGAACTCGCCGCGCGGGCGGACCCGCCGGCCGAAGCCCGACTCCGGGATCCCGGCCACTATCTGATAGGCAACGGGCGCGTCGAGGTGGAACTCGAGATCGGATACCGGGTTCCACTTCGCCGACGACTTTTCCGGTCCGCGCTTCGATTCGCGCTGCCGCTCTACCTTGGGTCGATTCTCGTCCTGACCGTGGGCGTGCTGGCACTGGTGGTGCCAGCGGACGACGCTGCAGGCACCGGAGTCTTCTCCTTGTTGCTGCTGACCGCACTGGCGGTACTCCCTGCGTCCGACATCGCGATCACCCTCATCAATCGGTTCGTCGGCGCGATCGTTGCTCCGCGCCATCTCCCGCGTCTGGAACTCGGCGGCGGCATCCCGCTGTCGATGCGAACGTTCGTGGTCGTGCCGACCATACTCGGCAGCGCCGAGTCGATCGCGGAGCAGGTGCATCACCTTGAGACGCGCTATCTGTCGAGTGGCCCGGGAGAGGTTTACTTCGCCCTGCTCTCCGACTGGCCCGATGCCGCACGCGAGGACATGCCGGATGACCGTGCGCAGCTTGACTTCGCAGTGGCGGCAATACGGAAACTCAACGGTCGCTACGCGCCAGTGCAGGACGACGCCTCGTTCCACCCGCCGCGCTTCTACGTGTTTCATCGCCGGCGTCTGTGGAATGCGGCGCAGAGCCGCTGGATGGGCTGGGAGCGCAAGCGCGGCAAGCTGCAGGAATTCAATCGTCTGCTGCGCGGCGCCAAGGACACATCGTTCCTCGTTGATGCTGATTTTGTGCCACCGCCCGACGACGTGCGTTTTGTGCTGACGCTCGACGTGGACACGATCCTCCCTATCGGTGCAGTGGCCGAACTCGTCGGCACGCTGGTACACCCGCTGAACCGCCCGGAGCTTGATGACAGTCAGCGGGTCGTTCAGGGTTACGCGATCCTGCAGCCACGGATCACGCCGGCGCTGCCGACCCGAATCGGACGCACTGTCTTTCAGCAACTGTTTTCCGGTCGCGCGGGTGTTGATCCCTACACCTTCCAGGTATCGGACATCTATCAGGACCTGTTCGGCCAGGGCACCTTTACTGGCAAAGGCCTGTACGACGTCGATGCCTTCGAGGCGGCGCTCTTCGGGCGGACGCCTGAGAACGCCATCCTGAGCCACGACCTGTTCGAAGGCACCTTTGCGCGCTGCGCATTCGTCAGTGACGTTGAGCTCTTCGAGGAGTTTCCCTCACATACCGGTGTAGCGGACATGCGGTCGCACCGCTGGATACGCGGTGACTGGCAACTGCTGCCGTGGATTTGCGGTCGTTACGCGCGCACTGTTCCAGCGCTGGGGCGTTGGAAAATGATCGAAAATCTGCGTCGCTCATTGTCGGCGCCGACAATGTTTGTGATGCTGGTCGCGAGCTGGCAGGTGCCTGGGATGCCACCCGGACCGTGGATCGGCATAGCATTGATAGCACTGTTGTTGCCGCAACTGCTGCCGCTGCTGGACCGCCTGGTCCCGGATCCCAACCTTGACCGCGGATACTGGCTGCGAACGCTTGCGGCCGATCTGATGTCGGCCATTTCGCGGGTCGGGGTGAATCTCGCCCTCCTCGCACACCGCACGTGGCTGGCCGTCGATGCGATCGTGCGCACGCTGGTACGCCTGGCACGGCACCGGAATCTGCTCGAGTGGAATACCAGCGAGCAGGTGAAACTGGCGGCGCGATCGTCGGCAATGAGCTTCGTCGAAAGCATGTTGCCTGCCACGGTGATCTGCGTCGCTGTGGGCGTGGCCGTTTTCGCTGCCCGCCCGGATGCCTTCTGGGATGCCTTC
>JBEVDW010000477.1:0-10985 GCA_040513115.1 Steroidobacteraceae bacterium | reverse complement strand
TCTTGCAGCTGGGCAAAGTGATCGGCCAACGCGCATGAGCAGCTGGCGGCCCACCGCTCGGATCGCCACGTTGGAGGCACGCGCGCGGCTGCTGCGCTCCATTCGCGAATACTTCGTCGCCACCCGCACGCTGGAAGTGGAAACACCGACACTGAGTCGCGCCGCGGTGACGGATGTTCATCTCGCAAGTGTCCCGGCCCGCGTCAATGGACAGCCGCGATACCTGCACACCTCCCCCGAATATGCGATGAAGCGGTTGTTGGTCGGCGGATGCGCCGACATCTATCAAATCGCACGCGTATATCGCGACGGCGAGTCAGGGCGCCTGCACAACCCGGAGTTCACGTTGATCGAGTGGTACCGCTTAGGGATCGACCATCACACGTTGATGTCCGATGTGGAGCGATTGCTCACGGCCGTGCTTCCGGCGGAACGTAACTTCGATCGCGCGGAACGACTGAGCTATCGCGAGGCGGTGCAATTGCATGCCGGCGTCGACCCGTTCGATGATCCGCTGCCCGTTCTGATCGCACGACTGGAGAACGACGGCATCGAAGTGCCGCGCTCGATCACCCAGGATCGCGACACCTGTCTGGACCTCATGATGAGTACGTTGGTTGGGCCGCGCTTGGGCTGGGATCGCTTGAGTTTCGTCTACGACTATCCCAAATCGCAGGCCGCGCTCGCGCGGATCCGCGGACCCGTCGCCTCGCGCTTCGAGGCGTATCTGCAAGGCATGGAGCTCGCCAATGGCTTTCATGAGCTCGGCGACGCGGCTGAGCAGCGCAACCGCTTCGAGTCGGATCTGCGTGAGCGTCAGCAACGAGCGCTGGCCTCGATGCCGATCGACGAGCATTTTCTGGCTGCGTTAGCACAAGGTTTACCCGATTGCGCTGGTGTTGCGCTCGGCTTCGATCGGCTGGTGATGTGCGCAGTGGGTGCGACCCACATCGATGAAGTGCTCGCCTTCCCCTTCGAACGAGCGTGATGCCATGCAGGAGCTGAAATCCACGGCAGCGCTCGACAAGCCCACCGCCTATCAGTTGCTCAGCGATCAGCTCCGAACACTCATCAGCGGTGAGTCTGACTGGATCGCCAATCTCGCGAATGCGGCAGCCCTGCTTTACCACTCGCTGCCCGACATCAACTGGGCGGGCTTCTATCTGCTGAAGGCAGGCGAATTGGTGCTAGGCCCGTTCCAAGGCAAGCCTGCGTGCGTCCGCATTGCCATGGGCCGCGGCGTTTGCGGCACGGCGGCCGAAAGCCGCACAACCATCGTCGTGCCGGACGTGCATGACTTTGCCGGCCACATCGCGTGCGACTCGGCGTCGAACGCCGAGATCGTCGTGCCGATGATGCGAGGCACAGAGCTGCTTGGCGTGCTGGATGTGGACAGCCCGGCGTTCGCACGCTTCGACGAAACGGATCGCCTCGGATTGGAAGCGATCGTTCGAACGCTCATCGCGTCGGCATAGCAGCCGACGCAATAGGTTCATCCCTTAGCGCGTGCGATGTACTCGCCCGTGCGGGTGTCTACGCGAATCACTTCACCTTCGTTGATGAACAGCGGCACGCGCACGACAGCACCGGTCTCGAGCTTGGCCGGCTTGGCGCCACCTGTTGCCGTGTCGCCGCGCAGACCAGGATCGGTCTCCACGATCTTCAATTCCACGTGAGCCGGTGCGGTGATGCTCAGCGGCACGTTGTTCCACAACATCACCGTGCAGCTCATGCCGTCTTTCACCCAGATATTCGACTCGCCCATCGCTTCCTTGCCGGCGGTGTACTGCTCGAAGGTGTCGGGCACCATGAAATGCCAGAACTCGCCGTCGTTGTAGAGGAATTGCATTTCCGTCTCGACGACGTCCGCGGCCTCGACGCTGTCGCCCGACTTGAAGGTGCGCTCGATTACGCGCCCGGTCTTCAGATTGCGGACCTTCACGCGATTGAATGCCTGACCTTTGCCGGGTTTGACCATCTCGTTCTCGACGATGGCATAGGGATCGTTTTCCAGGATGATCTTGAGCCCGGACTTGAATTCGTTCGTGCTGAAACTCGCCATGTCGGCACCGCTTGAGTCTGCGAGAATGATCGGGAGACGGCGTTGGGACGCCGAAAAGGGCGCCGATGATAGCTGCAAGCTCCATTGCAAACCAGCCAGATGCGGCTCCGAGGGCTGACTGGCAGCGCGCGTTGGCCGATGCGATCAGCGATCCGCGCGAGTTACTGAGCGAGCTCGACTTAGCGTTCGATGCTGCGGCCGAGGCGCGGCTGGCTGCACGTTCGTTCCCGTTGCGCGTACCACGGAGCTTCGTACGGCGCATGCGGCGCGGCGATGCGCAGGATCCTTTGCTGTTGCAGATTCTGCCTCTTGGAGCGGAGCTGGATCGCATTGCTGGCTACACATTCGATCCGGTTCAGGACCTCGCGCACCGCACAGCACCGGGACTGCTGCACAAGTATCACGGCCGAGCACTGCTGATCGCGACTGGCGCCTGCGCGGTGCATTGCCGCTACTGTTTTCGTCGACACTTTCCCTATGGCGACGAGTCCGCCGTGGGCTCGCAGTGGCAACAGGCACTGGCTCAGATCGAAGCCGATGCAAGCATCGGGGAAATCATCCTGAGCGGCGGCGATCCGTTGAGCTTGAGCGATCAGCGGCTGCAGCGTCTGACCGACGATCTGCGGCGCATCCCCCACGTACGACGGCTGCGCGTGCATACGCGCTATCCCATCGTCCTGCCCGAACGGGTCAACGATGGCCTGGGACGCTGGCTGCGAAACCTTCCCTGGCCGGTGGTCGTCGTCGTCCACACCAACCACGCCAACGAGATCGATGCGGAGGTCGTGAGGGCCTGCAAGGCGCTGCGCGACAGCGGTGCAACAGTGCTCAATCAAGCGGTTTTGCTCGCGCGCGTGAACGACTCCACAGACGCACTCGTCGATTTGAGCGAAAAGCTGTTTGCGGCCGGGGTACTCCCCTATTACCTGCATTTGCTAGACCGCGTTCAAGGCGCCGCCCATTTCGAGGTGGCAGAGTCGCGCGCGCGTCAGCTGGTAAGCGAGGTTCGCGCACGGCTCCCCGGGTATCTCGTACCGCAGCTGGTGCGGGAGATCGCGGGTGAGCTGTCGAAGACCCCGATAGCGCCCTAGGGCGCATGTCCGGATCAATGAGATGACTTGTTAGAGTCGCGCTCGATCGAGATCGAGGAGTGAAGTTTGGCTGAGAACAGCGCAGTACCGATGATCGTCCTGGCCCCCCAGCAGGAAGTCGTCGAGATCATCAACAGCACCATGCGCAATGGCGGTATTGCCGTGCGCTGTCATTGGATTCGCGAGCTGAATGACTTGGGCGATGCACTGACGCAGATCAGTGCGCAGATGTTCGTGGCCGTCGTGGGCGCCGGCCCTGACGAAATGAAGACGATCGCCACCGTGCGCACCCAGTTCGCACGCGACCTGCCGCTCGTGTTCGTACGCGAAGAAGCCGATGAGAATGGGATCGCCACGGCGATGCAGCTGGGAGCTCGCGATGTCGTCACGTTGAAGCAGCGCGTGCGCCTATACGCCGTGCTGGCTCGCGAGCTGGAGGCTCACCGCTTCCGCACGCAGCTCGACGTCACGATCCGCTCCGCGCGTGAAGATCGAGAACAGCTGAAGTCCTTCATGGCGGGCTCGGCCGATGCGATCGCGCACGTGCAGGAAGGCATCGTCGTCGATGCGAATCCCGCGTGGGTGGAATTGTTTGGTTTTTCCGAAGCCGATGCGCTCGTGGGTCAGCCGCTCATGGATGCATTCGAAACGGACACTCATGCGGCGTTGAAAGGCGCCCTGGTGGCAACGCTGCAGGACAAGTTCACCGCACATCCCCTGCGCGCGAACGGCCTGTTGAGCGATGGCTCGACATTGCCGCTGGAGATGGAGTTCTCGCGCGCCGAATTCGATGGAGAGTCGGCTGTGCGCGTCTGCATCGCCGCGAAGCGGAAAGAGAGTGGCGATCTGAATGCACAGCTCTCGGATGCACTCGAGCGCGACGCCGCGAGCGGCTTCCTGCAGCGACGCTTCCTGTTGGAGAAGCTTGGGCAGTCGTTGGCTGGCCCGATCAAGGCGGGTGTGCGCGAGCTGCTGTGCATCGGTCCCGATCAGTTCACCAAAGTCACCGAAGACATCGGTCCGCTGCTCCAGGAGGACTTCATCGCCCAGTTCTCCGCCGTGCTGCGCGACCACCTGCAGCCAAGTGATCTGGCTGGCCGCCATGCAAGCGGCTGTTTCCTGGTGCTCCTCGAGCGCGGCACGAGCGGCGACATCGAAAGCTGGTCGGCCAATCTCCTGCGCAAGATTTCCGGCGCCGTTTTCCGGGCGGGCGACAAATCGACCTCCTGCACCGCGAGCATCGGTATCGCATTGGTCGATCCTCGAACCGCGGATCTCCTGCATGCCGTGCGCGATGCAGAAGATGCCCTCGCGGTCGCCCAGGAAACGGGCGGCAACAAGATTCACGTCATCGATCGTCTGGACGAGGACACCAAGCAGGAACAGAAGGACAACATCTGGGCGAAGCTGATCAAGTCCGCCCTGATGGAGAACCGCTTCCGCCTGATGCAACAGCCCATTGCAAGCTTGATGGGCGAAGATCGCGGCATGTTCGACGTGCTCGTGCGCATGGTGAACGAACAGGGCGAGGAAGTGCTGCCGTCCGAATTCATTCCGGCCGCGGAACGACATGATCTGATGAAGAACATCGACCGCTGGGTCATTGCCGCAGCGATGACGTTCTGCGCCAGCCGGCCGGTGAAGCGCATGTTCGTGCGCCTGTCGAAAGACTCCGTGTGCGACAAGTCCTTGCTGATGTGGCTCACGAACCAGCTCAAGAGCACGCGCGTCGAGCCGGGCCGCATCTGCATCCAAGTGAGCGAGCAGATCGCCGCAGAATATCTTTCCGACACGACGCAGCTGGCAACCGGTCTGCGCCAGAACGGTTTCAAATTCGCTCTGGAACATTTCGGCACCGGTCGCGATCCGAAGAAGCTGCTCGCGCAGCTGCCGGCCGACTTCATCAAGGTGGATGGCACGTTGATGCAGGGTCTCGCAGTCGATGCGAACCGTCAGCAGCTCGTGCGCGAGCTGGTCGATCAGGCACGCGCGAAAAACATGGCAACGATTGCTGAGCGCGTCGAAGACGCCAACACGATGGCTGTGCTATGGCAGCTGGGCATCGAGTTCATTCAGGGGTATTTCGTGAATGAGCCCGAGCAAGTCGTGATGGGCTGAGTCGTACGGACGATCGTACGCCGCCGTCGGTCTTTTCTTTCCACGCGTCGACGCTTATAAGCTCGACGCTTGATTTGCTTCCCAAGGTTTGAGCATGGACACACGAATCTCGCATTCCGGCGAGCGGCGCCGGATGCGCTTTCATTGGCTACTCCTGCTGCTTTGCGCACTGCAGCTCGCAGTGCTCAGTTCCCCTTTGCAGGCGAAGGAGGAAGAACCCTCCTGGATCATCGCGCCGTATGTGTGGGGACCTGACGTCAAAGGCGACGTCGGCATCAGCAACGTCTCAGTGCCAATGAACGTCGGTTTGAGTGAGCTCGGCAGCGGCGTGAAGTTGGGCGCGATGGGTTACGTGCGCTGGACGCACGAGCGCACATTTCTCTACGCGGAAGGCCTCGGGCTCGACTTCAAGGACAAAAGCTTCGCCGCCTTCTTCAATCAAAGCGTGCGCTCCAAAGTCGTGTTGGCAGAGGCCGGCGTGGGCCGTCACTATCGCCGGGACGTGACGTTTCCGGCGAAGGGCACACTGCAGCTCTCTCCCTACGTGGGCGGCCGCTATACCTGGCTCAATGTCGAAGCGAGTAACCCGCTGCAAACATTGGAAGCCGACGACAACTGGGTCGACCTTGCAGTGGGTGTCATGGCAGAGGCCCCTCTTTACGGACGTCTGTCATACGTCATGAAAGCCGATGCCGCGGGCTTCGGTCTGAGCCGCGATCGTTACTGGAACGTCATTGCTGGCGTGCAATACCCATTCACGCCGTCATTCGTCGGCATTGCCGCTTACCGCATCAGTCGCTTCGATGCGGATCAGGGTGGCGGCAATGACCTGGATCTGAACCTGCGAGCCGCGGGGCCGCTGCTCGGCCTCGCATATCAGTTCTAGATCTACCCTTCCACTTCCAACCGATCCACCTTCCGCCAGCCGCGCGGCAACACCGCGCCGCGCTGCGCGCGTTCACCGCGGTACTCCTTCAGCTCGCTGAACTTCAGCGTCATCTTGCGATCGCCCGACCACACCAGCAGGTTCTGCTCAGGTGCAACCACGGCGACGCCGACGAGCAACTCTTCGCGAGTCTCCACTTTCTTCGAAGACAAGCCGAAGATCTTGTTGCCCTTGCCGCGGGGCAGCTCGGGCAGATCCTTCACCGGAAACACGAGCAGCTTGCCTTCCGTGTTGACGGCACACAGCACCGCAGCGTCGTTCTTCGGCACCATGCACGGAGGCACGACACCGGAGCCCTCCGGCACTTTGAGCACGGCCTTGCCCGCTCGATTGCGCGAGTGCAATTCCTCGAGTTTGACGACAAAGCCGTAGCCCGCTTCTGAGGCCAGCACACAGCGATCCTCCGGATCACCGATCAAGACGCCGGCGAACGTCGCTCCATCGGGGGGATCGAGGCGGCCCGACAGCGGCTCACCCAAACCACGTGCCGACGGCAGACTATGCGCGAGCAAGCTGTACGCACGGCCCGTGCTGTCCACGAACAATGCCTGCTGCGTACTGCGGCCACGAGCGGCCGCTCGATACTCATCGCCCGTCTTGTACTGCAGCGAGCGTGTATCGATTTCGTGACCTTTCGCCGAGCGAACCCAGCCGCGCGCAGAGAGCACGACGGTGACCGGCTCTGCTGACACGAGATCCAGCTCGTTGATCGCCTGCGCAGCGGCTCGTTCAACGATGCGCGTGCGGCGTTTGTCGCCGAACTCTTCGGTAGCCGCGAGCAGCTCCTCTTTAACCTTCTTACGCAGCTTCGCCTTGCTCTTCAGAACCGCTTCCAGCTCATCCCGCTCCGCGCTGAGCTCCTTCTGCTCGCCGCGGATCTTCATCTCTTCGAGCTTGGCCAAGTGACGCAACTTGGTTTCGAGAATGGCCTCGGCCTGTACGTCGCTCAGCTTGAAGCGCGCCATCAGCACCGGCTTCGGCTCTTCCTCACGGCGGATGATGCGAATCACTTCGTCCAGATTCAGGTACGCGATCAACAAACCTTCCAACAAGTGCAGACGCGCGTTGACCTTGTCCAGCCGCCAGTTGAGCCGGCGCGTGACCGTATCGATGCGGAACGTCAGCCAGTCCTCGAGCAAGGACTTGAGGTTCATCACCCGCGGCCGCCCGTCGAGTCCGATGATGTTGAGATTCACGCGATAAGTGCGCTCGAGATCGGTGGTCGCAAACAGATGCGCCATCACTTGCTCGAGATCGACGCGATTGGAACGCGGCGTGAGCACGATACGAGTCGGATGTTCGTGATCCGATTCGTCGCGAATGTTTTCGAGCATCGGCAGTTTCTTCGCCTGCATCTGCGCGGCGATCTGCTCCTGCACCTTGTCGCCCGAGACCTGATACGGCAGTTGCGTCAGCACGATCTCACCATCTTCGATCTCGTACACGGCGCGCGCGCGGAATGTGCCGTTACCGGTTTCGTAGATCTGCTTCAGATCGGCACGCGGCGAGACGATCTCACCGCCGGTAGGGAAATCCGGACCCTGAATGTGCTTGCACAACTCGCGCACGCTGACATCGGGCTCATCGAGCACGCGGATGCACGCTGTCACCACTTCTTTCAAGTTGTGCGGTGGGATATCCGTGGCCATACCGACCGCAATGCCCGTTGCGCCATTGAGTAGCACGTTCGGTACGCGCGCCGGAAGCAACGTGGGCTCTTCCAACGTGCCGTCGAAGTTCGGCGACCAATCTACGGTGCCCTGCTCCAGCTCCGCGAGCAGCAGCGACGCATAGCGCGTAAGCCGCGACTCCGTGTAGCGCATGGCTGCGAAAGACTTCGGATCGTCCGGCGAACCGAAGTTGCCCTGACCATCGACGAGCGGATAGCGATACGAGAACGGCTGCGCCATCAGCACCATGGCCTCGTAACAAGCCGAGTCGCCGTGCGGATGGAACTTGCCGATGACGTCGCCGATCGTGCGCGCGGATTTCTTGTGCTTGGACGCGGCGCTGAGCCCCAACTCACTCATCGCGTAGACGATGCGACGCTGCACGGGCTTGAGACCGTCGCCGAGATGAGGCAGCGCGCGGTCGAGGATCACGTACATCGAATAGTCGAGGTACGCCTTCTCCGTGAACGCTTTGAGTGGGAGGCGTTCGACGCCTTCGAAGTTGAGAGGGGATTGGGTCGGCATCGGGTAAAGGGGTCAACTGGTCTGTTGGTCAACTGGTCTGCTGGCAAGAACAAGAATGTGTATGCCTCTATTCTGGCCAGCCCACCAGTTGACCGGCTGACCAGTTGGCCGGGTTCCGTGCCTCACGGCACCACTTCCGCCATGTTGCCCTTCTTCTCCAGCCACTCCCGCCGATCGCTCGCGCGCTTCTTGGCCAGCAACATGTCCATCACCGGATCGGCCGGATCTTTCGCATCGAGGGTGAGCTGCACTAATCGCCGCGTCTCCGGCGCCATCGTCGTCTCGCGCAACTGCAACGGATTCATCTCGCCCAATCCTTTGAAGCGAGTGACCGTGGGTTTCGCGCGCGGATTCTCCGCCGCAATGCGATCGAGAATCCCGGCGCGCTCGGCGTCATCGAGCGCGTAGTAGACCTGCTTACCCACATCGATACGGTACAGCGGCGGCATGGCGACGTAGATGTGACCCGCCACAACGATCGGGCGGAAGTGCCGTAAGAACAGCGCGCAGAGCAGCGTCGCGATGTGCTGCCCGTCGGAGTCGGCGTCTGCGAGGATGCAGATCTTGTGATAGCGCAGGCCATCGAGCTTGTCGGATCCCGGATCAACGCCGATCGCAACGGAGATGTGATGGACCTCCTGCGACTGGAGAATCTCACCGGACTCCACTTCCCACGTGTTCAGGATCTTGCCGCGCAACGGCATCACGGCCTGGAACTCGCGATCGCGCGCCTGCTTGGCGGAGCCGCCGGCCGAATCGCCTTCCACGAGGAACAATTCTGAGCGCTCCGGTTCCTGCAACGTGCAATCGGCTAGCTTGCCGGGCAATGCGGGACCACTGACGATGCGCTTGCGCGCGACCAACTTGGACGCCTTCAGTCGCGCCTGCGCATTCGAGATGGCGATCTGTGCGATGCGCTCACCGGTCTCAGGATGCTGGTTGAGCCACAGCCCGAACTGATCTTTGACGACGCCAGAAACGAATGCGGCGGCCTCACGCGACGACAACCGTTCCTTCGTCTGCCCGGCGAACTGCGCTTCCTTCATCTTGGTGGACAGCACGTAGCTCGCACCGTCCCAGATATCTTCGGGCGCGAGCTTCAGTCCCTTGGGCAATACGTTGCGAAACTCGCAGAACTCGCGGATCGCATCGGTGAGCCCGAGGCGCAGCCCATTGACGTGCGTGCCACCCTGCGGCGTCGGGATGAGGTTGACGTAACTCTCTTCCACGCGCGGACCGTCATCGATGCGCCACACGACGGCCCATTCGGCCGCCTCCTTCTCGCCTTCGATGCTGCCGCTGAACAACTCCGCCGGCAGCCATTCGCCCTCGCCCAACGCCTCGCGCAGGTACTGCAGCACACCGCCGGTGTACATCCACTCATCGGTCTCACCTGTCTGTTCGACTTTGAACCGCACGCGCAGGCCGGGACACAACACAGCCTTGGCGCGCAGCACGTGTTTGAGGCGAGGCACGGAGAACGTGGGCGATTCGAAATACTGCGGGTCGGGCCAGAAGCGCACGGTGGTTCCCGTGTTCGCCTTGCCGACATCGCGCACGACTTCAAGCTTGGTGCGTGCTTTACCGTCGCGGAAGGAGATGTTGTATTCCTTGCCGCCGCGACGCACCCAGCATTCCAGGTTCTTCGAGAGCGCGTTCACCACGGAGACCCCCACGCCGTGCAAACCGCCCGCGAACTTGTAGTTCTTCTCCGAGAACTTACCGCCTGCATGCAAGCGCGTGAGGATGAGCTCGACACCGCTCACTTTCTCCTTCGGGTGGATATCGACCGGCATGCCGCGGCCATCGTCCACCGCTTCCAGCGAGCCGTCCTTGAAGAGCGTGACGTCGATGCGCGTGGCATGACCGGAGAGCGCTTCGTCGACGGAGTTGTCGATCACTTCGTGCGCGAGATGATTCGGACGGCTCGTATCGGTATACATGCCGGGCCGACGTCGCACGGGATCGAGCCCGCTCAACACTTCGATATCGGATGCTGTGTAGGACTGCGCCATCGAGGATTTAGTCACTGGTCTGGAGGAAGGCGCGCGGATTCTAGGCAACCTGCCCCGCCCTGCACAGGTGTGAATTCGCTGCATCTTGCGCCGCGCTTCCCAAAGCCGCGAGGCGGGTGCAAGCTTGCCGCCCACGTCAAAGCCCCAGGATTCATCCTCATCGTGAGCGAAAAAGCCGCTGCCGAACCAGCACCTGCGCTGCAGGGTGCCGATTTCGAAGCCGCCCTGGCCGAGCTCGAAGGCATCGTCGAGGCGCTGGAACAAGGCGATCTGTCGCTCGATGAATCCTTGCAGCGTTTCGAGCGCGGCGTGCAGCTCACGCGCGCGTGCCAGACGGCGCTGAAGAACGCAGAACAGAAGGTCGACATCTTGTTGCGCAAAACCGGCACACCGGGCGAATTCGAAACGGCGACGTTCGATCCCGATTCCGATTGATGACCGCCCTCGCGCCCGCTTCGGATTCCAGGACCATCGTGGATACAGGGTTTGCAGCCAGGCTCAATGCGTGGCAGTCACGCATCGAGCGTGAGCTCGATGCCCGTCTGCCGAGCGCGCATG
>JBEVDW010000476.1:0-4272 GCA_040513115.1 Steroidobacteraceae bacterium | reverse complement strand
TCGACCCTGCAGGAGGCGCGCGAGGCCACGCTGCTCGTGCATGTAATCGACGCGGCGGACCCTAACCGCCGTGATCGTATCGAGCAGGTCAATCACGTTCTGGAACAGGTGGGTGCGGCGTCGATCCCGCAGCTCGAGGTCTTCAACAAATCCGACTTGATCGGTGAGCCGCCCCATGTCGAGCGTGACGAACTCGATCGGCCGCGCCGCGTCTGGGTGTCCGCCTACACGGGTGCCGGGACGGAGCTGCTGGTACAGGCGATTGCGGAATTGTTGGGTCCGGCGGTCGTACACGCCACTGTCACATTGTCTCCGAGCGCGGGCCGAGCGCGCGCGCGCTTTTACGCGGCCGGCGCGGTCGTGGCCGAGCGTGCGACTGCCACGGGTAATACCGAGCTGGACGTATCGATGCCGCGACTGGCGCTCGATGAGCTGTTCCGCACGGAAGGTCTCGATGCTGCCGCGGCCAGACCCGTCGCTTGTGCACCCGCAGACCCCTTCCTACAATCGCGCGTCCCGACATCCAGCCTCGGCTGATCCTCAAACCGTATTCCTCAATCAACGCATCGAGCTGACATGGCATGGAACGATTCCGGCGGTAACCCCGGCGGCGGCAAACGCAACCCGTGGGGCCAGCGCCCTGACCAGGGTCCTCCCGATCTCGATGAGGTCGTCCGCAACTTGCAGCGGCGCTTGTCGGGATTGTTCGGTGGGGGTCGTGGTGCAGAGCGGTCGGCGCCCACCGGTGGCCGCGGTTTCGGCATTGGCACCATCGGCCTGGTCCTGCTGGCCATCTGGGCGCTCACGGGTTTGTACAAGGTCGACGCAGCGGAGCGCGCGGTCGTCCTGCGCTTCGGCAAGTTCATCGGTATTACGACGCCCGGTCTGCGCTGGCACTTGCCCTGGCCGATCGAGACCAAGGAGATCGTGAATACCGGCACGATCGCCAGCTTCAGCGATCAGACCCGCATGCTCACGTCCGACGAGAACCTGGTGGACATCAATCTGGCCGTCCAATTCCGGCGCGCGGATCCGCGGTTGTACGCGTTCAACGTTCTCGATCCCGAGGCGACGTTGCGTGAGGTCAGCGAGAGCGCGATTCGCGAGGTGATCGGGCGCAGCCGGCTCGATGCCGTGCTCGAGTCCGGTCGTCAGGAAATCGTGGCACGCACCGAGGAGCTGATTCAGCGCACGCTGAATGCATACAAGACCGGCATCGAAGTGACCACGGTCAATTTGCAGGGTGTGAGCCTGCCCGGCGAGGTCGCTCCAGCACAGCAGGACGCGATCAAGGCGCGCGAAGATCGTGACCGCCTTGCCCTCGAAGCGCAGGCGTATACCAACGACATCTTGCCGAAGGCCGGCGGTAGCGCTGCGCGCCGTGTGCAGGATGCGCAGGCATACAAATCACGCAAAGTGGCGAATGCGGAGGGCGAAACACAACGGTTCCTATCCGTGCTGACGGAGTACGAACGTGCGCCCGCAGTGACGCGCGAACGCTTGTACCTGGAGACGGTGGAAGACGTGCTGCGCTCCTCCAAGAAGGTCTTGGTGGACACGAAGAGCGGCGGCAACCTGCTGTACCTGCCGATCGACAAGCTCATCGAGCAGGGGCGTGCGGTGCCGCGCGATGAGGGCTCCGGCTCGACGATGACGGTTGAGCGCCCCGCTACCACGGGTAGCGGTGGTGACGACAGTCGCACGCGGGGGTCACGCTGATGCTGAACCGAGGTGTGTTGATTCTTATCGCCGCGGGTCTCGTCGCGTTGCTGGTTGCGATGTCCGCGTTCACCGTGCGTCAGACCGAGCTGGCCATCAAGTTCAATATCGGACGCATCGTGCGTTCCGACTACGAGCCCGGGCTGCACTTCATGCTGCCGTTCGTGAACAACGTGCGGAAGTTCGATCGCCGCATCGCTACGCGCAACTATCCGGCCGAGCAATTCCTGACCAGCGAAGGCAAGATCCTGCGCATCGACTTCTATGGCAAGTGGCGCATCGCCGATGTCGCAGCGTTCTATCAGGCCACCGCCGGCGACAAGGACGAGGCAGAAAATCGTTTGGGCGAAATCGTCAAGGACGGTCTGAAAGGCGTGATCGCCCGCCGCACCATCCAGCAGGTGGTCGCTGCCGAGCGCTCCGAGTTCATCGGCGAAGTGCTGAAGATCGCGGATGCGAATACACGCGAACTGGGCATCCAACTCGTCGATGTGCGTGTGAAGAAGATCGATCTGCCCGAAGAGGTGAGCGAATCGGTGTTCAACCGCATGCGGCAGGACTTTCACGGCCAGGCAGCACGTTTGCGCGCCGAGGGTGAGGAGAATTCAGAGAAGCTGAAGTCCGAGGCGGATCGCAAACGCACCGAAATTCTGGCGCAGGCGTACCGCGAAGCGGAGATTCTGCGCGGCGAAGGCGACGCGAAAGCCGCGGACATCTACGCCAAGGCGTACAGCAAGAACGCCGAGTTCTATTCTTTCTATCGCAGTCTGCAGGCCTATCGCGAAGCGATCGGCAACGACAGCGACGTGCTGATCATTTCGCCGGACAGCGACTTCTTCAAGTATCTGAATCGCGCCACGACGCGCTGAGCGATGGTGCGATTCCCATGCTGTGGTCCGACCTGTTGGGCGCGTTTGCGCTGTATTTGGTGATCGAAGGCATCCTTCCGTTCCTCAATCCAGCGGCCATGAAGCGAGCGATGGCCGCGTTCCAGCAACTGGAATTGCGTCAACTGCGGATCATCGGTTTGCTCAGCATGCTGAGCGGCCTCGCACTGCTGTTCTTCGTGCGCGGTTGAGTCCGAAGCTCTTCTAGAGAACTTTCACATGAGCAAGAACGTAGTCGTCATCGGCGCGCAATGGGGCGATGAGGGCAAGGGCAAGATCGTCGACCTGCTGACCAACAACGTCGCGGGTGTAGTGCGCTTTCAAGGTGGACACAACGCCGGTCACACGCTCGTCATCGATGGCCGCAAGACCATCCTGCGCCTGATTCCGTCGGGCGTGCTGCATCCGAATGTGACCTGCTTCATCGGCAATGGCGTCGTGCTCTCGCCGCGCGCGTTGTTCGAAGAGATTGATGAGTTGCAGCGCGCCGGCATCGATGCGTCGCCGCGGCTGCGGATTTCAGAGGCGTGCCCGCTGATTCTGCCGTATCACATCGCGCTCGATCAGGCGCGCGAGAACGCCAAGGGGGAAGCGCGCATCGGTACCACCGGTCGCGGCATCGGCCCCGCGTACGAAGACAAGGTCGCGCGCCGGGCGATTCGGGTGCAGGACTTGTTCGCCCGCGAGCGCTTCGCTGCCAAGTTGGGCGAGGTGCTCGACTACCACAACTTCGTGCTCAAGCATTATTTCAAAGCCGACATCATCGACCTCCAGCAGACGCTGGATGAGTCGCTCGCGCTGGCGGAGCGGTTGCGGCCGATGGTTGCGGATGTATCCGCGGAGATCAACGCGCTGCTGCGCAACGGCAAGCAAGTGCTGTTCGAGGGTGCCCAGGCCGCGCTACTCGATATCGATCACGGCACATATCCCTTCGTAACCTCGAGCAACTGCGTTGCCGGTCAGGCATCTGCAGGATGCGGTGTCGGGCCGCAGCAGCTGCACTTCGTCCTCGGCGTGGCCAAGGCTTACGCAACGCGCGTCGGTAGCGGTCCCTTTCCGACCGAGCTCGACGATGAGATCGGTGAGCGCCTGCGTGTGCGCGGTCATGAGTATGGGTCGGTCACGGGCCGCCCACGCCGTTGCGGATGGTTCGACGCGGCGGGCTTGAAGCGCGTCGTCGAGCTCAACGGCATCTCGGGGCTGTGCATCACGAAGCTGGACGTGCTCGACGGGCTGGACACGATCCGCGTGGCCGTCGGTTACAAGGTGCGTGGTGAAAGGCGAGAGATGCTGCCGGTCGGCGCGGAAGCGCTCGCGATCTGCGAGCCCATTTACGAGGAGCATCCCGGCTGGAAGGAGGGCACGGTCGGCGTGCGTTCTTTCGATGCGTTGCCAGTGAACGCGCAACGCTATCTCGAGCGCCTCGAAGCGCTAGTGGGCGCGCCGATCGCAATCATTTCCACGGGACCGGATCGTCTCGACACCATCGTCCTCAAGCATCCCTTCGATTGAAACGGCGCGTTCGGGGCTGCTTTCGCAACCCCTAGCCCGCATTTCTCACAGGGCGGTTTTTCGCCAGTGGCAAGCTCATGAATGTGTGAGTTTCGTAGCCTGTTGGCATAAACATACTGTGCCCCGCGAAAAACCTATCGCGGACCTGGCGGCC
>JBEVDW010000475.1:0-15472 GCA_040513115.1 Steroidobacteraceae bacterium | reverse complement strand
ACGCGCAGGCGGCGGACAGGATGGTTTCAATGGAGACAGTGGGAAGGAAGAGCGCCAGCTGCGACGCGCTGGAATCGCGCGGGCAGCTGGGTTCTGGATCGATCAACGTGCGCCTGGGCTGACCCACGCGGGCAGCGCGCGTTCCTCGGGCGTGTCGTACGCGGGGTTCGCACAATCCGCGAAGATGTCCAAGCGCTCAGCCTTCGGTGTCCAACCCAACTCGGCGCGCGCTCGTGGCGACACCGTGCGGCTGCAAGAAGAAAACACGATCGGCCCCGTGAAGCGGTCCCATACCTGGATGGCTTCTTCCACGGTCACGCTGCGAGTGGAAACGTTCAACTTACGTGCAATGGCTTCCGCAATGGAGCGGTAATTGAGCTCGCCGGAAACCGCGTGATACAGCGCACCCGCAACACCCTTCTGTAACGCGAGCACGTACAGATCGGCCAGATCTTCGACGTGCACGTTGGAGTAGCAGTTCAAACCGCGACCGACATAACACACGCTGCCGGTCTTCTTGGCCGAGTGATACATATCCGAGATCACTTTGCTGCCGCCGTTCCCCCAGACGAGTGGCGGCCTCACGCACATCGCACGCACACCCGACTCGGCTCGCACCATCTTTTCCACCTCGAGGCGCGGCGCGATCTGCCGGCGGGGAACGAACTCGTCATCTTCCTCGAATGTCTTGTCGAGCCAGTCGCCATCGGTGCGGATGGACAATAGGCTGGCGCCGCCCGTGAAGATAAACGTCTTGTTGCCGCCTTTGAGCAGGCCGAGCAGCATACTGACGACGCTGTGCTCTTCCGCATGCATCAGCTGCGCACTCCAGATGACTGCATCGGCCTGCCGTACCGCCGCTTCGTAGGTGGCCGCATCCATCACATCGCCGACGACCGTGCGGGCGCCGATGGCGCTGAGCGCGGGGGTCGACCCCTCGCTGCGAGCGAATGCGTCGACGGTGTGGCCGGCCTCGACCAACTTCATGATGACGTGCTTACCGATGTAGCCCGTGCCGCCAAAGACGAAGACTTTCATACGTGCCCCGATGACTGTGAATTAATTGCCTGATGAGTGTGCTGCGAACTTGACGGCAACGCCTCGCTCCAGACACAGTGCAGCGGCGCTCGACTGGGGCGTGCCGAATCACTCGGCATCATAATCCAAGGCGACGGGGGCAAGGCTAGATTTGCCCGCGCGTTGCGCCGCGAGCAGCGCTAGCCGCTGATCACACCCAACTGCTTGAGCAGATCGTGCATGTTCCAGTAGTCCGTGTTCGTCTTGATCCTGTCGTTCTCGAACGTGCCGACGCTCGCTGAAGGGATCGAGAACGACTTGCCCGTGGCCGGCATGCCCGGCAGATCGGCGGTGTGCTTGCCGTAGAAGTGATTGGTGATGCCATAGCCGGTATCGGTGGTGACGATCGATCCGAGCTTCATCGACACGCCGAGCGCCACCATGTACTCCATATAGAACGACTTGAATGCCGGCAGGCCGTCGAACACATGGCCGAGTGCCGCGTCCGTGTAGATGACGTCGTCGGTAAAGCACGTCCAGACGGCGTCGTAGTCCCTGTCGTTCATCGCCTGATAGTAGCGGCGCAACAGCTTCTCGTTTTCGATGTGGTTCGGCATGTGGATGGACTCCGGTATGAAAAGTTATCGATACACATTGTTCGACGTGTGATCCCCTGCGAGCCAACGCTTCAGCGTCGCTCGCGCGTCCGCCTTGCGCTCTGCGTTGATGCTGTCCACGGCAGGCGCATCCAATGTGAACTCGACGATCATCCCGTTCGGATCTTTGACATAGAGCGACCGGCAGTACCCGTGCTCCAGGACGAACGTGTCCGGCTCCTTGATGCCCGCCGCCTTGATGCGCTGTTCGATGGCAGCTTGCGTGGGCGCGTCCACATGCAATGCGATGTGATGGAACGGCGTCGCGGGAATGGCTGGACTGAATAGCTCCTCATCGCTCTTGTCGGCGAACTGAAAGAACGCCAACGCACCGCCATCGCCCAAACCGAAGAAGCAGTGGCAGTAGGTGCGCACTTTGCCGAACAGCTCGTCCGACTCGCTCCACGTCGCCATCAACGGCAGACCAATCACGTCCTCATAGAACGCGCGAGTCTTCTCCATATCCTTGGTCGTGTAGGCGGTGTGATGAAGACGGCTGGGCAGAGAAGGGCTGGCTGGCATGTCGCGATCCTCAGGTTGCTTGCAGTCTGAGCGCTGCAGCGGAACAACGGAAGAGCGCATTCTTCTTTGCAAGTTGCATCGAGCGGCCAGCCGCATTTGCGTGCGAGGGCGCATCGAAGCGTGGATGTTCAGTCAGTCGACCGGCGACAACATGTTTGCATCTCGAGCCAGCAACCACTTGCCACGTGCCTTCGTGAGAACGGTCAACGTGAACCCCGCCCTCTTCATGGACTTGCTCCCACCGGGCGGCGTGACCACGACGGTCAGCTTGGTCCACATGAATGCCCAGTCACCTACGATCTTTATCTCCCGAATCTCGTTGCGACCATCGAACTGCGGGGCTCCCTGGCCGGACATCGCCTTTGCAGCTTGCGCGAACGCTGCCTTTCCGATCATGCACTGCTGTGCGGGCAGCAGGAACACCACATCGTCAGTCATCAAGCTGAGAACCGTGTCGATGTCTCCAGCTTTGGTCGCCGACATCCACGTGGCGATCAGATCGCGGATCTCCGCTTCATCGTTGCTCATTTGGATTTCACCGCATCGGTAGACCATTGGAGATTCAGCTGCCACGATACGCCGAAGCGATCGTTCAACCAGCCGAACTTTCTGCTGAATCCATAGTTCGCTAGCGGCATGAGCGTCTGGCCGTCCATCGCGAACTGCTGGAACACCGCATCGAGCTCGGTCTCGCTCTCGCACTCGACGAACAGCGACATGGAAGGCGTAAAGGTGAACGCGTGTTTCACCGGACTATCGATGCACATGATCCGCTGGCCGACCAACGTAAGCTCGGCGCGCTTCACGGTGCCTTCCGCTCCGGGTTCTCCGGGGACGTAGTGTTCGAGGTGGTTGATCTCCGATCGTGGGAAGAGGCTCACATAGAAACGTATCGCCTCGTTGGCCGATCCTTGGAACATCAAGAAGGGAGTGATTTTGCTCGCCACAAGGAGGACCTCAACCTGGGTTCTGGGCGCGGAGCATGTAGAAAGAGCCCTACGTGCAACCGATGGGTTGCTTATTAGCTTAGCGCCGGCCCGATTCCAAGCGCAACCTTCTTGTTGCGGTTCGACTTCTACAGCTCAGATGCCTTTAGCCTGATTGTGGACGAAGCAGCGAGCGACACACACGACTTCGACATTGAGTGTGGCGGAGATCTGCTGCACCGTCCCTTCCTCCGCATAGCCGGCGACGTTCGCTAGAGCGAGGCTCGCTCCCTTTCTCAGCTCACCGGCAGGAAGCGCCCTAATGTCCGTGCCGAACGCATCGACCAGCTGGCCAAGCACCGTCAAATTCGCATTTGCGTGGAACTGATCTCCGATGCGCATCAGGAGCGTCGCGTAGCCACGATAGAACTCGCTGGGACAGTTAGGCTCGTATCGCTTGTCCCACATCGAGCGGTCGGAGACGCCGAAATTGGCGAGACGCGATAGAGCGCTGTCGTCCAGCCAAGGCAGTAGGGTTGCGCTCATCGGCTCATGCCTCCTCTTACGCAGTCAAGACAAAGCACAGGCGCGCATGCGCTGCCGCGTGCTTGCACCGCGAAGATCTGCCTGCTACCAGAATGGGACGTTGCAAACTGGACAGGCATGAGGGCCCATGTGGCCCTGTGCTTGGTCACAAGCTCCTGTGGCACATGTGTGGCGCTTCCCACAGGCCATTGAGGTCATTTCAGCTTGCACCGTTGCGCCATGTCTTGACTGCTCCGCTACGAAGAACTTCGTCCGCACGACCTCACAGCTTGCAGCCGGCAATTCGCGCAGGCTGGATCGAACAATGGACGAGAACATCTCTGTACCTCCGTTCCATGCAAAGCAGCCGATCTGCTGTCCTCACAACCGCCGCTTTGCCAACGATGGGTGATAGCAGACTGGAGATTCTTGAATTGCTTCCGGGAACGCGGCAACGGTGTAGCCACGGTCCTGATGTGAAAGACGCCAGTCGGATTCTAGACTCTTGAGGGGCGAATGCCATTGCGCCCTTCCGCTGCGCGCTCATCGATGGTGTGAACGCGGCGCAGAATCTTCGTGCATCACAGCATTCTCGCAATAAGAGTGACGATGAAATAGGGCATGTCCTTTCCTCTGACGATCAGTGACCACGCGATACACCACGTCGCTAGTCAGATCGAGTCCACTAAAACGATGGAGTTATCGCGTCGGCACCAAGCATTTGCTAGATTTCATCGGTTCGCGAGCGCCAATACCCGGGTGCTTGGTGAAGGTGGGCGACGGCGATGATGAGAATTTCACTATCTAAATCGATTCATCTGGCAGCGCCGAATCGGCACGGACAAGGGATGCCAGGCTTCCGGAAATTTCTTGAGGTCGCTGAATTGTCTCCCAGACTTCATCCCGAAATTCCTCTCCGAGACGTACTCGCTGCGCGTTGTAGTAACGGACCGCGTCTTTCAGTTCGCGGCACGCAGGCAAGAGAATGCGGATCTTCAAATCCGTTTGCCTAACTCGCTAAAGACTTCCTCCGCGTCGACCGCCGTAAGTTCGCCAGCTTGGTAAGCAGCCAAGCGATCTTCTGCTTCCTTCAGCCATTGGGCGTCAATCGAAGGATCTGGCTTGTCCAGGCTGAGATCAGATTTTCCACCAACGCTGCACGATCGTTCGCTGGCAGTTTTAGTGCTAGGGAAGGTCTGATTTACTGCGTGTTGGTCGTTCCTGCGGAGGCGGGAAACTAGACATTTCAGAGGTCTGGGCTCCCGCCTGCGCGGGAGTGACGGAGTAAATCAGACCTTCCCTAGATCTAGACTGGATTTTGCTGAAGCCGCCATCGGTGAGTCTCCACAGTCGATTGGCAGAATGTATCGGCGACTCTTGATGAAATCTAACTAGCTTGAGCCGCAAGCAAAAGCGCATCGCTTTTGCGAGTCGGGCGCGCACCGCGCGAACTCGAAGCATTTATTGGGCAGTTCCGCTGCATCAAGCTGGCCTAAGTATTCCTTCGCTGCAGCCGCTCCGTCTCGAGCATCCATCTGGCGAGATGGCGCTCTGCATCTGTGAAAGGACGATTTCCACCGGCGTTCATATTGACGCCCAACACCGCCCATCACGCGCGTGCGTTTCGCACGTCGCGTGCATGGGCTTGTTATGTGCGACTTTGCCAACGTTGAGGATGGCGGCTCCCATGAACGACAGCCACGACGACAAGTTGCGATTGCTCGACGCGAAAGTAGATACCGAATGGAAAGCGTGTCATCAGCGAACGCCGGGTATCGCGATGAACTACGGGATAGCCCAACGGATTTTCGGCGATGAGGTGAAACATTGAGAGCGCTTCGTCCAGGAACTCGTGCCCGAGACCTGCGCGTTGCTGCTCATACCACGAAGCAGCTGCCGCCAAGTCCCAATCCGCCTCTTCCCTGAGTCGGACAGTCCGATTCATAGTCTCTTTCTAATGTCCGCTACTACTTCTTCCGCGGGGCGACCCGGATGGCCATCGGCTTCATACGCATCCAACCGTCGATCTAACTCAGCGCGTTGCTCGGGTGTGAGTGGCAGCAAACTCTGATCCGCCGCAATGCTGTCCCACAGGTCTTCGACCAGTCGGATGCGTTCATCGAGCGGCAACTTGCGGAGGTTGGCGTTCATGAGCCAAGCATATGCCTCAAACGGTCGGTCTCCAAGAGCACATAACGGCGCCGCTGTGCCGCGAGCACAGGCGCGTCGCCTGCAGCGCGTTGTTGGGCGACTCAAGGCAACGTATGGCTCTCACGCGCATCGACGCCTGCGAATCTTTTCTGAGCATCGAGAAGAATGTCGATCGTGATGGCACGGGCATCTGACTCCGGGTCTCGAATGATCGATTGGTATCGATTGGCAAATCTATCGTAGGTAAAGGCGAGACTTCTCTGCTCTAGATACTTCTCAATCGCAACTGCGTCGGCTCCCTTCGGAAGTGCCGCAGAAATCTCAGCCTCCACTGCTTCGGGTGAGGTCTCTAAGCCCTGAGAGCAGCCTGACATCGTGCTCGCTGTCGCAAAGAGGAGGAGAACAATGAATCGGGTCATATTCTCGCTGCCTGATCCGCCCAACGATGCCGTTCAGCCGGAGCGCGCGTCTTCGCGCATCGGCTGGAACGGCTTGTTAGCGCTGAAGTAGGAACGGCCCAAGTACAGAACATGCAATGCACTGAGTAGAGGCAGCAAGTACAGCACTCCTAGCGATGTAATTTCCCACGGTGGAATAACTGCCAGTGCGAGGGTGACGATTCCCAGGCCCACACAAACCAACATCGCGCGCTTCGAAAGAATGCGTTGGCCATCTCGAAGCAGGTACACGAGCATCGCGTACATTCCAGTCATCCCGACGGGACCCGCCACCAGAAAATAGAAAACCAAGACTGGGCCCTGCCAGTCCAATTCTGCCAGCGCCGCCACCTGTATGGGGACCATCATCAGCAGGATGATCCAACCAAGCACAAGCGGCATAAACGTGACTGCCACCTCCACAACAAGCCAAAACTTCGTGTGCTTATCCATGTGTGGCGCTAACTCAGAAATAGACCGCCTAAGTGCAGTGTTTGAACACCGCACTCCACCCTTGCGATAGCAGAATCACCTTCCGATTCCTTGTCTTGCATGCCTTTGCTCTATCGGCCTTTGGGGAGATAGACCGCTGACGTTGTTGTGCGTTGACGATAGGCCCGGGATGGTTGGGCGGTCAATGGTTGCGGATGGTACCGAATGGTTATGTCCTGGATTGTGTGGAGGCAAAGGATCGGAGTCCTTCGACGGGCTCAGGACGAACGGAGCGGGGACAGAGTCAGCGCTTGCGGAGGGAATGTGCTTTGAGGTATTGGAGGCGCGATCCGTGAATTCGAAAAAGAGCGTTCTAAATGGAGGTCAATTGCCCTCCCCCCAATGCCACATACAACGCCACCAAATTCGCCGCCTCCGCTCTCCTCACCTGCAGCAGCGCCTGCTCTGCGGAAAACAAGCTACGTTCCGCATCCAGCACTTCCAAATAACTGACCACACCTTCTCGATATCGCTTCTGCGCGAGATCCGCGATGCGGCGCTGCGCCGCCGTCCCGCGCTCTTGCGCCGCGACTTGATCCGCGAGATACCGCCGCCCTGCAAGCGTGTCGGCGACTTCTTTGAAAGCCGTTTGGATCGTGCGCTCGTAGCTTGCGACCGCAATATTCTCCCGAGCGCGGGCGACGCTGAGGTTTCCTTTGTTGCGGCCGAAGTCGAAGATCGGGAAGCGGATGGTGGGGCCGAAGCTCCAGGAGAGTCTGTCTTCGCCGACGAGGTTGTCGAGGTCGGTTGAGGCGTAGCCGTAGGAGCCGGTGAGTGTGATCGAGGGGAAGAATGCGGCGCGTGCGGCACCGATGTTGGCTCGCGCAGCGCGTAACTGTTCTTCCGCAGCAAGAATATCGGGACGCGATTCCATCAACTCGGAAGGCAACCCCGCAGCGAGTGCAGTGCCACTGGTTTGTTGGCCAAGTGGCAACGCATCGGGGAGATTCTGTGGCGCTCGTCCGCCGATGAGATTGATCAGGAACGTGTCCGCCTGCGCCTTGGTGAGACGCACGGCAGCGAGGTCGGTTTGTGCTTGCGTGAGCAGCGATTCGGCTTGATAGAATTCCAAGGCAGAGGTGACGCCAGCTTCGCGACGGCGTTGCGCGATACGCAGGCCATGCTCTCGACTCTCCAGGGTTGCTTCCGCCAGGCGAATGCGTTCGTTCGCCTCGAGCACATCCAGATAAGCGGTGGCGACGTCGCGTATGAGCGAGAGTTGAAACGCACGCGTTGCCTGTACGGTCGCGAGGTACTGCGCGCGTGCGGCAGTCGAGAGATCGCGCACGCGGCCCCAGAAGTCCAGCTCGAACGCAGAAGTACCCACAGCGGCAGAATAGCGCTCGACGGTGGTTGGGCTCGTCGCAGTCACGCTGCCTCCGGTACCGGCTCCGCCATCCACCCCAGTGTCACTCGACGCCACGCTGCCCGCGCCGATGCGATTGCGCGTGGCTACGGCATCGATCCTGATCGTCGGGTATCGATCCGCGCGTTGCACACGATACAGTCCACGCGCTTCATCGATTCGCGCCACGTTGGCGACGAGATCGCGATTGTGTTCCAGTGCGCCGGCAACAAGTCCTTGCAGTCGCGGATCGACGAAGAACTCGTTCCATGGAATCGCAGGCGCACGAGTGCCGGCGTTGACATCGCCTGAGTAGTCGGTCGAGTAACTCGCTTCGGTCGGCAGATCGGGCCGACTATGCGTTGGCGCGAGCTCGCACGCAGCGAGCAACAAGGCCATGCCGATCACTACCGCGCTACGCATGCGCCGGTCCTCGCACTTCGCCGGGTGCTGGCGGCCTTCGCCGCGATACCCAACGTCGTACGGCCAGGTACAGCAGCGGAATGAAGAAGATGCCGAGCAGTGTCGCCGCAATCATGCCGCCCATCACACCTGTGCCCACTGCGATCCGACTTGCAGCGCCAGCGCCGCTGGAAAGCACGAGCGGCACCATGCCGAGGATGAAGGCCATCGACGTCATGATGATCGGCCGCAAGCGCAGCTTCACGGCATTCATCGTTGCATCGACGGTGCTCTTGCCCGCGGCCTCCTCTTCGATCGCGAACTCGATGATCAGGATCGCATTCTTGGCCGCCAGGCCGATGATGGTGATGAGGCCCACGTTGAAATACACATCGGCAGACAAGCCTCGCGCCATGGAGAACAAGACCGCACCGAGCACGCCTAGCGGCACGACCAGCAACACAGCGAGCGGTACGGCCCAGCTCTCGTACAACGCCGCAAGCAGCAGGAACACGACCACCATCGAGAGCATCAGCAGCAAGCCCACCTGTCCTGCCGATTGCTTCTCTTCATAAGAGATGCCCGTCCATTCGAAATCGAAGCCTTCGGGCAGCTTGGTTACGAGACGTTCCACTTCATCCATCGCTTCGCCCGTCGAGCGGCGTGGCGCTGGCGTACCCGAGATCGTCATCGAGGGATAGCCGTTGTAGCGCTGCAGTTGCGGCGGGCCTGCGGTCCATTCGACGCGAGTGAACGCGCCGAACGGCACCATTGCGCCGCTCGAGCTGCGCACACGTAAATTGAGAACGTCCTGCGGCGTCATTCGATACGGCGCGTCGGCTTGCAGCAGCACGCGCAGGATGCGGCCACTGCGGGTGAAGTCGTTGGCATAGGCGCTGCCGAATGAGATGGCGAGCGTCGCATTGACGTCGCCGATGGAAAGACCGAGCGCGCGTGCCTTGATGCGATCGATCAAGACGTGCAGCTGCGGTGCATCTTCCTGTCCTTCGGGGCGCACACCCGCCAGAAGCTTGCTGCTTCCTGCTGCGGCGAGCAGTTTATTGCGCGCATTGCGCAGCGCCTGGGTGCCGTGTCCCGCTCGATCCTCGAGTTTCAACGTGAAGCCGCTAGCGATGCCCAGCTCGCGAATCGGCGGCGGGTTCAACGTGAACACCAGGGCTTCCTTCACGCCCGCGAATGCGGCGTTTGCCCGGCCAACCAGCATCGGCGCGCTGTTCTTGTCGCCCTTACGCTCATCCCAAGGCTTCAGCGAGATGAACATGATCGCGTTCGCCTGTCCCTGGCCGAAGTAGCTGAAGCCGCGAATGATAGAGACGATTCGCACTTGCGGTTGTTGGCTGTAGAACGCCTTCACGTGCTCGATAGCTTCCTCCGTCCGCTCTGTCGTTGAACCGGGAGGCGCCTGCACGACCGTCACTACGTAGCCCTGATCTTCGGCGGGCAGGAAGCTGCTGGGTAAGCGCAGGAACAACACTGCGCCGATGGCGACGAGCACGAGGAAAACGGCAAGAAACCGTAGCGGCCTTTGCAGGATTCCGCCAATGCGCTGCTGGTAGCGATCCGTCGTGCGCGCGAAGCCCGTGTTGAAGCGCTGGAAGAAGAGACGCAGGACGTTTCTGCGGGCGAGGACAGGATTTTCTTCGGCCGGCGGATGAGGCTTCAACAACGTCGCACACAGCGCAGGCGTCAACGTGAGCGCCAGCAACGCGGAGAAGGCGATCGAGATGGTCAGAGTGAGCGAGAACTGGCGATAGATGCCGCCCGTCGAGCCCGGGAAGAAGGCCATCGGTACGAACACGGCAATCAGCACGAGCGTGATGCCGATGATCGCGGAGGTGATCTGCGTCATCGCCTTCACCGTCGCCTCGTACGGACTCAGGTGCTCCTGCGTCATGATGCGCTCGACGTTCTCGACGACGACGATGGCGTCGTCCACCAGGATGCCGATGGCGAGCACCATGCCGAACAACGTCAGCACGTTGATCGAGAAGTCGAACAACCACAGCCCGATGCAAGCACCCGCCAACGCAATCGGCACGACGATCGTTGGAATCAGCGTGGCGCGCCAGTTCTGCAGGAAGAGGAACATGACGATGAAGACGAGCAGCATCGCTTCCGCCAGAGTCTTCGCCACCTCCTCGATGGATATGCGGATGAACGGCGTCGTGTCGAACGAGACGGTCCAGCCGATGTCCGGCGGGAACGTACGCTGGAGCTCTTCCATGCGACGCTTTACGCCTTCTGCGGTAGTGAGCGCGTTGGCACCGGGCGTCAACTGCACGGCAAGACCCGCCGCGGGCTTGCCGTTCAGCTCGGATCCCGCGATGTAGTTCTGCGCCCCCAGCTCGACACGCGCGACATCGCGCAGGCGCACGGCGGAGCCATCGGGGTTGGCGCGCAAGATGATCGCCGCGAATTGCTCCGGTGTGGTGAAGCGATTCTGCGTGACGATGGTGGCGTTGATCTCCGTGCCCTCGGCCACGGGGCGATCACCCAGCGAGCCACCCGGCGATTGACTGTTCTGCTCCTGCACGGCAGCGAGCGCTTCCGCCGCCGACATCGAGAAGCTCGCCAGCTTGTCGGGATCGAGCCAGATGCGCATCGCGTACTCGGACGAGAACGAACGAATGTCGCCGACGCCCGGCACCCGACGCAGCTCATCCAAGACGCGCGTGGAGGCGAAGTTGCCGAGTTCCAGCGTCGCCGTCGCGCCGGACTTCGACGTCAACGCAATGATCATCAGGAACGTCGTCGTCGCCTTGCGCACTTGAATGCCCTGACGACGGACTTCCTCCGGCAAGCGCTGCTCGACAGTTCGCAAGCGGTTCTGCAGGTCCATCTGCGCCGTGTCGATATCGGTGCCGGAGTCGAATGTCACGTTGATCTGCGCCGTGCCGTTCGATTGGCTGGAGGAATCCATGTACAGGAAGCCTTCCACACCATTGAGCTCTTGCTCGATCACTTGCGTGACATTGGTTTCCAGCACGGACGCATCGGCGCCCGGATACGTCACGTTGATCGTCAGGGACGGCGGTGCGATGGATGGATACTGCTCTATGGGCAGCGCGCGCAGCGCGATGACACCGGCGAGCAGGATGCCGAGCGCAATCACCCATGCGAACACGGGCCGATCGATGAAGAATCTCGGCGCCATCAGGGTGCCGCAGCGGCAGCGCCGGGTTGAGCCTTCGCGGGGAGGGCTGCGGCGACGCGAACGGCCATGCCGGGCTGGATCTTCTGCAGGCCATCGATGATGACCCGCTCACCTGCTTTCAGCCCCGACAGCACGACCCACGATCCGCCTTGCAGATCGCCCACTTTGATCGGGCGCGCGGCTACCTTGCCATCAGGGCCGACGACCATCACCTCGGCGGCCTGCGAATTCAGTATCACTGCGCGCTGCGGCACCAGCATGCCACCGGGCCGCGCGCCCGCTTCCACGCGGGCACGTACGAACTGCCCCGGCAGCAACAGGCGATCAGGATTCGGAAACTCAGCACGGACGGCCGCTGTGCCCGTGGCTTCGTCGATCGAGAGATCGAGGAAGTCCAGGTGCCCCTCTTTTTCGTATTGAGTGCCGTCCTCGAGCTCGAGATGCACCTTGAAGCGCCGGAACTCGGGCACCTTCAACGTGCCTGCGCGTATCTCACGGCGTATCGCCATCAGCTCGGCGCTCGACTGCGAGAAGTTCACGTAGATGGGATCGAGCTGTTCGATGGTCGTGAGCAATGTGCCGGCGGAAGCACTCACGAGCGCGCCTTCCGTGACTTGTGCGCGACCGGCGCGACCCGCGATCGGCGCGGTCACGCGCGTGTAATTGAGATTCAGGCGCGCGGCGGCGACTTCCGCGCGCATCTGCGCGACATCGGCCAGCGCCGTGCGCTGACGCGCCACCGCCGCATCGAACTCCTGTTTGCTGATGGCTTCTTCAGCCACGAGGCCCTTGTAGCGCTCGACGTCTTGCGCAGCATTCGCAGCGGTTGCTTCGGCACGTTGCAGCGTTGCTTCGGCGCCGCTCAGCCGCGCCTGCATCTCACGCGGGTCGATCAGGAAGAGCTCTTTGTCCTCTTTGACATCGCTGCCTTCGTCGTAGGTGCGCTTCTGCACGATGCCGTCCACGCGCGCACGCACTTCGGCCATTCGCACTGCCTGCAGTCGACCGGGCACTTCCACGATGTTGGCCACCGACTTCGGCCGCACCGTGACGACATGGACTTCCGGCGGCTGCGGCGCTGCCTGGTCTTCCTTCGCGCACGCGCTCAGCAACAGCGCGGTCAAGGCACTGCAGAGGATCCCCTTGAGGCACTGGTTCAACATGTCGACACGACCCGTCCCACTGACCGCACCAAGGCGCGATCACACGTCAGTGATAGCCCGCAGGATCCAAAGCCATACCCAGCACGCGTACTCGGCGCGAGTTCTTCTTCGGAGTACACGTAAGTAGTTGACAGGTTCGGTGCCGGCGCATGAGGGGAACGGATCGAGCGCGCGATGGTTCCCGGGTGCCCGAGGAACTTACCCCTGCACGGCGATGTCACTGTGTCGCATACGGTGACGGGGCTGGTGATCGGTGTTGCAGCGGGCATCTGCGCGTTGCGGTGGTTGCCGCGAGTGGGTTTCGTGCAGAGCATCGGCACGCACTCCTATGCGATCTATCTGCATCACCCCGTGTTCATCGCCGTCGCGCGCCTGGGGCTGAAGCACATGGAGCTGCCGCTGCTGGCCCTGTTCTGGGTGGGAATGGCGGTGGGGGTTCTCGGACCAGTGATACTGGTGCTGGCCGTTGCGCGGATGCCGTGGGCACAGCTGCTGTTGATGAGCACTTCCGGGAAGGCCTCGAAGCCGGCACGTGCAGTTGCATTGGCAGGCTCTTAACCGTCCCGTTCGCATGAGCTCCGACGCCGCTACCATTCCCCGGTATTCGGCATCGAAGCCCATGGCTCCTGCGGCGGCAAAGCCGCGCCCCGTTGCAACAGCTCCACCGAGATCCGATCGGGCGACCGCACGAACGCCATGCGTCCGTCGCGTGGCGGACGATTGATCGTCACGCCATGCTCCTGGAGCCGCCGGCACGCGACATAGATGTCAGCGACTTCATACGCGAGATGGCCGAACGCTCGGCCGATGCCGTAGTTCTCCGGATCCCAGTTGTACGTGAGCTCGACCTGTGCGGTCTCATCTCCTGGGGCCGCGAGGAAGACGAGCGTAAAGCGTCCCCGTTCGCTATCGGTGCGTTTCAGTTCGCGCAGCCCCAGGGCATCGCAATAGAATCGCAAGGAGGTGGGCAAGTCCGTGACTCGCACCATGGTGTGCAGGTACTTGAGCGACATGGAAGGCTCCCGATGAGAACGAACAGCGCACGTAGCATGAGAAGACTTGCGCCGGCGATCAAGCCAGGGCGTTCGCAGCTGCGGCAAGCCGGCTATGATCAGGACATGTTTGCCTATGTGGTCGGTTCCGACAAAGCGATAGACGGGGGCTTCACATGATTTTCCATGCTGCTCTGCCTGCCGATGAACCCGAGCGAGCTGCGCGCGTCGTCGCGAAGATGCTCGGCGGCGAAGCCATGCCGTTTCCGCCGGGCCCCGAAAGCTGGATGGCATGGTCCGCGGATGGCTCGATCGAGCTCGAGTTCACACCCCGTGGCCGCGAAATCGTCCACGGCGAGACAGAACTGGAGTATCGCGTGGCGGAACGTCACTCGCGCGCGTCGGATTGGCACATCGCGCTCGGCACGGTCGTGGCTGCTGATGAAATCGTGCGCCTTGCAACCGAAGCTGGATGGCCCACGCGCATCTGCGATCGCGCAACGTTCTTTCGTTGCGTCGAGGTGTGGGTTGAAGGCGCAGCCGCGCTGGAAATTCTGGATCCGCAGATGCAGGCGGAGTATCGCGCGTCGATGACACCGGAGAATTGGAAGAAGGTGTTTGGGGTGAAGCCTGCGGCTTGAGGCGTGTGTAAGAGTCTTTCGACACGGTCAGGGCGAACGGAAGAAAATCTCAACGCCTTGGCGACCCGTTCGCCCTTGTCGAAGGGCTCTGGAAGAGCTATCGCGAGCTCAGCATCACCCGCGTTTTCTTCCATCCAAACCGTTGCACGAAGGCGGTAAACAATGCCGCCGCCTGCGCCTGCGAGCGTTCATGTTGCACGCTCGTCTGCGCTTCCACTTCGCGCGCATGCTTTTCCCCGCCGAGCGGTTCGAGCTCATGTTGCAACTGTGAGTGTTGCAGCCAGCGCTGAATCAACCCCGCGTTGACCTCCAGATGGAATTGCAGGCCATACGCGAAATCGCGATAGCGGAATGCCTGGTTCGCGCAGCTTGCGCTGCTGGCGAGATGCACCGTGTTTTGCGGCTCGGTGAATGTGTACGCGTGCCACTGAAATACTGGCGTGATGGAATCCAGATGCTGGAACAAGGGATCGCTGCTGGCAGCGGGCGACAACGTGAGCGGATACCAGCCGATCTCCCGCACGGGATTCGGATGCACGTGCGCACCCAACGCGGCCGCGAGCAGCTGGGCACCGAGACAGATGCCGAGCGTCGGAATCTCCCGCGCGACCGCAGCTTGCAACACCTCGATCTCGTGCAGCAGGTGCGGAAACCGATCGGCCTGATCGACGTTCATGGGACCACCCAACACCACCAAGCCGTCGTATCGACTCACGTCGACTTGCGCAAACGGATCGCGCGCGAAGTTCACGTAGCGCATGCGAAAGCCCGCCCCACGCAGGAGCGGATCGAGCACGCCCATCGGCTCGCTCGGCACGTGCTGGAGAACTAGCAGCTTGCGCATGCAGCGTTGCGCATGAAAGTTAGTGAAGGGTTGCTTGCCAGGGCCAGCGGCGCGCCCATTCGAGTTTTTCGGGTTGGGGCAGATTCTTGAGTGCAAGCTCAGCGCGCAGGGCGTCGCCCTTCGTCGCGAATGCTTGTACGCCGAGAATCTTCAGCGGCTTGTTCGACCGCGTGAACTTGGCGGC
>JBEVDW010000474.1:0-23339 GCA_040513115.1 Steroidobacteraceae bacterium | reverse complement strand
TGATAATGGGGCCACGTCCTCTTTTCTACCCCGAAATGAGGATTGCCCCCATCTCTGGGATTTCGGGGAGGCGAATTGCGGAAGGGCCCCATTTCTGGGGCGGGTGGGGGTGGGGGCAGTTCCTAGCCACCCTCGGCTACCATTGCGCTTCCATCATTCACGACGAAGCGCATGAACCACTCCGCGGCCACGATCCTCCTGCTCGCAGCAACCATCCTCCAACCCGCCATCGCAGCCGAGCGCCTCGCGCGCCTCACCGTCGAGGTGAAAGTCACCGGCCAGGAACAGTGGCGCAACGCGCAGGGCACCGACAACGCGAAGGTGCGCATCGCGCAGACCGTTTCCTATTCCACGGTGGTGAAGACCGACGGCGAGATCGTCGACTTCAACTCCAAGGATCCCAGTTACTACCAGCAGCAGATGTCGAAGGCCGGTCAGGTCACGCGTGCAAAAAATAAGGCGCCGATGACCGAGGCCGAGCTCAAGTCGCGAGTGCAGAAGGGTCAGGAGGCCTGCAAGGGCGATCAGCAGTGCTTGTACGGGCTGGCGATGAAAGCGTCGGAATGGACCAGTGAAATGACGGCTGCGAATGCCGCACCGGCACCGCTGTCAGCTGGTAGCGGCAGTTATCTCAACTACCTCGGCTTTCCAGACTGCGGTTCCAAGATCCACATCACGGTGCACGACGCGACCGAAGGTGCGTTCGCCGACGTGCAGGGTCCGGTGCCGTTCTCGGTCAAGACGACTGCGGACTACACCGGTGACGACCATGAGCGACTGATCCTGTGTTCGCAGACGAATCTGGTCGTCGATCCAAAGCAGAAGGTGTTCTACTCCGACGGCTTACTCGTGCGCGGCGTCAAGGGCAGCTCGACGCGCACTCAACGCGGCAAGTCGACGCAATCGCAGGGGGATGTGCCACTCAAGGGTGAGGCGTTCAACTGGGCAAGCGAACAACTGCGCAAGGCGCCGCTGAGCGGTACTCGCAAAACCGTCCTCAAGATCACCAACAGTCAGGGCAGCAGCGTGCCCTTCGCGACTGCGAAGGGCGATGGCACCGCGACGGTGGAAATGAGCTGGCGGTTCGAGGAGATCTAGGAGGGGCGCACGGCCACTGCCCCGCTGTCCAGCATCCGGCCTTCCTCCAGGATGCGTTCCGGCACAGGACGCAGATCCCACACGATGCGGAACCATGAGAGCACTGTCAGCACGTAGTACGTGATGTCGACTTCCCACCAGTAGAAGCCTTGCCGCGTCGAGGCCGGGAAGCGGTGGTGGTTGTTGTGCCAGCCTTCGCCCAGCGTGAGCAGCGCGAGCAGCCAGTTGTTGCGGCTGTCGTCGCTGGTCGCGAAGCGGCGCTTGCCGAATACGTGAGACAGCGAGTTGATCGTGAACGTCGCATGCCACGTGAGCACGGTGCTCAGGAAGAAGCCGACGAAGAGGCCGGGCCATCCCAACACGAGGAACGTCGCCACGCCCAGCGCGATGGGCGGCAGCAAGTGATAGCGGTTCAGAAAGCGCAGCTCGGGATACGCAGCGAAGTCAGGGATCTTGCTGTAGTCGGTTGTCGCGGTACCGTTGAACAGCCAGCCCTGGTGCGAATACCAGAAGCCGTCGATCACGGGCGAATGCAGATCGCCATGTTGATCGGAGAAGCGGTGATGTTGACGATGGTGCGCAGCCCACCACAACGCACCTTTCTGCGCTGTCGTCTGCGCGACGAAGGCCAGGATGAACTGGAAGACGCGGCTGGTCTTGTACGTGCGATGCGAGAAGTAGCGGTGGTAGCCGCCCGTCACCGCGAACATGCGCACAAAGAACAGCACGGCGCAGCAGACCACCGCGGCCGGTGTGACTCCACTCCAGAGCGCGCCGAGCGCGGCCAGATGAACCAGCACAAATGGGAGCGCACCCAGATAGTTATAGCGTCGCGGGGTTTTGGCGTGTGACACGGAAACGTCTCTCGCGCCGCGAATCTGCGGCGTGACCATGATGGGGTAGCGGCTTTGCGCCCGCGTTAAGCTTCCGTCGCGAAGTGTAAAAGTTGTGTCACGGCGGCTCGGAATGGGACGCGGTCGGCACTTCAGGTTCGCCTTCGCCGTCGGGTACGAATTTGTACCCCGCCCCACGATGTGACAGAAAGAATCGCGGACGCTCCGGCTGGGGCTCGAAATATTTGCGTAAGCGCGAGATGAAGTTATCCACACTCCGAGTGTTCGGCGCGTTGCGCAGCTTCCATACCTGTTCCAGCAATTCCTCACGCAGCAACACGCGGCCCGGATTGCGTGCGAAGTAATAGAGCAGGTCGAGCTCCAACTGCGTCAGCCGCACCGGCTTGCCGGCGACAGTGGCCTCGTGAGTATCGAAATTGATTGCGGCCTGCCCAAAGCTCAGCGTGCCGCGAGTACTCTCGCCCATACTGTCGCGCGCGGCCCAACTGGTTCGCCGCAGTGCCGACCGCACGCGCGCCAGCAACTCGGACAGCTCGAACGGCTTTGCGAGGTAGTCGTCCGCGCCCGAATCCAAGCCGCGTACGCGATCATCGGGTCGGTTGCGCGCAGTCAGCATGATGACCGGCGTGTAGTTGCCTGCATCGCGCAGCTTCCGGCAGAGCGAATAGCCATCGCCATCGGGCAACATCACATCGAGAATCATCAAGTCGTACACTGAGCCCTGTACCAATTGCGCGCCGGTTTCGCGCAGCGAGCGGGCCACATCCACTTGATAGCCTTCGAGCTCCAGATTCAGCTTCAAGCCGGCAGCCAGATGCGCCTCGTCTTCCACGACGAGAATGCGCGCGGTATCGGGCGCGCTGCCCTGGGTTGGAGAGGAGTGACTCATTGTCGAGGGAGTGATGCAGCTTCGACTCTGCCGCAGCTTACGCGATTGCTCATGACGTGGACTCGCCCACGGATGTCAGCGGCAGACGTACCGACATGCATGTGCCTCCATCAACGCCGGTCGAGCGCGCCTCGATACGGCCACCCAGATTGCGCACCAGTGCTGCCACGACATATAGCCCCAGTCCCGTGCCACTGCGCGCATACACCTCTTCGCTCGGTACACGGTAGAAGCGCTTGAAGATGCGTTTGAGATGAGCCTTCTCGATGCCGATGCCGTTATCGCTCACCGCAAGCTCGAGCTGATCGCCGCCGATTCTATGTACCGTCAGTGTGACGCGAGGTGTGCTGCCGGAATATTTCACCGCGTTGTCTAGCAGGTTCTTGAGAATGGTTTCCAATGCCGTCGGATCGGTGGGCAGGCTGACATCCGGATCGACCTCGACGGCAATGGCATCGTCGTCGAGGTTGTAACGGCGGCGAACCATTTCCACGCAACGCTGCACGAGCGCTGGAACGCTCACGACGGTCCAGGATTGTGTGCGCCGTCCATGCGAAAGCTGACTGGCTTCCAGAATGTCATCGACGAAGACGGACAATCGATCGACATCCCCCAGCATCATCTGACGCAGCCGCTCGCGTTGCTCGTGCGACAGCTCCGAGCGCGCCAGTGTGTCCAGGCAGAGCTTGATCGAAGCGAGCGGGCTCTTCAGCTCATGCGTCACGGAGTCGATGAACGTCTGCTGTCGACGCACCTCCAGGATCTCGCGCACCAGGAACACGCTGAACATGACCAGCACGGCCATGATCACGATGAAGAACGCGATGCCGCCGACCAGCAACCACGTGTTGCCCCACATCGCTCCGCGCACGCTCATGTTCTGTACGATCACGAGCGTCCAGCCGACGAGCAGCGCAAGCGTCAAGAGCACGGTCACCGTGCTGATGATGATGTGGAGAGAAATGGAGCGGGCGCTGATGCGGGGCATGGAGGAGGGCGCTAGGCTAGGCGTCGGGCTCGGAAACCCAGTCTCTCAAGCGTATCGTTTCGCTCGTGCGACGGCGAGTCGCCCCACTCCTTTCAACCGAGCGCCCAGTGCCCAAACGCCCAAACCGAGACATCACGGCAGTCGTTCGCGAGCTCTGCCTGAGCTTCCCCGAAGCCGAAGAAGTCGCCGCGCACGGCATGTCGAATTTTCGTGTGCGCGGCAAGATTTTTAGCGTCTACGCGCTCAATCATCATGGTGACGGCCGGATAGCGCTCTGGCTCAATGCGCCTGCCGGCGCCCAGAGCTTGTACGTGCGAGAAGAGCCGCGGCACTTCTTCGTGCCTCCCTATGTGGGGCCGCGGGGTTGGCTCGGCGTGTTGCTCGACCGGGGGCTGGCGTGGGGGCGGATCGCAGAGCTGGTGCGCGAAGCGTATGAGAAGGTCGCGCCAGCCAAGCTGTCCCAGCAGATCGGCAAACCCAAGCGGATACGGCCACCCTCGGTGCCGCTGCGCCCCGAGACCATCGACCCGTTCGCTTCGAAACGGGGTGTTGCCGTGCTCCAGGCCATGCGTGGCTTCTGTCTGGCGCTGCCGGAAACCAGCGAAGCGCGGCAGTTCGGTCATCCGGTGTGGCGCGTAGGGAAGAAGGTGTTCGCCCGCGCAATTTCACGAGAGCGGGGCATCGGCGTCGCATTCTGGGTAGGTCGTGCGCAGCAGGGACTGTTCACGGCCGATCCGCTGTTCTCGGTGCCGCCTTACATCGGACACACCGGTTGGATCGAGCTCGACGTCGCTAAGTCCGCCGACTGGAAGGTTGTGCGGAGCTTGATCGCCCAGAGCTATCGGCACTACGCGAGCAAGCGGGTGCTGCGGGTGATGGATTTGCCGCTCGTTTGAACCCGCGCCCCGCTGCTGCGCAGGGGGTAGCCGAGCGGACTTTCCGACCCTTCGTTGACAGCAAGTTAGCTGCCGGAGCACTATCTGCCAGGGCAATCTCTGCCGCGGCAGATAAATCGCAATGGCTGCTAAGCACTACGACAGCAAGACGTTCACGACGGCGGCGAGCATCGGCTACCTGCTGAAGCTGGCACACACGCTCATGGTCGAATGCGCATCGGACGCATTCGCGGATCGTGACATCAGCTTCATGCAGTGGATCGTGCTGATGAAGCTGCGCGAAGGTGCGGCCATGACGGCCAGTGACCTGTGCCGCGAGATGCGTCAGGACACCGGTGCTTTGACCCGCCTCCTGGATCAGCTGGAAGAGCGCGGTTACATCGTGCGCGAGCGCAGCAAGGAGGATCGGCGCGTCGTTCAGCTGCAGCTCACGCCTGCCGGCCGCAAACAAGCAACCGAGCTCGTTCCACTTGCCGTCGAGCGGCTCAACACCGCCGCGGGTGATTTCAGCAAGACCGAGTTCAACGAGTTTGTGCGGCTGCTCAACAAGCTCATCGGCAAGCTGAGAGAAGCCCAGCAAGCAGGGGAGGCGCGCGCGTCGTGAGATCAGGCGTTCTCGGCGTCGTTCTGGCGCTGCTGCTGAGTGGCTGCGTGACGCCGCAAACGGAAGCGCCGGTTGGCGCGCCTTTGGGCAGCGAAGCCCTCGGTCTGACTGGCGCTGCGGTGACTGTGCGCACGACGAATGGTGGAAAGCATTCGCCGACACGCAACTCGATACGCTGATGGCGGACGCATTACGCGACAGCCCGAGTCTGGCTCAGGCGCTCGCGCGAGTGCGCTCAGCACAAGCGCAGGCGATCGCCGCGAATGCAGCCAACGATCCTCACTTCGCGCTCGATGCGGAGGAGACGTGGCAACGCTTCTCCGCCGACTACTACATTCCGCCGCCGTTTGGCGGCAATCGCTACTGGGTGGGCCAAGCCACGGCCAATCTGAGTTGGACGCTCGATTTCTGGGGGCGACAGGCTGCTTTGATTCGCCAAGCCGAATCGCAGTTCGCAGCCAGTCGTCTCGACGTCGGTGCCGCGCGGCAAGCGCTCACTGGGGCGATCGCCCAGGCCTATCTGAACTTGCATCGCACGTGGGACCTCCTCGATATCGCCACGCGGCTGCAAGCCCAGCGCGAAGAGCTGCTGCGACTGACGCGCGGTCGCGTGGACGCAGGTCTCGATACGCAGATCGAGCTCAAGACCGTCGAGGCGAACCTCGCCCAGGCACGGGGGGGTGTCATGCAAGCGGAGAGTGCGCGCGATCTGGCCGTGCATCGTCTTGCGGCGCTGGCCGGTTACGGTGCGGATCGCTATGCGAATATCCAGCGACCGCAATTGAATTTCACCGCGGACTTGAGCCTGCCGGATCAGCTGCCGCTCGACTTGCTGGGTCATCGTCCGGATGTGTCGGCAACACGGGCGCGCATCGAAGCGGCAACAGCTGGACGCGACGCTGCACGTGCCGCGTTCTATCCAGATGTAAATCTGAAAGTATTCGTCGGCACGCAGGCCATCGGACTCGACAACCTCGCCAAGCATGACAGCCTCATTTATGGCGCAGGTCCCGCGCTGCATCTGCCGATCATCGATGCGCAACGCCTGCGGGCGGAATACAAAGGCGCAACGGCGGAGCTGGATGCGGCTGTTGCAACGTACAACGCCACGGTGCTCGACGCTGTGCGTGAGACCGCCGACCAACTCATCCTCAGTGCGGCAATCGTGCGACAGATCGGCGCGATTCAGCAGGCCGTCGATGCCTCGACGGTCGCGTACGACCTCGCGCGCAAACGCTACGGCGCGGGTCTCACGACGCAGCTCACGGTTCTCAATGCCGATGCGCAGGTGCTGAACGCACGGCGCGATCTGGTCAACGCCAATACCGATCTCGTTTCCGCCCGCGTCGCGCTGCGCATGACGCTGGGCGGCAGTTTCGATGCAGCCGCGCACGCGCCGGCTGCAAGCGGAGTCTCTCGATGAGCAGTCCCGATTCCAACGGTTCCCCGACCAGCCAACGTCGCACACGGCTCCTCGTTCTCGCCGCTGTCGTGCTGACGGTCGGCATTGCGTATAGCGCCTATTGGCTCGTGCACGGCCGCTACTATGAGAGCACCGACGATGCCTACGTCGCCTCCGATCTCGTTCAGATCACGAGCGAAGTGCCTGGCGCCGTCGTTGCCGTTCACGTCGACGATACACAACAGGTAGAGCGGGGGCAGCTCCTGGTGGAGCTCGACCGGTCCGATGCCGAGGTCGCGATGGCGCAGGCCGAAGCGGAGCTCGCAAGCACAGTGCGCGAAGTGGTGGTCTGTTCGCTCAAGCGAGCGGGCTGCGAGCACAGCTGCGCGAGCGCGACATTCTGCTCACCGCGGCCCGCGCGGATCTCGCACGGCGCAAGCAGATTGCACAGGACGGAGCGATCTCCGCGGAAGACTTCCAACATGCGAAGGACCAGGTCGCCCAGCTTGAAGCTGCGATGCACGTGACACGCGAAGCGCTGCAGACCACGAATGCGCAGATCGATGGCACGGCCATCGAAACACAGCCCCAGGTCCTGGTTGCGGCTGCGCATGTGCGCGATGCCGAGCACGCTTTGAAGCGCACTCGAATCGTCGCGCCGGTGAGTGGCGCGATCGCGCGCCGCAGCGTGCAGATCGGCGCTCGGATTGCGCCGGGTGCGCCACTCTTGGCGGTCGTACCGCTCGCGAATGCGTGGGTCGACGCGAACTTCAAGGAAGTGCAGCTTGCCAGCGTGCGGATCGGTCAGCCGGTGATGCTGGAGTCGGATTTCTATGGCGATGACGTCGAATATCACGGCCGCGTCGTCGGCGTCGGCGCAGGCAGCGGCAGCGCTTTTGCGCTGCTGCCGGCGCAGAACGCGAGCGGCAACTGGATCAAGATCGTGCAGCGCGTCCCCGTGCGCATCGCGCTGGACCCGGACGAGCTTGCGTTGCACCCGCTGCGTGTCGGCTTGTCGATGCACGCGCAGATCGATCTGCACGACACGTCCGGCTCGCTGGCGGCGAGCCAGATCCGAGCACAGCCGCAGCAACTCGTAGCGGACGATGCGCACAACGAAGCGGCCAGCCAGCGCATTGCGCGCATCATCGCGGCGAACGCCGGTACCCAGCTGACGAGTCGCCTGTCGCCGTGAACGCCACCGCCGCGGCGGCAATGCCACCGGCACTCGCTGCGCGCGCGCTGGTTGCCACCGGCCTTGCGCTCGCGACGTTCATGCAGGTGCTCGACACGACGATCGCGAACGTGTCGATTCCCACCATCGCGGGCGACCTCGGCGTTTCCATCGATCAGGGCACCTGGATCATCACCTCGTTCGGTGTATCGAACGCCATCGCGTTGCCGCTGACGGGCCGGCTGACGCAGCGTTACGGGGTCGTGAAAGTATTCGTGACGTCGGTGATTCTCTTCACGCTGGCGTCGTTCCTGTGCGGCGTCGCCTGGAGTCTCTCATCCCTGGTGGTGTTTCGCATCCTGCAGGGCGTCGTCTCCGGCCCCATGATTCCAGGCTCCCAGGCGCTGCTGCTCTCCATCTTTCCGCCCGAGAAGAAAGGCATCGCGCTCGTCATCTGGTCCACGACGACGCTCGTGGCGCCGGTCTGCGGCCCGATTCTCGGCGGCTATGTCGCCGACAACTATTCCTGGCCGTGGATCTTCCTGCTCAACGTGCCGTTCGGTGTGTTCTGCGCGTACGTCTGCGCGAGGGGACTGCGTCATCACGAAACGCCGACACAGCGCGTGCCCATCGACATGATCGGTTCTTTCCTGCTCGTCGCCTGGGTGGGCGCGATGCAGATCATGCTCGACACCGGCAAGGACAAGGATTGGTTCTCGTCGCCGCTGATTCGCATCGAAGCGCTGGTCGCCGTGCTCGGCTTCATCACGTTCATCATCTGGGAGTTGGGCGAGAAGAATCCAATCATCGATCTCTCGCTGTTCCGCAATCGCAACTTCGCGCTCGGCATGATTCCGTACGCACTCGGTTATGCGACCTTTTTCGGGGCCGTGCTATTGCCGCCCCTGTGGATGCAAACCCGGCTGGGTTACACGGCGACCTGGGCGGGCCTTGCGGCTGCGCCGGCCGGCATCGCTGCCGTAGTGCTGTCGCCGTTTGTGGGCAAGTACTTCGCGCGCATCGATGCACGCGTGTTTGCCACCGCAGGCTTCATCGCCTTTGCGTCGTCCTATCTGATGCGCGCCGAACTCACCGCCGATGCCAGCTTCGCCTGGTTCGTGCTGCCGTCCATCGTGCAAGGCATCGGCATGTCAGTGTTCTTCGTTGCGATGCTCAACATCATTCTAGGTGACATCGAGCCGCACCGGATTCCGTTTGCATCGGGCGTATCGAACTTCGTGCGCATCACAAGCGGCTCGTTTGCCGCCTCGCTCACGACGACGTTCTGGGATCGCCACGCCTCCGTCCATCAGTCGCGGCTCGCGGAAGCCACCAGCGTGTTCGATCCGCGTGCACAGCAGGCATTGGATACGCTGCACGGCATGGGTTTGAACGATGCCCAGAGTCTGAGCGCACTCGTGCGCTCGCTGGAGAGCCAGGCTTACTTCCTGTCCGCCCTCGATTTCTTCTGGATCTCCGGCTGGATCACGTTTGCGATCATCATCTTCGTGTGGTTCACACGCCGGTCGCGTGGGGCGGTGCAGGCTGCGGCGGAGTAGTCAGGCCAGCAGAACTCCAACACAGAGGAGGTTGTGAAAGACGGCGGCTTGTGCGACGGTCACGGTCCTGTGTCGGCACCTTGTGTGCGAGCGAAAAGAATAGGCCCGGACCCTCTGCGTGCAGCTCATTGCCCTAGTCATCCTGCTTGCAATCATCGCAGCCGTCGGCGTAGTCGCGCTTCGCAAGCGTCGTCAACGCACCCGCCAGCCCGCCACCGCGCTCCAAGCGCAGACCGCCACGGTCGAGGAGACCGATGGGCCGGCGTCGTATACGACCCCGGCCATCAGCGAAGTGCGCGATGAATGTTTCAAGCTCGCTTTCGGCGTGCCGCGCTTCGACTATCTGATCCTGGGCGAGCATGCGACCGTCTTCGAGCACACCAGCGAAAAACTGCAAGCGTTCGTGCCCGACCAGAGCTATCTGCCGCGCCGGCCGCTGTTGTTGCCGAAGCTCATGCAGGCGCTGAACGATGAAGAACGTGACCGACGCGCCGTCGTGCAGATGATCCTGCAGGACCCGGCGCTCGCGGGCGGTGTGCTGCAACGGGCGAACACGGCGTATTACCGCACGACAGTGCGTCCGACGGAGAGCGTCGACCGCGCGCTCGCCATGTTGGGCACCGAGGGTGTGCGTGCGATCCTGGCCACGCTCATCCTGCAACCGCTGTTCAGGCTGCCCGCCGGCTACTTCGATCACTTCGCGCCGATCACTTGGGATCAGGCGCAGCGCGCCGGATTCGCTGCGCAGGCGATCGCCCAGCGCATGGGAAGCGGCGATCCGCTCGCAGCACAGTTGCTGGCGTTGATCTCTGCTCTGAGCCGCATCGTGCTCTTTCGCTTCACAACCGAGCAGTACCGCGAGATGCCCGATGTCCTGCCCCGCGCGGAAGTGTTCATTCGCCTGATGCAGCAGCACGGCGCGCACCTGTGCGGCACGATCGCCACGCAGTGGGAATTGTCGGGTGCCTCGCTGAGGGCGTTGAAAGAGCAAATCGAAGAATGCCCGCCTGCGGCGATGAGCCCGCTCGGTCAGACGTTGTACTTCGCGGAGCTGTGTGGCGCGTTGGCCGTCGCGGTGGGGCACACGCGCTACAGCGCCGAAGGCGCAGTCGCGATCCTGCGCGAGCAAGGGCTCGAGGGCGACACCCTGGCTGCAGCCTGGGAAGCGGCCCAGCAGTCGGCACCGGCACGGAAGAACTGACGACTGCGGATCCCTTACCCCGATCGGCGCGTTCACCCGTCGGGTGATTGGGGGCAAGCGAGTCAATGGGTACTGCGGTTCTCTGGTTATTGGTGGGCATTGCGCTTGCCACCGTCTACTTCGTTCTCACCACGCGTCGGCACACGCCGTATCTCAAGCTGGATCTGGACTCCATGCCGCAGATCACGGACGGCCTCAATACCCTGGCTGGTCTGACCGCCGCTGCCGTCCATCACGGCAACAAAGCACGCGTGCTGCAGAACGGAGCCGTCTTTCCGGCCATGTTGGAGGACATTCGGGCGGCCCGTCACACCGTGCATCTGGAAACTTTCGTGTGGAGCAAGGGTAATCTGGAACGCGAGTTCATCGACCTCTTGTGTGCGAAGGTGTGCGAGGGCGTGAAAGTGCGTGTGCTCATCGATTCGATGGGCGGTATCACGGCCAGCGAGGAACTCATGCAACGGCTGCAGGACGCAGGTGGCGAGATGACGCAATACTGTCGCCCGCGCTGGTGGAACCTGCGTCGCTTCAATCACCGCACGCATCGCAAGCTCCTCATGCTCGACGGCGAGATCGGGTACACGTTCGGCCATGGCGTGGCCGATCAATGGCTTGGCGAGGCGCAGGACGAACATCACTGGCGCGACACCGCCGTGCGACTCGAAGGACCTGTCGTGTATTCCATGCAGGCGGTGTTCATGGAGAACTGGATCGAGGAAACGCACTGCGTCCCTGCCGGTCCCGGTTGCTTTCCCGAGCTGAAACCCAAGGGCAACATCGATGCGCACGTGGTGAGCAGCGCCTCGGGCGAGGAGGTGTCTTCAGTCGCCCTGCTGTACACCGTAGCCATCGCGTGCGCGCGTCGCGAAGTCATTATTCAGAATCCGTACTTCGCCCCTGATGACGGCGTGTGCAAGCTGCTCGGGATGATGGTGAAGCGCGGTGTCACGGTGCACCTCATGGTGCCCGGCCGCAAAACAGACAGCCCGTTCGTGCGGCGCGCGGGCTGCTATCTGTACGCGTCCCTGCTGGAAGCGGGGGTGCATGTGTACGAGTTCGAGCCCACGCTGTTGCATCAGAAGATCGTGATCGTCGATGGTGCGTGGTCGCATGTCGGTTCTACGAACTTCGACTCCCGCTCGTTGGCGCTCAACGAGGAAGTCGGTATCGGTCTGCTGGATGAGGGCGTGGCACAGGAGCTGATCGCTGCGTTCCGTAACGATCTGCGCCGCAGCACTGAGCTCAAACGAGACGAGTGGCTTCGGCGACCCTGGTACGACCGGGTGTGGGAGTGGACGGCGTATCAACTACACGATGTGTTGTAGATGGCTTGATCGAGATTGCTCAGCGCGAACCGAGGCGCGCTAACAAAGACACGACCAGTGTCCGTATCACCCGAAAGGACATACCGCCCTCCCGCTCGCCGCTCCTATACTCGGCGCCCGGCCTGTAGGAGAGGAGGCTGCGATGCAGCCAGCAGCGCGATCGCGCACGCGAGTCGGGACACTCGCCTTCTTGGGCGTGGCATTCGTGCTGGTCATTCTGGGCGCGTGGTACACGGATGTGCACCGACCGCTGCCGAATGCGCTGGAGCCGGTAACAGGACTGCGCTGGTGGTTCACGCCGGTCGAACGCAACGCCTTCATGCGCATGCCCGTGATCGAAGGCAATCTGCATGCGCTCGATGCATCCGCGGATGGGCGCGTCGTATGGGCCGTGGGCGAGCAAGGGCTCATCATCGGCACGCGCGATGGTGGACGCACGTGGATGCGTGGAACGGTGCTGGTGGGCGACGCGCAGCCGCTCGATGCGCGCGCAACCCCTGCGTCGAAACTCAAGGCGTGGAATTTCATCGGTAGTGCCTACGCGGGCGAGCCGCCTCCGTACTCGTCACAGCCATCCGCACAGTCACCCGTTCAATCGCCGATTCAATCGCCGATTCAGTCGCAAGTCCCATCGAAGGAAGATTATTCGAACAGCAAGATGCCAGTGACGGCGCCGAACGCGCCCGCGGAACTGACCAAAGAAGCCGTGCAATCAAAGGAGCTGACGGATTCCAAGGCACCGCCGATTGGCAAGCAACCTGCGCCGTCACCGCGAACGACGGTGAGAGCCAAAGCGCCGGAGGTGAAAACCAAGGCACCCGAGACTCCAGCGCCACCGAAAGCCAATCCATCACCGCCGGTGCAAGAGCCACCATTCGATCTCACGCGCGCCGCGCTGTACGGCGTTCAGGTGCTGGATGAGAAACGTGCCGTTGCGGTGGGCGAACGCGGGCTGGTGCTGTTCACCATCGATGGTGGCGAAACGTGGCGTCCGCGCAAGACGCCGGTGAGCGAGACGCTGGTGGCCGTGAACATCGATGGTGGCGACGGCATCGCGGTGGGCAAGAGCGGCATTGCGATCAGCACGCAGGATGCAGGCGAGACGTGGAGCACGATCGGACTCAGCGCAGGGCCGTTCGTCGCGCTCGCACCGTTGAGTGCCGGTCAGTGGCTCGTCGTGGGTACTGAGGCCATCGAGACCGTGCGCGCTGTGCCGAGTCGTTCCGGTCGATCCACAATTGAATACGCGGATGCAACGACACGTGACTTGCGAGCGATTGCAGTTCGTAACGCCGACATGATCGTAGGCGTCGGCCGGAATGGAAGGATCCTCAGTACCTCGGACGCAGGACGCACGTGGACGCCCATTGTCTTCGATGCCGGCAATGAGCGCTCGCCAACGCTCTCTGCTGCCCGGTTCACGTCCGACGGCCGGTTGATCGTGGCGAGCGCCTCCGGCGCGCTCTATGTCACGGCCGATGGTGGGAAACAGTGGCAACGAACCCGCGCGGGCGGTGCAGACACTGCCGTGACGAGCCTCGTCTCTACGGCGACTGCACTGTACGGCGCTGGTGCCGGTGGCACGCTGCTGCGATCCACGGATGGTGGTGAACACTGGGAGCCGCTCGCCATCTCGCACGGCACATTCACCGATCTGCGCATGATCGATGCGGCGCGTGGAGTGATCCTCGGCGGCGCCAATCTCGTACTGAGCACGGACGACGCTGGCAGCCGTTGGGGCGTGCGCTCGGATGCGCCCGTCTTGGACGATCCCCCGAAGATCGCGAGTGCCGGTGCAGTCGAGTTCTTCGACGAACGACAGGGTTTGAAGATCAACAGCAGCGGTGCCTTGGTGCGTACATCGAACGCGGGTCGCACCTGGACCCCGGTTGTCGTTCCCACCCGTGCGCCGCTCATCGACGTGGCATTTGCATCCGCCGATCGTGCCGTGTTGCTCGCGCTGGGCCGCGTGCTGATCAGCAAGGATGCGGGTGCAACCTTCCGAGCAGTGAAGTACCTGCGCTATCCATCGCCCTGGATCTGGGTCGCGACTGTCTTGTTGATTGCTGCCGCGGGTGTGGCCGTTCATCGCCATCTGCGTGCACCAGCGGTCGAGCGGCAGCCTTCCTCGATCACGGATGCCGCGGCTTCGGATCGTCCCATCGGATGGAAAGATCCCGATCCGGCCGGTCTGCGCGACATCGCGTTGGGATTGTCGCGGTTCATGCGTAACCGGCGGACCGAGCCACCGCTGACAATCGCAGTGACGGGTGAGTGGGGCACGGGCAAGAGCTCGTTGATGAATCTGTTGCGGCATGATCTTTCGCGTTACGGCTATCGGCCCGTGTGGTTCAACGCGTGGCATCACCAGAGCGGGGAGAATCTGCTCGGCTCCCTGCTCGCCAACATTCACGCGCAAGGCGTCCCGGCATGGCACACGCTCTCAGGCGTGGACTTCCGCGCGACGCTGCTGCTCATACGTGCGCGGCGCTTCTGGTGGCGCCTCGCGATCACGCTGTTTCTGTTGGCGGTGATCTTCTTCTCGTATCGCACGCTCGGCGCGAATGCGAGCAAGCTGTGGGAGTCGCTCACCTCGGCTACCGACAAGAGTTTCAGCAACATTGGCGCCGCCACGGGGTTGCTGGGTCTCATCGTAGCGATCCTCACACCGATCCTCGGCGCCGTGCGTGCAGTCAGTGCGTTCGGTTTGCAGCCGGGCAAGCTGATCGCGGCCGTCGCCACGACCCGGAACGACGAATCCGCCCGCCTGCAGGCTGGCGCACGCTATCGCTTCGCGCGCGAGTTCGAAGACTTCACGCGCGCGCTCGATCCGCGTCCGCTCGTCATCTTCATCGACGATCTCGATCGCTGTCGTGCCGAGAACGTCATCGAAGTGCTGGAAGCGGTGAACTTCCTCGTGACATCGGGGCGTTGCATCGTCGTCATCGGTATGGCGCGACGCTGGGTGGAAACCTGTGTGGGCCTTGCATTCAAAGACCTCGCGGCGGCGCAGATCGAGATGCCGGTGCCGCAGGATCGCGATGGCGCATTGACCGAGCAGCAGGTGTTCGCACGCAACTATCTGGAGAAGCTGATCAACGTCGAGCTCCGCGTGCCGCGCCTGTCGGATTCGGCTGCCTGTGCATTGTTGCAGGGCACGGAACCTGAGCGCGACGAGCCCGCTCCCCGTCGTGCGGTGGGGCGAGCGTTGGCATGGCTTGCGCCGCAGTTGCTGATGGTCGTCGTCGTGGGATGTGTGATCTTTCTGGGTGCCAAGACGGCCGATTGGTTGAAGGATCTGGATGCACAGGCGCAGTTGCGCGAGCGCGCCGTCGCTGAGGCAAGCGTCGCAGCCTCGAATCCTCTACCCACAGCCACAGCCACACCGATCACGCCGCCTGCAACTGTGATTGCCGGCTCATCGCGGCCCGTCGCCTTCGACACTCCGAATGCCAAAACTTCGTGGAATTGGTATGTCGGTACCTGCGGCGCGTTGCTGTCGGCGCTGGCTGGCCTCGGCCTGCTCGCGCTCTTCGCGCGCAAGGAAGCACGCACCGATGACTCGCCCGCTTTCCGTGATGCGCTGGCGATTCTGCAGCCGTGGATCGTCTTGGGCGGCTCTTCGCCGCGCAGCTTGAAGCGCTTCGTCAATCATGTGCGCTACATCGCCATGCGCTTTCGAGCGGACCCGCAATTTCTCAGCGTCGTCGAACGAGCACTTGTCCGTGTGCGTCACTGGTTCGGCGTGCGTGAACGGAATGAGGCGTCATCGGATGCCATGCCGCGAGTGCAGTTATCGGAAGAGTTGCTCGTTGCCTTCGCGACGCTGCATCGCTGTAACGAGCACTGGCTGGATGAGCTGTTCCTGGCGCGAACTGCAAAGCTCGAGAGCCTGGCCGAGCACCTGCTCATCGAGCGATTCGATCAGCCCGCCGAGCGCACGGCGGTGGTGACACGGCTCACTGCGTGCATCGCAGATTTCAATCGCCGCTTCCCGGAGAGTGCCCTGTTCGCCAGTGAGCTCCTGGATCGGCGTCATGCAATTGCCTTCTACGAAGCCATGGCGATCGATGCGGGTGCACGTGATCAAACCGTACCGGACGAGGTTGCGTCCGCGCCGACGCCGCTGCGACCTGCCGGATAGAACGAAGGAAAAGTACGGGTAGGCGCTCCCGCATCGACGTGTGATCATCAGGACAGATGCACACGTGGATCGGGTATGCGTTATCGCCAGCTCGGTAATAGCCCACTGAAAGTGTCGGAAATCTCGCTCGGCTCCTGGCTCACGTATGCCGTGGGCGTGGAGCGGAATCGGGCGAGCGCGTGTATACAGCGAGCGTTGGATCTCGGCGTCAACTTCATCGATACCGCCAACGTCTACGGGCAGGGCGCCGCCGAGAGCATGCTGGGCGAGATCCTCTCGAGCGTGCCGCGCGACCAGTACATCCTGGCCACCAAGCTGTTTGGACCCATGAGCGCCACTGATCGTGGGTTGTCGGCGGCCCAGGTGTACAAGCAAGTCGATGCTTCGTTGCGGCGTCTCGGCGTGGACTACATCGATCTGTACCAATGCCATCGCTACGATCCCGAGACGCCGCTGGAAGAAACGTTGCAGGCACTCACGCACATCGTGCGTCAAGGCAAGGTGCGCTACCTGGGCTTCAGCGAATGGTCTGCTGAACAGATCAAGGCGGCGCTGTCGATTGCCGACGTGGAGCGCTTCGTCTCCAGTCAGCCGCAATACTCGATGCTCTGGCGCAGACCTGAGAAGGAAGTGATCCCGTTGTGTCGTGCGCACGGAATCTCCCAGATCGTATGGTCGCCGCTCGCACAAGGCGTGCTGACGGGGAAGTACGCGGCAGGCGCTCGCCCAGCGGCGGAAACGCGGGCGGCAAGCCAGACGATGGGAGGGTTCATGAACAACTGGCTCAATCCAGACGTCTTGCGCAGCGTGGAAGAGCTCAAGCCCATCGCCGCGCAAGCGGGTATAACGCTCGGCCAGTTCGCGCTGGCGTGGGTGTTACGTGAGCCCGATGTCGCTTCAGCTATTGTGGGCGCGACGCGGCCCGAGCAAGTGGCGGAGAACGTGGCGGCGGCGGGTGTTGTCATCGATCCGCAGTTGTTTGCTCAGGCGGATGCGATCCTGGCCCCGGTTCTCCGGGCGGGAAATTAGTTGCAGCCGTAACCCTCGCGCGGGTGCGGAACAAAGCGAATCGAGCGACGTTGCGCCCTCAGCATCCTTGTGCACGAGCGTGTCATCGATCGGGGGATTCATGTCTAGCCACAAAATGACTCCAAGAAAGCTCTGTGTCATCGGCGTATCCAGTGTGACGCTATTGCTGCCCTCGTTGCCTGCGTGGAGCGCAGCCTTCGCGCTGCAAGAGCAGAGCGCCAGTCGCCTGGGTACAGCGTTCGCCGGATCGGCGTCAGCCGCCGATGACGCCAGCACGATGTTCTACAACGTTGCAGGACTTGCGTATCTGGAACATCCCGAAGTGCTGGTCGTCGTGAGCGGCATTGGCCTCAACACCGAGTTCGATGACGAAGGCTCCGCTCCGGCACTGGGTCAGCCGTTGGGCGGCGAGGGCGGTGATGCAGGCTCTTGGAGCGCCGTGCCGAGCCTGTATGCCGCGATGCCGCTCAACGAGACGCTGGCCATCGGCCTCGCAGTCAATGTGCCCTTCGGCCTGGTGACGGATTACGACGACGATTGGATGGGCCGCTTTCAGGCGCGGCACTCGAAAATCGAGACGATCAACGTTGCGCCTTCCATTGCGTGGCGCCCGAGCAAGCAGTGGTCGATCGGGCTCGGCATCAACTATCAGATGATCGATGCGAAGCTGACCAACTCCGTGAATTACACCGCGGTCGTCGCGCAAGGATTGCAGCAGCTGGCGCAGGCCGGGCAGATCCCGCCGAGCGCTATACCGGCGCTTCTTGCACCAAACACAGGTCTGGAAGGGCGCTCGAAACTGGACGGCGATGACGAGGCGTGGGGCTTCAACGTCGGTGTGTTGTTCGAGCCCGTCGAAGGTACGCGCATCGGCTTGTCTTACCGCTCCAAATACAAATACGAAGTGGACGGCGATGTGACTTTCACCGTGCCCACGGCGCCCAATCTCCTCAGTGCAGGAATCATCGCCGCCGCCTCGGCCCCCGGTGCGCTCCTGTCCGATCAGGACGTCACCGTCGACATCACACTGCCCGAGCTCGTGACTGCCTCCATCACTCAGCAGGTGGGTCCTGCATTCAAGCTGATGGCCGATCTATCGTGGCAACGGTGGAGCCGGATCGAAGAGCTGCGCGTCGAGAACAACGCGGGCGCGACGATCAGTCTGACGCCGGAGGAATGGGACGACACCTGGCGTGTGAACATCGGCGGCGAGTGGGAGATGAGCGATCAATGGACGCTGCGAGCCGGCGCGGCCTTTGACCAATCTGCCGTACCGGACTCGACACGGACGCCGCGGCTGCCGGATTCCGATCGCATCTGGATTGCCGTCGGTGCGCAGTGGCGCCCGAGCGATGCAGTGGTCGTGGACGCGGGTTACGCGCATTTGTTCGCGGACAAAGGACCCAGCGAACAAGACACGGCGAACCAGGCGCTGTCAGGCGTGTTGATCGGCGACTATGAAGCCGCCGTCGACATCTTGAGCGTGCAATTCGCGTATCGCTTCAAATGATGGCGGGCGCGGCGTGAAGCGAACGCCCCGGTCATCAGCCCGCGCCGAATCCGTACAGATCGATCGTTCGCTCGCCGGCGCGGATGCGGGCGATCTTCTTCCGTTCATCCGCTTCGCGTGCGGCACCCTTCTCGAGCACGGACTCGATAGCGCTCGACGGGATGACGACAACGCCATCGCGATCGCCCACGACTAGATCGCCCTGCCGGATCACCACATCGCCGATGCGGATGGGTTGGCGCAACCACGCGGTGGCTTCGAATTCCTTGACGGTGCCGCGAATACAGACGCCGTTCGCGAACACCGGAAACGACGCCTCGGACAGGCCGGCGACATCCCGCACGCCACCGTCGATGACGAGACCTCCCAGCCGTTGCGCTATCGCTGCTTCGTTCAGGACGTCGCCCCAATAACCCCACTCGATGCCGCCGCTCGTGCACACGACGAGCACGTCGCCTGGCGCAGCCGCATACAGCGCGCGGTGGATCCAGAGATTGTCGCCCGGCGGCACGTGAATCGTGAACGCAGGGCCGGCAACGCGCATCGTCGGCGCAACCGGCTTGATCGCGCCCGGCAGCGCGCCGATACGGCCAGCTGCTTCGTGCAACGTCGCGGCGCCGAGGAGAGAGGCTTGTTTGATCTGTTCGATTTCGAATGACATGCACGCTTCCTGATCTGCAAACGATTCGCGCTCGTCAGCTGCTCTTCGTTTCGCGACGCTGCAAGAGATGATATTGCTGCTGTCTGCGAGCCTCATCGAGGCGCATGCCGCCGGCGATCGCGTCGCGAATACCTGCTTCAGCAGCTTCGATCGTTTCGGCAACATCCAGCACTTCACCTTCACGCGCACGCGGGATCACGACGACGCCGTCTGAATCGCCGCGCAGGATGTCGCCTGGAGACACGCGCGCATCGCCGATCGTGACGATGACCTGCTTCGCTTCGAGCTGGACGCGGTCCTTGCCCGTGCGCATGGAATAGCTGCGGCTGAACATCGGATAGCCCAGCTCGAGCGCCAGGTGCGTGTCGCGGCATGCGCCATCGATCACGGTTCCGCCCAGGCCGCGGCGGTGCGCACAGTACGTGAGGATATCGCCCCACACCGTTGCATCCGGTCGACCGCCGTTGTCGATCACGACGACATTCCCTGCCGGCACATCGTCGACAAAATCGCCCACCGTGCCGACCGGATGGCCGACGGGTGCATAAGAGAGCGTGAATGCTCTGCCCGCCATGCGAAAGCGGTGATCGAGCGGCTTGATGCCGAGACACTGCCCGGCGATGCCGAGCCGATCCAGCGCATCGCTGAGCGTCGCCGTATCGATGCGACTCGCGCGCTCCACATTCTTGTCAGTGGTATGCGATTCGTCAGCCATATGCCGTGCTCCTAGTTCTTTTCGAGCAGATGCTCGTAGCCGGCGCCCATGACCTGAGAGACCGGATGACCCGCGAGCACCGCCTTCGTCATGCCGGCTTCTTTCGTGGCGATGCGCTCCGCTGCCTCGAGCACCTCGGATATGCGAGCCGCCGGAATGAATGCCACGCCGCTGGCATCTGCGACGACCCAGTCGCCCGTCTCCACGCGCACGTCGCCGACAAGAATCGGTGCGCCAGTCGCTGCTTCATGAATGCGTCCCCGAGCCGTGCGGGCCGTGGGGCCGCGTGCATACACGGTGAAGCCAATTTCGTCCGCTTCATCGATGTCGCGTGCGAGGCCCTCGACGATGACGCCGGCGACACGGCGCAGATGTGCAGCGTTGGACAGGATACCGCCCCAGCTGGCGCATTCGATTCCTGTCCGCTGCTCGACGACGATCACTTCGCCGGGTTTGGCGCGGTCGATTGCAACGGTGCCAAGGTGGCGTGGAGGCGCGTCCGGCGGTGGTTTGCCGGCAGCGAGCGTCACCGTGATCACGGAGCCTGAAATGCGCCGATGCGCGGCGAGCGAGCCAATGCCCGTGACTGACGCAGATAGCCCAAGCTGATCGAGCGCATCGGAAATTGCACAGCAATCCAGCCGTGCGAGGCGGGTGGCGAAGTCATCTGCCATGGTCGAGTCTCGTGTGGGGCAACAAATATCCGCTGAGCAAGCTCTGCCTGGACAGAACCTGGCGCGCCCGGGCGGGCGCACGTTTGTATTCTCCTACGGATTGGCGGAGTAGGCACGCTCGAGGCGAGACGCCCCGCAACTCGAAACAGGCAGTCTCCGCTCGCGTTGAGCCTGTCGAAACGCTCGGTTCCTGAAGAGTCCCTTCGACATGCCCAGGCGAGCGGAGACTCTCGAGCCCTCACATTTGCGAGCGCCCGGCGAATCTTGCCATCACCTGCGTCACCACTTTGTCGACGGCCGGCTGGGGATTGTCCATGTCCTCGTCCTTGAGCTGGCCTTCAGCGACACCTTCCCACAGCATCTGCTTCTTCGTGGCATCGACGATGTCGATGTTCGCGGTACCGACACGATAGTGAACAGTTTCATCCTGCACATCGTAGAGCGGCCATGCTGTGTATAGGCCATAGCGATATCCGTAGTAGCCATAGCCCATACCGAGCCGCGGACGGGTATCGCTTTCATGGCGGACGTTCACGAAGAAGTTGACGAGCAGATCGGGATGGGTCTCCGAGAACTCATAACCGCGAGCGCGCATTTCGCGCAGGACGGCGGTTTTGAAATAACTCGTGAGCAAGGTGGAGTAGCCACCGCGATCGGTGCCCGTCTCGGCGGGGAACCCAAACGTGTGATAACGGCCGAAGTCCGCGCTTTGATCCTGATTCACGCGGATCTCAGGGCCGGTGCTCGCGCACGCGGCCATCAGCGTCACTAAGGTCGCCAGCAAGACCGCTCTGATCTGGCTGCAGGATTTCATGGGCGCTCACTTTGCAAGGGCGATGAGGTTTGTGACTCCAACGTCGCTCGCCGAGTTCCGGTTCTGTCGCTGCCAGCAGGGAATTCCCGCACGATCACTCACCCAATGACTCTGGAGGTGCTGGCCCGCGGTGTTAAGCCCGCATACAGTCCCGCTGGACATACTCGCCTCGCCAGTGGAACGCTACGGCGTACCGCTTGCCGATGCAGGAACGAAAGTTTCCCGCACGCACTTAGACCGTCGATTCACTGCTTAAGGAGAGTCCACATGCTGCGTTCCCTCGCTGTTGCTTTCACTGCGGTCGCTGGTATTGCGTTCTCCGTTGCGCAGGCGGCGGATGCCCCGACCTTCGAATCGTTGGACAAGGATCACGACGGACAGCTGAGTCTCGATGAGGCGAGCGCCAATGATCATCTGTTCACGGCGTTCAAGACGCTGGACAAAGACAAGGACGGTAAGTTGTCGAAGCAGGAATTCGCGCAGTACAAAGCCGGGTAACTGTCCCTGCAACGTCCATCCACCGATAACCGGGGGATGGACCGAACTCGATACATCAACCGGCCGCTTGTGCCGAGACCCCGAGTGTCATTGCTTCCCGTGCCACGCTCGCTTCGTCCCGACACGCGATGCGGGCGGATACCCACATCGTCGCCAGGCTGATGCCGAACGTCATGACGACGGCCAGTGTTCTTAGACCATGACCCGCTGAGGAATTCAGTGCCGAGTACATGGGCAGCGACGCGAGCCCATGGAACATGAGCACCTGTGCCGCCATGAACGGCACGATGAGCGCCGTGCGCCAGCCTGTCAGATAGGGCTTGGCGAGATAGATGACGATCGCGGCCGGCACGAACACCATCAGGTTCGCCGGCACCCACCAGAACGGGAAGCCGGCGACCGTCAGCGGTGTTTCGCCGTAGTACAGCCACAATCCCAGTGAGATACCCAGATAGTCGTAGCCGACCACGAACGCAGCCGTGACCGCGAGAAAGACCCAGAACGTGCGCGTCGACATCCCTTTCTCGAACGCGTCCACCAGATAGATGATGCCGGGCGCGAAATAGAAGCAGTACGCGAGCCCCGCGAACCACGGAATCTTGTGATCCATGGTTTCGTAAAGGGTCATCTGCCCGATGGCGGGATACCAGCAGTGACCGAGATACGTGACGATCGCCTCGCAGTACATCGAGAGCGTGCAGCCGACGAAGATTGCGAGCGGCAACGCCGACTTCGTGCGTAGCGATACGAAGATCGTATAGACCAGGGACACCAACGCCAGAATGGCAAAGATCACGGTGATCGTGGTCTGCGCCGGCGGCATGACCGCGTCCAGCGGTGGTTGCGGAATGTTGGATAACGTCGCCATGGTTGCCCCCCGTACGAATGTCTTTTGTAGCGGGACGTATCCACTGGCCGACAATCGAAGTCAAGCTGGCTCCGGCCTGTAAAACGCATCGCCTCTGAAGCTCGCGCTCGCTAACATGCACGGGTCGAACTTCGAGTGCTCATGATGAGTCGAGTCCAGTTTCTCGCTGCAGTTCTCGCGCTGACGTTCGCCTGCACAGCCGACGCCAAAGAGGCGCTGGAGGAAGTGCGGGACGAATTTCTTTCTGCGTATGACCTCGCGTTGCAAGGTTCGGCCGTCGGCGCAACCGACAGCGAGCAGCTGCGTGCCTATCCGCTGTACTCATACTTGCAGGCCGCTCGCATCGGGCAGCAATTCGACCAGCCGGGCGCGGTGCCGCCCGAAGCGGATGCCCAGACTGCGACGTTCCTGGCCCAGTTCTCAGACGAGCCCGTTG
>JBEVDW010000473.1:0-8879 GCA_040513115.1 Steroidobacteraceae bacterium | reverse complement strand
CTCGAAGGGCCGTTCGTTCCTGGGCAGGTGGCGCGAGGCCGTATTACGTATCCCGGCTACGAGCAGGTGCGCTGGGAGGCGACGGTGAAGGACATGCAACCGGAGCGGCTGTTCTCGTTCACGTGGCACCCGTATGCGGTGGATCCGAAGGTGGACTACTCGAAGGAGACACCGACGTTGGTGGAGTTCCGGTTGGAGAAAATTCCGGCGGGCACACTGCTCGTGATCACCGAGTCCGGCTTCGACAGGATTCCGGCACAGCGGCGCATCGAGGCGCTGCGCATGAATGAAGGCGGTTGGACGGAGCAGACCAAGAACATCGAAGCGTATGTCACGCAGAACCCGTAGCGCGTTGCCGAAGCCGCGCGCATACGCGCCGATCTTCGCTGCACTGGGCGATGAAACCCGCCTGGCGATCGTGACAAAGCTTGCTTCGGGCGAGTCCCACTCGATCGCGCAACTGACTGCAGAAACGGAGCTCACACGGCAGGCGGTGACCAAACACCTGCGAGTGCTCGAAGGCGCACGGCTCGTGCGCAGTGTGCGTTCAGGGCGCGAAAGCCTGTTCGAGCTCGATCCGTCGCCGATTCGGGCCGTGCGTGACTATGCGGAGGTCGTCTCGCAGCAGTGGGACGACGCGTTGTCGCGCTTGAAAGCGTTCGTGGAGAAGTAACCTCGTGCGGCGCTCGCCCTGAGCTTGTCCAACGCAAGCTCAGGGCTCCGCAGCTACTCAATTGTCACTTGCCACGCGTCGTACATCGCCCACCTCGCGTTCCACGTCCAAGTACGCCTCGGTCACGTCCCTGAAATCATCCCTCGTTTCCGCGCGGCTGGAATCCTCAGCTTCATCACGCAGCGCGTGATAGCGCTCGGACAGATCGCCGAATGCCTTCTTGATGTCGCGATCGTCACTGTCGCGATCCTCGACGACGCGCCGGAAGTCGCGTGTCTCCTCCGCGAATGCGCGCGCATCGCGGCGATAGTCGCCACTCGCATCGGCATCACGTGTCTCATCGCTCAGGTCGTACGCACTGCGCTCCAGCCGTTCGGCTGAGCTGCGCAGAGTGGTGCCCGTCGTTGCGCACCCGGTTACCAATGCGGCGATGCCGAGAACAATGCATGCCGAATACTTGCTTGCAAACATTACCCACCCTCCGCCCATCCGGGCTCGAACAGCAGTAGGCATTGAACGAGTGTCTGCGTGACCCGGTTCGTACGCGTACGTCAGTCCGCGCCATACTCATCGTGCCGATGCCACCACTGATACGGCGGTGTCTGCGGCCAGTTGGGTGGAGAGTCTTCCCATGTTTCCTGCCGACCGAAGGGCGTGAGATCCAGCAGCGACCAGGTTGTGCCGACGGCCTCCAGGCCACGCATCGAAGTGAAATAGGTACGAAAGATAGCGTCGCCATCGCGCAGGAACACGCTCAGCCCGTGGTTCTCGCCCTCCTGCGTAGTCAGGCCGAAATCGTCATTGAATGTCGTGTTCGCCGCAGAGACCCATCGATGCGGCCACTGCATGCGCTTGCGATATGCGGTGAGGTTACTCAGCGGCGCTCGCGATACGACCGCGAACGAGATCCCTCGCTCCTGGACATGCGTCAGCGCGAATTGACCGATGTTGTCCAGGACAATGGAACATCCCGGACAGCCCGCCGACGGCCAGCCCATCACGCCTGGGGCGAACATGAAGTGATACAGCAACAGCTGCCGCCGTCCGGCGAACAAATCGCGCAGGCTCACGGCGCCGTCTTCGCCCTCGAACACGTACTGCTTCTCGATGCGTTCCATGGGAAGCCTGCGTCGCTCCGCGGCCAACTGGTCCCGTGCATGCGTGAGTTCCTTCTCTTTGACGAGCAGCGCATCGTGCGCCGCTTGCCACTCGGCATGCGATACGATCCGAGGTAGTGGTTTCGTGCTGGACATGCTCAACCCTCCTATAGCGATGTCAAACCTACAAACGCCGCCGGGCGCGATTGGCTCCGAGGACGCAGGCCCATGACCCCAGGACGCAGGACGGAAGGCCGAGCCGACATGAGGATGTGTTTGTGATCGTTCATCTCCTGGATGGGACCTACGAGCTGTTCCGGCACTTCTACGGCCTGCGCCGCTTCCACAAGAAGGACCCGCCATTCGGTGCTGTCCTTGGGGTGCTCAACACTGCGTTGCAGATGATCGAAGAAGGGGCAACGCACTTGGGTGTCGCCACCGATCACGTCATCGAGTCTTTCCGTAACCAACTCTGGCCTGGCTACAAGACGGGGGAGGGCATCGAGCCGGCGTTGTGGGCTCAGTTTCATCCGCTCGAAGAGGCGTTGACTGCCCTGGGCATTGTCGTGTGGCCCATGGAAGAGCTGGAGGCCGACGATGCGCTGGCGTCGGCCGCGCGACTCGCAGCCAACGATGAGCGCGTGCAAAAGGTCTCGATCTGGACACCGGACAAAGACCTTGCACAGTGCGTGCGCGGCGATCGCGTCGTGCAGGTGGATCGGCGCGCAAAGAAGATTCTCGATGCGGACGGCGTCAAGGCGAAATTCGGTGTGGTGCCCGAGAGAATCCCGGACTTCCTAGCGCTCGTAGGCGATGCGGCGGACGGCTATCCCGGCATCGCAGGCATTGGCCGTACGACGGCTGCGCGGCTCATCAATCGACATGGTTCGATCGAGGACTTTCCGCCGGACGTGTTGGGCGAACGAAGAAAGGAAGCGTTGTTGTTCAAGACACTGGCGACGCTCGTGAGTGATGCGGAGCTCTTTGCGAGCGTGGACGAGCTCGAGTGGCGTGGGCCTGGAGATGGCTTTGCTGAATACGCCAAGCGGATGGGGGATGAGAAGGTGGCTGCTCGGGCGGTGAAGCTTGCTGGTCAGCTCGGTGGAGATTGAGAGTCGCCCCTATCCTCAGTAACTGATCGTCTCCCCCGCCAATGCCGGTGTCGAGGCCGGCACTTTGCGATGATGTGTCGTCGCTTCATAACCGCTCGCCAACTTGATCAACGTCGGCTCCGTGAACGGTCGTCCGAGGAACTGCAGACCAAACGGCATGCCATCGGCGGGGAAGAAGCCGCCCGGCACGATGATCGTCGGCAGGCCCGTGTATGAGCTGAGACTGTTGCGGGTGTCTTTCGTCATCGGCTCGTTGTTGCCGATGGCCTGAATCGGCGCCGTGCGGAACGGCAGGATCAGTGCATCGAGCTGGTATCGATCCATCAGCGCGACGAGCGCGGAGCGGATCATGTCCTGTTGACGATAGGCTGTGATGAGATCGGGATGCCGCTCGAGCGGCCGCGGATCCTTCGCGGTTTCGATGATGCCGGGCTTCACGAGCTTGCCGCCCTTGTCGATCATCTCGGACACGGTACGTACGGGCGCATCCTGCGGAAGCGCAGCGAGGTATTTGTTGATTGCAACCGCACGCTCGAAGTTTGCAGCCGCGGCATCCATCTGAGCTTGCACCAGATCGAACTCGACGGTCACGGGATCGACGACCATGGCACCGGCTTTGCGGACGTCCTGCACGGCCTTCTCGAACAAGGCGCGTCCTTCTGCATGGACATCGCCGGCGCGAACCATCTGCCTCAGCACGCCCACGCGTGCGCCGACCAGACCATCCTTCTTCACGTAGCTCACATACGATTGGTCGGGCATGTGGCCGACCGACGCTTCGGTGGCGAGATCTGCAGCGTCGTAGCCCGCGATCACATCGAGCACCGCCGCGCAGTCATACACGCTGCGGCACATCGGTCCGCCATTCTCCTGACGCGGCGAGCTCCACATCATGCCTGTGCGTGACACGAGCCCATGCGACATGGCGAAGCCGACGAGATTGCTGTTCGCGCTTGGAATCGTGATCGAGCCACCGGTGTCGGAACCCAATCCCACCGTGCCGAACCACGCTGCCATCGCCGCACCCGTGCCCGAGCTGGAATAACCGGTGAGCTTCTTCGCGTTGTAGGGACTCAGCACCTGGCCCTGCAACGTGCTCGCACCTTGATTCGCCACTCCGTACCAGTCGGACTGATTGAGCTTGCCGAGGATGATGGCACCCGCGGCACGCAAGCGACCGATCACGAAGCCGTCGTAGATCGGTTGCGAACTAGCCATCGGTTTGAAGCCGCCGCTCGTCGGCATGTCCTTCGTGTCGTACACATCTTTCGCGAGCACGACGATGCCATGCAGCGGTCCGCGCACCTTGCCGGCTTTGCGCTCGGCGTCGAGCGCGCGGGCTTCGGCCAGCGCTGCGTCGCGGGCTTTCAGCGTAATGATCGTGTTGAGCTTCGGGCCTTTCTGGTCGTAGGCATCGATGCGTGCAAGGTATAGCCCGACGAGCTTCTCTGAGGTCAGCGCACCGCTGCCCATCGCGGCTTGCAGATCGGCAACCGATGCCGTGCCGAGATCCAACTTCGCGGCGTCGACTGACGTACTGCTAAGACCTGCAGCGAGTGCCAGCAACACGCCGAGCAGTCGATGACGCCGGGCCGGCTCGTCGTCGCTGGGCGCAGGCGCGGCAGTCCAATCGAGCATGGTCGGCTCCTAGTAAGAAATCTTCTCGCCCGCGAGTGCAGGCGTGGTCTTCGGATTCACGCGCGCATGCGTGGCTTGCTCGAATGCGTAGGCCAGCGCGAGCAAGCGCGGCTCACTGAATGAAGAGCCCAGGAAGGACAACGTGACCGGCAACTTCTCGGGCGTGACGCCCGCAGGCACGATGACGTCCGGAAAACCGGTGATGTTGGCGATGCTCGTCGCGCTCGGTGGACGGGGTGCGGAGTAGTCGATGTCCAACCGCTGCGCGGGCGCGGTGTTGGTCGGATGGATGAAGGCATCCAACTGATGCTGGTACATCAGCCCTTCGAGATGACCGCTGATGAGCGCCGGCCCGTGTGCCTTCGCCGACAGATAAATGGGATCGTTCAACGCGTAGCCGGCTTGCTCGTTCTTGAAAGCAGCCCAGCGACTCGGATTGGCTTGCTGACCAGGCTTCGGCTCGAAGCGCTCAGACAGTGCAATCAGATCGGACAACGTGCGCGGATAGCCGGGCTTCAGCGTGGCGAGGTAAGCGGCGATCTGCGCCTTGAATTCGCCGGGACGCATCGTCTCGTGAATGGATTGCCGCTGGAGGATGAACTCGGGCAGCTTGATCTCGACGAGCGTTGCGCCCAGTTGCTCGAGCTTCGCCTTCGTGGCGGCGAACACAGACTTCACACCGGGATCGACGCCGTCATAGTCGACGAGCACGCCCAGGCGCGCGCCTTGCAGCGCTTTCGCATCCAGGAACTGAGTGTAGTTGTGATACAGCTTGCCCCCCGATCTTGCGGTCTCCGCGTCCGCGGGATCGATGCCTGTCATCGCGCCGAGCGCCACCGCGACGTCGTGGATCGATCGTGCCATCGGACCACTCGTGTCGAAGGACAGACCCAGCGGTACCACGCCGTCGCGCGACAACAGTCCACGCGTCGGTTTGATGCAGGCAAGGCCGTTCACCGAGCACGGATTGCGAATGGATCCACCCGTGTCGGTTCCCAACGCGATTGGCGTGTACCAGGCCGCCACCGCCGCACCCGAGCCGCCGCTCGAACCGGCCGGGCCGCGCTCGAGATCGTGTGGATTCAACGTCTGTCCGCCAAGCGAGCTGAAGCCGTTCGTACGCGCGCTGGAAGCAAACTCACTCAGGTTCGATTTCGCGAAGATGATGGCGCCGGCATCGCGCAGCTGCTTCACGATGAAGGCGTCGTCCGGCGGAATCGACCCCTCCAGGAACACCGAGCCTGCCGTCGTCGGCATGTCGAAGGTGTCGTGGTTGTCCTTCAAGATCACCGGAACACCATGCAATGCACTGCGCGGCCCTTTCGCTTTGCGCTCTGCATCGAGCGCACGCGCTTCCTCCATGGCTTTCGGGTTCACCAGGATCAGCGCATTCAACTTCGGTCCGGCATCGTCGTACGCCTGCACGCGCGCGAGCGACATCTGAAGGAGTTTCTGCGCAGTGAGCGTGCCCTTGTCCATGGCTGCTTGCAGATCGGCCACTGAAGCGTTCGCAAGGTCGACCTGAGCGGCGGCGGCGAGGTTGGCCGCGAGTGCGCAGCTTGCCGCGAACAGCGCGATTACCTTCTTGACGTGCGTGCTACGGACGGGTGATCGCATTTGCGATTCGAGTGACTGCTTCATTGGGCCTGTGATGCGTGGGAACGTGCCAGGGACAGACGCTCCGCAAGACCCATCCCCTACGGACGCGCAGCGGTGACTCGCAATACGGACAATGCTCACCAGGCAAGCGCAGTGGCGCAACAGTCTGCCGTCGCGACCACGCGTAGCCGCGAGGTGGTCAGCGAAGTGCACGCCACCATGATCGCCATCACCGAGTCCTCGAAGCGCATCGGCGAGCAGAGCCAGTCGGAGCACATGCTGGCTGCGATCTCGGCGTTCTCGATGCAGCTGAGTCGACGCGCCGTTGCCGCCGCGCGTGCATCACGCACACGCCGAGGAAAGAGGCACCGCATCGACGGGTCGCCTGAGCGTTGCTTTCAGCAGCCGTGGGACGGACTTGGGATGGCTATACTGCCGTCCCGTCTCCAAAGCACGTCTAAGCTGAATGTCATTGACCTTCCTGTTCGGTTTGATCGGTCTGCTCGTGGGTGGCCTGCGCGGCCTGGTCTGGGGCGCGGTGATCGGCTATGCGGCGGGCAGGCTGCTGCAGTATTTCCTGACGAAGGGCCTCAGCGTCGTTCAGAGTCAGTTTCTCGAAACGACCTTTGCGGTGATGGGCGCCGTGTGCAAAGCAGACGGCGTCGTCACACGCGATGAGATCCGCGCAACGGAAAGCATGTTCGAGCGGCTGCATCTCGGTCCCGAGCAACGTGCTGTTGCGATGGCGGCATTCGCGCGCGGCAAAGCGCACGATTTCGATCTGGATGCCGAAGTCACCCGCTTTGCGCGCGCGAGCCGGCATCAGCGGCCGTTGTTGCTCATGTTCCTGCAGATGCAGGTCGCGGCCATTGCCGCAGATGGCAATGTGCACGCAGCCGAGCACCAGATGCTCGTGCGCGTGGCGCGATTGCTGGGATTGAGCGAGGCGGACGTCGCGCAGCTCGAAGCGCTATTGCGGACGGGCGCGGCGGCTCCGGCGCCCGGCCGCAAGCTCGACGATGCGTACGCAGCACTGGGCTTGACGCCCGATGTGACCGACGCCCAGATCAAGCAAGCCTATCGCAGACTGATGAGCCAGAATCATCCCGACAAACTTGCCGCGAAAGGCTTACCGGAGAGCATGCGCGAGATGGCGGAAGAGAAGACTCGCGAGATCAGTACTGCGTATGCGCTGATCAAAGAAGCGCGCGGATTCAACTGACGACGCAGCCGCTCAGCAAGCGTTCCTAGAAGGATGCGCACACCCGGCTCTTGATCCGCAGCACCGCCTCCTGCTGGAAGCGAGCCTTGTATTCCGCCGCGATGGCGCGCACGGCTTCCTCGCTGTGCGCATCGTCAGGATGGATGAGACTGAGGACGTAAGAACTCTCGCGCGTGATCGCGCCATTCGCGCCCTGCCACTGACCTGACGCTGGCCACACCGAAAGACCGCGTGGGAAACGCGGTGTTACGGCGCGCGCGAGAAAGTCTTCCCATTGCTGACTGCCGACGATACCGCCGGTTGTTTCCGTGCCGAAGTAGAGTTGCTCGCTGATGAACGATTCTTCTCCGACGGCGCATGGACGCTGAGGCGTCGAGGTGCAACCGCTCAGCAGCAGGGCAGCGAGCCCAGCACATTGCAACTTGCGCATCAAATCAGCGAACCCATTCAAGCGTTGCCGTGTGGGCTCGACGGTGAGACCGGCTACGCTCCCGGTGGCCAGGATGCCAACGGGGGATTACCGAGCAGTCGCGTGTTGATCGTCAGATACAAATTGGCGATGCGTCCGCGTACTTCACCGAACGGATTGGGATTCGCGGTGTTCGAGGTGAACGCAGTGGGATTCTGCTGGACGAGTGAATCGCATGAGACGAGCTCGCCTGCCGCGTTAGCCAGCCGACCGCGGTCGAACTGACTGCGGCTACTGCTCAAACAGGTCTGCAGGCGTTTCTTGAACTTGCTTTCGATCGGGGCGAGCGCGACCGTTTGTCCGAGTGCGTCGTACTTCTGGATCGCGAAGTTCGTCAGTCGTGCCGTGCTCGTGGTACCCGGAAAGGCTTGCTCGTTGAGCACCAGGCCGAGACCCCAGATCGACAGTGTGCGCGTCAGACTGCGTGAGCTGCCGCAGCCACTCGTCACCTCGACCATCGAAGTCCCTTCGACGACAGTGCCTTCATCGGGCTTGGGCCACCAGCCGAGCGTTTGCCGAGGACACGGGACATTGCTGCTCGACGGCAGAATGCCTTCCGCATCGGCTTCGTTGAACACCAACTGCGTCGGCGAGTTCGGTGAGGACGAAGTGGTGTTGATCAGTGCAAGTCCTTTGCCGGTTGTTCCCGAGCCGCCACATAGGTGCGCCGGGATCACGACGTTCGGGAAGCCAGCACAGTAATTGGCGACCACCAGCGAATGCCCAGTGCATGTTCCGAATTCTGCCAGGCGCGGATCGATCGGCAGCACGCAGGCATCTTCGAGAATCGAGCCGCTGAGCGTGAGGGGTCCACGGATCTGATGGTTCAGCACGCCGCCGAGTGCATCGCAGCCCGATGCGCTGAGACAGGTCGCGGCGGCCGCCACACCGGTATTGCTGACCGCCAGTCCTTCAGGGCTTTGCACGCCCTGAGTCACTCGCGCGATGGGGGAATTCGTACCCGTCGCCGGCGGAGCGCCGAATTTCAGGATGTCACCGCCGTTGTTGTCGGCGACGAATGCATACGGCACGCCGAACTCCAGTCCGGTCTTGATCTTGTATTTGCCAT
>JBEVDW010000472.1:0-9575 GCA_040513115.1 Steroidobacteraceae bacterium | reverse complement strand
GCTCTCCAGTTCGAAGGACCGGACGCAGCTCCAGCTGTTCGGACGTCACGACCCCCACGCTGGCGGAGCTCGGTGCACCACTGAGGTGCTCGAGCTTGCCGTTCACGATGACTTCTTCCAGTGCCTTCTGCTGCGTGGGCGCCCCGCCAGCGAGCACTGCGATCGGACTCATCAGGGCACACAGGCCCGCTAACGAGTTTCGTTTGGTCATCACGGCAGGCTACCCAATGAAGATTGGAGATTCGTTACAAGTCAGACCAGAGTCCGCTCGGCCACCCAGACAAGGGCAAGCCCAGCGACGGAACAGGTCATCACGGGAACACCCACGCGCTCGGTTCGAGCGCCGCGGAACAGCCAGCAAAGCATTGGCAGCAGGATGGCCGCTATCACAATTTGAGCTAACTCGATGCCGATATTGAATGCAGCCAGCGCCAACCAATCGAGCTTCTCGCCCGCCAACTCGGCTAACGCCCCTGCGAATCCCAACCCGTGTACGAGGCCGAAGGCGAACGCCAGCTTCCAACCGTGACCGGCACTTTGGCGCGGCAGATTCAGCAGGGCCGCACACAGGACGGACGCTGCGATCGCAATCTCAACCGGTTGAGAAGGCAGTGTGAGGTGTCCCGTCGAGGCCAGTCCGAGCGTCAGGGAATGAGCCGCGGTAAAGGCGGTAATGACGCCCAGCGCGCCTTTGATGCTCGTGCTCAACGTGACTGCCGTGTTCACGTCGCGACGACGCACGAGCCCGAGCAGGAGCACGCCGAGGAATGCCAGGTGGTCGTAGCCGGTCAGTAGATGGCGCGTGCCTTCGACCAGGAATTCGGCGACGCGATGGGGACGGGAGAGCGCCGGATGCCACTGCTGCTGTCGTTCGGTCAGGATGGTTTGTTCTGTTGCGGCGTTTTTCGAGGTGTACTCGAGTAAGGCGCGATGGTTTGCATCGAATGCGAACCAGCCGGACATGTCCAGAGCAAGAAGGCCCCCACCCTGTCCCTCCTCCGATCCGCTGGCGCTGCGCAAGGGAGGGGACGAATCGCTCATCAACACCGCCGACGTCGAACAATCGAAGGAGAAGCTCAGGCGCGCGTAGGGACCATCGCCGTGTTGGGCGATGGCGAGTGGATGCGCAAAAGACGGCGTGCAGGTTTCGCCCGGAGCAGTGATTCGAGCTCGCGCAAGGACAGCAGACTCGATCGCGCTTTGCGCCTGCTCCACTTCTGCCCACGTCACTGAACCGTCCAGATCCGTATCGAGCGGGACGAGCTGACTCAGATCGCGCAGAGCGAAGTCCATCTCAGCGCTGAGCACACCGTCGCCCTGCTCGCGCAGCGCAATGAAACTACTGCTGCCGGTATGCGCGTGTGCCATGCCAGACAGCATCAGCAGCACGCTCGCGAACCATACAGGCCGCGCGATCATGCGAGAGCCCTCAGTAGATGATCGAGGCGCACATCGCGATAGCGCGAGTCTTGCTGCCAGCGAAAGACTTGCATAAGGGCGGCGCGATCTTTCGTAGCGCGCGCCGTCTGAGCCAGCAGTAATGCGTCCTCACCCTCGCGATGGTTGCGGAAGTTGTCGAGTGCGATGGCATGCGCTCCGCGCGCATCGCGCAACACGAACCAGTGAAAGCGCGCGAGATCGCGCAAGTGGTCACGTTCGCCGCGCGCACTGGCCTCGCGCCACAATAGTTGCAGCGTTCTGGCAGCGTCGGAGTTTGCCGAGCGGGCGGCCAGCACAGCGCGCGTACGGTCTGCGATCGACTTGCCGTTGTTCGCAATCTGCAGCGCACGTCGATTGTCGCCTTGCCACAGCAGCCAATCGGCGTAGCTGACACGCGCGAAGTGACTCTCGGGATCGAGTCGATTGGCAGCGTTGAACCATCGCTCCGCGGCCGCGTTGTCACCGAGCCGCGCCGCAAGCTCGGCAGCAACACCGGAGCTCCAACTGGCGCGCACTGCGTCCGGGGAGGGCGAACGGAGTGTGGCCGTGACCAACGCGTAGGCGTGTGTGAGATCACCCAATGCGGCCCGCGCCTGCGCGATGCACGTCGTGGCCGTAGCAATGTCGACCACCGGCATGAGTGCAACGCAGTCGCGCATCGCAGCGTCCGGTTGTTTGAGATGCAGTCGCACCTGCGCTCGCATCAACCGAGCCGCTCTATCGTGCGGATCGCGGTCCAGCAGAGCGGATAACTCACTTTCGGCGGCAGCGAACTGATGCCGATGCTGAAGCAGTTGCGCTTGCAGCAGCTGCAGCTCGAGATCATTCGGCGCCGCCTGCGTTCGGAGGGCTTGCTCCGCATATCCGTAGTAGCGCTCATCGCCTGTTCTGCCCGCGGTCTTGATCAACGCTCGCACGTATCCAGCGAGCGACTGTGGATCGCGAGCGCTGCGACGCCACTGCTCGAGCTGGCCACCCGCGTCACCCAAGTGGAGCAACACGGTTTGCGGATTCTGCGGTCGATAAGCCGGCACCGCAGCTCCGGCATCCATGCCGAAGACTGCGATGACGGTGCAGAACACCACGTTTCTGATGCGCGTGCTCATGGCTCCTCGGGCACGACCACATCATCGAATGCCATCGGATCGTCGTCGGCATCGAGTGTGAAGGTGAATCCCAGCAACGACTGCGGCTGCTGGTTCTCATCCTGTGCATACACGTCCTTGCTGCGCGCGAGGAACGACACGGGGACGACATTCACTTGAACGGTGAACGTACGACTTGCCGTGCGGCCGCTGACGTCGGTGGCTACGAGCGTGATCGTCGATGTGCCCGTCGCCTCCTCCGCGGGTGTGAGTCGAACCGTACGGTCCACGCCCGTGCCGCTCAGGAGGATGTTCTCGTTTGGGATGAGCGCCCCATCCGAAGAAGTCGCCGCAACGGTGACCTTCTCAGCCCCATCGTCGTCACGCACTTGGAACGCCAACGGATCAGTCGACGTGTCCTGCGCGATGCTTTGATTCGCCACCGCGGTCAGCCGCGGTGTTTTGCCCTGCCCATCGTTGTTGCTGCACCCCGCGAGCGCCAAAGCGCTCAACACGGCGGCAGACGCGAGTTTGAAGCGTGACATGACTGACTCCTTCGCGTTAGAACGCTGACCCAGCAAGGGGCGCCTTGAGATAGGGGAACAGCTCATCGAAGTCGGCCGCGCTCACGGGTGCGCCATCGGTCAATGCCGCGTTACCGATCGGCGCTTGCGATGGTGTGCACAGTCCGAGGTCAGTGGCCTGACCATTGACCGGCACCGGATAGCAGAGCCGCCCCATGGCCACGCGCAAGGCGATATCGACGACGTCGTCTCCCGGACGCCGGCCATTCGGGAAGCCCGCGAGATCGTCACCGGCAACACCGAACGTGCTCTGTTGGGCGGCGGGTTTCGGGTCGATGGCCGTGTTGAGACGCACCATCTCCGACGCCGTCACCTTCGACTGCTGGTTCACGCCAGGGAAGCCCGTCAGGAACGCAGCAACCAGATCATTTCGCGGCAGGTTTGCTGGCGCGAGGTTTGCGATGTTCGCGTTGAGCGTGGAATTCACGGCGTCGCGGAACAGCACATCGATCAACGCCGGCAGCGTCGGATTGGTCACATACGTCGCGAACTGACCATCGTTCTTCGGCTCGCTCGCATTGAAGCGATCCTTGTCGGGCAAGCCGATGACCAACTCGTTCACCAGCGGAGCCGACAAACGAGAGACTTGCGTGTACGCGCCGCCATTCACTTCCGGCTTCGCGAACGTCGGACGCGGATTCAGGATGCGCGCCTGGCGCAAGCTCGCGCTGGTCCAGCCGCCGATCACACCGTTGCCGCTGCCCTTCAAGCAGGCGACGGGAACCTCCAAGGCCAACGATGTGATGTTCGCATCGCCGATGGTGTTGTTTGCTTTGTTCTGCGTGATACCGCCGGGAAAGCCAGCACCGTCGCCAGCACCGGGTGCACTGTCGCCATCGACAGGCACGATGTTCACCAAGTCGAACACTCGACCGAGGTTTACTGCGAAGCCCTCGGTGCGTTGACCAGCGAAGATTTTCGCGGTGCCCTCGCAACCTGGAAGGGAAACCTCGTAGATGAAGCTGCGCGCGTACTGCTCATACGCAGCGGCACTGCCGAAGGTCTTCGTGCCGACGAAATCGTAGGGTTTGCCGAACTCGGTGCCGCCCGATGGGTTGTTGATCACGCTCGCCTCGCCGCGACGCCGATCACCGCGTACGACGGTCAGCGTGTAGCTCTCGCGGAAGTTCAACGCAGAGTTGTCTTGTGCACTGACACCGCCGACGTTCTTCAACGGCACTGCGACGTTGGCCTGGCCAACCAGCAACTTGATGCCGGCGTTGTTGTTGGCAAGCCGATTCTTGAACCGGAACTGGAAGGTCAGGTCTTCGATCGCATCGCCGTCGTTGTCGATCTGGATCTCGTACAACGCGAACGGATCGAGCGCGAAGTAGTTGGGACCGCCATACGGCGCCTGCAGCGGAATGTAGTTGGCGATCAGCGTGACGTAGCCGCTGCGGCCCTGCTCATACGAACGGAACATGTAGAAGTCCGTCGAATCCACCGTCGGCAGCCGTGTGATGTTCGGCGCCTCCCGATGACTCGAACCGAACGCCATCAATGGCACTGCACTCACGCACAGTACGCTGACCAAATGACTTGCGAGTTTCATGACGATTCCCCGTAACGGTTGATGGTGCGCCCCAGAGGAGCTCCCTTCGGTCGCGGCGGCGTTTCCGTTGCTGGAGCCGCAGACCTGTGCGCTGTTACGAGGAGTGTTGGAAGCTAGATGCAGGTCACGAGATATATTTTTGTAGCTGCATCCGTTTGGTGGTCGCTGGCGTAGATGCACGTGCTACGCACGCTGTCCATGGAAGGGACAGCGTCATCTGCCGTTTCTCAATCGGTTGCCCGTCGCTTACGACGTCATGACGGGCTCTGACTCGACATCCTGAAAATTCAATTCGACGGTGATGCCGTTCGGGTCTTTCACGACCAACTGGAAGACCTTGAAGTCCGCGATGTATCGAGTTTTCGGCTCGAGCCCCAGGCCTCTGAGGCGGCGCACAAACTGCTCTGGGTTGTTTGCCGAAAACGCAACGTGATCTACGGCACTCGCATGCTGGGCACCGGTTCGTCCGCTGCTGGAATAGTACTGCTCCGCAGTCGGGTCTTCGGCTGGCCCCATGTGCACGATCGCTTTACCCGCCACACCGAGCCAGTAACCCGGAAAGGAGAAGTCAGGGCGAGGTAACTGTTCCAATCCGAGCCCTTCGCAGTAGAAGCGCCGCGACTGGTCCAGATCATTTGCGCGGACGAAGAAATGGTTCAGCTCAACGATGGACATACATGCTTACCTCATTGTTTTCGCGTGCTTCGGAATTCGCGGCCACGATGACTTGAGCCGCCCCCAAGGGGACGTGCCGGTACTGAGCAACACGCAACTGGATACTACGCCTTCCGACGCCCTAAGCCTTCCGGGCCTCGAGAAAGTGCACCGATAAGTCGAAAGTGGCTCGTCCGTCTGCGGACCTATAGGCGATAAGAGATCGTTCGGCTGCTTCGAGAACCTGTCGGATCTTGTCCTCATTCAAGGAAATTCCCATCAGCGGCAACCAGCCCCGAAGGTCGGCTTCGACCAGCGCACGAATGCTCGGAAACTGCGCGGTGCCGCGATGAGTTGTGACGCGAGCCGAAGGCACACCTGCATCGGCCGCCAGCGCAAGCAGCCCCTCGCGATGACCCAGCACGAACGGCGCGCGCAGTGCATCCGCCGCTCTGCGACCCACCGTATTCTCCAGCAAGGCCACCTCGGATTCGTACGCCGGCATGGTTTCAAGAGAGTCCCAGACCGCGATCACCAAGTGTCCTCCCGACACGAGCACTCGCATCGCCTCGCGAAGTGCCTCGCGTCGATCGACGAAGAACATGAGACCGAACTGGCTCACGACTGCGTCGAAAGATGCGTCGGCATATGGCAGTGACTCTGCCACGCCTTCGCGCCACTCGATCCCAGGTGCAAGCTGTCTGGCAACCGCGATCATTCCAGGATTCGGGTCGATGCCAAACACCGAACCGCTCGACTTCATTCCCGACGCCACTCCTCGCGCAAGGACTCCCGTGCCGCACGCAATATCCAGTACCCGCTGACCCGACTGGATGTGAGCAGCATCAGCAACCTTCGCAGCCCATTGGCCGAACAGCGCTGGAACGAATAACGCTTCGTACGCCTGCGCAGCACGAATCTGACCTTCTAGCGTGGGATCGATCATCTCGCTCCCTCCTGCTGAATCAAAAAAACGACGCGTGGACGACAGCAGGATCCTGCTGCAGAAGATCGATCGGGCAGCTCAACTTTGTGACAGTGCGGGCGTCTCCGCGCCGCTCGAAACTTCTCACCGCTCCATCGCACTTGTCTATAGCGCGCTTGGCGACATCCAGTCGGTTCTCGGGCCGCCAACGTCGCCTTGACGTGCAGCCCTTGCCGAAGGTCGGGCCACAGGTTTGGAGCAGTCGCTAAGAGATCTCGCGTTTCGCGCGTCGCGCCTTTGACGCTTTGCGGGGCGACGCGACCTGCGTTGGGTTACCCAGCGTTTTGTTGAGCGCCACCGCCTCTCTAGTCAGGCGTCGCACCGTCGCGGGACTGATGGTCATCCCCTCGCGCAGTTCTACAGTGGCCATCTCATACTTCCCGCCTGCTTTCAGACGTTGTTCGATGGACAGCAAGCGTTGTCCTCGCCAGAAGCCAAACAAGACGCGCTGCTCCTCCGCGCGGATGAGCAAGACCGGGCCATTCGACAGGTAGACAAGGTGGCCCCACTTCACAACCTCTTCCAGGGCCGAGACAGCACGGACCGACGCGCGGAGATTCTCCACACATGTGCGTTGCCAACCGACGAGAGCGGCGACGTAGGCATCAGGGTTGGCAGCTGGCGCTTCCTTTCGCATGGTTAGTCGTACTGGCCGTCATGACCCGGCAGTGCGCCGCTTCCGAGAAGACGGTTATCCACCCAGGCGCGCCCTGATATCCAAGTAAGCAGCGTGGATCAGGTCGCGAAGACTCTGACTGTCTGGCTCGGAGCCAGGTTTCAACTTCACGTGCCGCATACGCTTGCCAGTTCCCTCCAACATACCTGCGGGGTCCTCGAGCATTGCGCCGTAGAAGAAGCCGACGTTGACATGACTCTTGAATGAGTTGACGTACCCGAACGCCGCATCCTCGACACATGCGACAGGGCAACCATCATGCATCAGCTCTCGAACGTCGTCACCGCATCGTCGCATCTCCACAAACCACCTCCGGGCGATAGACCGCAGCTCGACGGGATCATCAGCCAACCAGATGTCGACAGCCGGATCCCGCTTTGCGCCTCCTGAGAGCCGGAAGATGTCCTCGCTGCCGATCAGACCGCGGACGTCCAGCGGAATGCGACGAGGTTTATGTCGACGCATAACCAACACCTCGAGCAACGTCGGCGAGACCCCTGCCAGTGCGATCAATCATGCGAGATCCCATGCTCGGAGCGACGAGGCGGAAAGCGCCACCAGGCCCAGACCACAAGTAGCCCGAAGACCGTGTATGCGAGGACAAAGACCCAGAAGGGTGCTTCGTAAAAGAGAATCCGCTGTACCCAGTGCTCGATGAAGCTCTTGTCATACATTGGTGGTGCGCCCGACTTGGCCCGAAGCCAGGACTCCAGTGTGGTCAGCGGGCACAGTTGGCCCAGCCAGGACTGAAGGATGACGACACCGATGGCGGTGAGGTGAGCCAGGCGAAACCAGAGGTTGTTGGCCACACGCCAGTGCCAGAGGTTTCCTGCCACGACGAACGCCAGCCCTCCCACGATGAAGAGCACGACTGCGAAGTGGAGCAGCAGAACTGCATCGGCAAGGACTTGATACGGAGGCACAAAGGAATCCTGCCACGCCTAGCGCCAGGTTAAGCCGCCCGAGCGATGCTTCTGAGCCGCGAACAAAGTGCATCGCACTTTGTGAGTCGGGCACACGACACGCTTGTCAGGTCTTTGCCCGCTTTCGTTCGAGACCTTCAAGGTGCACGCTCCTTGCCTCATCTCTGCGTTTGCGCTCTTTCCGACGGCACGGTCGACATCGTGTGGCGCTCGTGAACATATCGCCCTTTGCTACTTCGAACCACCACTTCTGCTGCCGAGATGTCCAGACGTCCTTCTTGCCGCAGTCTTTACATGTGAATGCTGAATCGATGTAGAAGCCACGATGCACGAAGTCTGGTCTGCCATAACTGTTGGTAGGGGCGAGGAGCGAAGCATTGACCGGAACACGATTCTCCAATACCACCCCGCTAGCAATGGCCTGCTTACGCGAGCGCATTTCGGCGCGTTTCGCTCGTCGCTGAACTCTTCGCTCTCGAGTCGAGTTCATGGAACCTAACGCCTGAGTCAGGCCGCGGAGAGCGCACTGATCGTGACGTAGTATCCGTCCGGATCTCGGAGTGAGAACTCCGAAGTTCCCGTGCTCGGGCTTACATGCGGCTCCTCTTCGAGCCGGGTCACGAGAGCCCGTGCCCTTGGCAGGGCCAAGTCGAAATCATCGACACGAAAGAACAAGAGAAGGCCGTTGCCAGGCTCGACGTGATCGGGGCTCGCCAAAGAAGGATGCTCGTGGGCACCCCACTCGTGGAGACAAAGCAAGACGGTTCCATCCGAGTCCAGGATTTGCCCGAAGTAATCATGGGCGGGAGCCGTCTGCGGCAGCCCGAGCAGCGACTGGTACCATTTCAAGCTGCCACGCACATCGCCAACCCCAATGATCGTCCAGGTGCGCTTCATGTGGGTCCTCCTGTGGACTAACGCTAGCGTTCGGCGGGCGCCGCGTTTTCGCGGCGATCCGCTGCAACGCATTGTTCGGCACAGCCACACGTTGTCATACGGGCAACTTAGCCTCACTCCGGTCTCAACGAACCCGTTGCGCTTATAGAAGGCCAACGTCCGACTCCACGCGGGCTGTTCTGGAGTTCCCACCTCCAAGCGGGACCAACAGTGCTCTCTCGCAACCTCAGCAGCTTCCTCTAACAGAGCCTCGCCAACACTGGACGAGCGGAAAGGTGGCTTAACGTACATCTCTGTGATCTCGCCGAAGCGGCCCGCATTAGCGAAGCGCAGCCGTTGAGAACGAGAACACCAACCGGCTCTCCATCATGCTCGGCCAATAGCGCCGAGAGTTCTTTCGCCCTAAGTAGCACCGTCGCAACCTCTGAAAGCTGGTCAGCACTGTATCCGCTCTGTTCAGTACCGCTGAGTTCGTTCAACAGCGCAAGAACCAGACCCGTTACTACCTTAGCGTCGGAGTCAGTTGCTCTCCTGATCTTCATCTAACCTCCTTGATGCCGAACGCCCGCGCTCACCGGCGCGCCGAGCAACGCGAAGCCCGCCGGTGAGCGCGTTGTTAGGCGACATGACCCATCTCCGAGTCAGCGCGCGCGCCGGTAGTGCATGGCGACCGCGCCGCTGCGGAGCGGCTTCGCCGAGATCAACTCGAGCCGTCGCGTGCTGGGCAGCCCGCTCTCGTACAGGGTCGGGCCGTGGCCGGCGATCCTGGGGTGGACGAG
>JBEVDW010000471.1:0-12638 GCA_040513115.1 Steroidobacteraceae bacterium | reverse complement strand
CGTTCGTCGATCCCATCAAGACCACATCCATCGCAGGATTTGCCGAAGGCACCTATCACTTCACGGATAGCACCCGCCTGACCGTGGGAGGACGCTATACGAAAGACAAGAAGGAGATCGGCGGCGATGCCAGGGTGTATGCCGGTGACGATGTAATCGCCCCGGGACAGCCCAACTCGCCCTTCGACTACGATAAAACGTGGAGCGAGCCGACGTGGAAGATCGCGGTGGAGCAGGACGTGGCGGAGGACGCGATGGCCTACGTGTCGTACAACCGTGGTTTCCGCAGTGGCTCGTTCAACACTGTGGGCGTAACGGGTGAGCCCGTGGATCCGGAAAAGATCGACGCGTACGAGGTGGGCATCAAAAGTCAATGGCTGGACAATCGGCTGCGAGTGAATGCAGCCGCCTACTACTACGATTTCGACAAACTGCAGGTTGTGGTCTCGCGCGGTCCGTCGACTGACCTGCTGAATGCCGCCAAGGCGGAAATCAAAGGTGTCGATGTCGAGGTCGAGGCCAGCTTGATGGAGAACCTCACCCTGCGCTTTGGTGCTGCGTTGATGGATACGGAATACACCGAGTTCGAAACAGGCAATCTGTGCTCCACACGCCTGCCGGACGGTCACACAGTGGGATTGGAGTGCTCTCCGAAGGGCAATGAGCTGACCCGGTCACCCGATCAGACGTTCAACCTCGGCCTCTTCTATCGGCAGCCTGTGAGCTTCGGCTTCCTTGGGGCCAACCTCGATTACAAGTGGACCGACGATTTCTTCTGGGAGATCGACAATCGCCTGAAAGAGTCGTCGTACGGGCTGTTGAATGGACAGATCAGCTGGCAGAGCTCGGATGAACACTGGGGTGTCAGCCTCTGGGGCCGCAATATCACGGACGAGGAATACTCGATGTTCTCGGTTTCGCAGGCGAGTTGCGGTGCTTCCTGCGCGACCAACCCCTTCGGCATCGGCGATCAGTACTCCCCCGCGGCGCCGCGCACGTACGGCGTTGATCTGAGCTTCAAGTTCTGATCTGCACGCTCCAAAACAAGCATCCCTCGCTTGTGGCGAGGGATGTTCGTGTATCCAGAACCTGTGGCGCGCCCTTCGAGACCTCGAGGGCTATGTCTGTGCGCGTTCTGCGTTGAGCGTGTTCTTGACGAGCCGGGTAGCGATGACGGAAACGAAGGTCTTCACGCGGGCAGCCGAGCTCAACCGTTGATGTTCGGCTTCGAAGAGCTCGCGCACGTGTTCGACGGTGGCATCGCTTTCGCGCGCGAGAGTCTCGATCACTTGCTCATTGCGGGCTGGATCGCCGGCGCTATTGCGAAGTACTGTCATGGCACCTCCCTTCAGGGCTCATGTTGTTCGCGTCTGGCGGCGGGATGTTAACTCCGCGTTGCGAGCGGTCACCAACATCGGCGCGTGACGGGTGTAGGTCGACGCTCGACGTTCCGATCGATCTGCGTGTCGCTTCAGTAGCTTGCGCCGCAAACTGCGCGACTCACCTCGAAGCTGTCACATTGAGAGAACGCGACGGATGCGCAAGTCAAGCGAAATCCGTCACTCTTCGTCTCCGAATACCGTTCTGCCTCCATACAACGGTGAGCGCTCCCGCTCCTGCGTGATGAATTGCTCGAAGCTCGGCCCGCGCGCCACTCGCTCCAGACGACGAGCCTGTGCGTCCAACCGCTGGATCGCCGCGAGCCTCTCGGCGTTGCCGAGCCTCGCGTGATCCACCGCCTGCTTCAGCACGCGCAACGTCTGGTCATAAACCTTCAGTGACACGGGGAACGGATGCCCGTCCTTGCCGCCATGAGCGAGCGAGAAGCGAGCGGGATCGCTGAAGCGTGAAGGCGCGCCATAGATAACCTCGGCCACGAGTGCCAATGCGGCCACCGTGCGCGCACCAACGCCGGGCGTGAGCAGCAGTTCGGTGAAATCTTGCGGACCTCGGTCGGCTGCAGCTGCGAGTGCGCCATGCAAACGCTTCAACATGACATCCGATGCGCGGACTTCATGATGATGAGGCATGCGCAGATGCGGCAGCGCTGACTCAATTTCAGGCTCGCTCGCGGCAAACAGATCGAGCACGGTATTGCCCGGATTGCGCAACCGCTTGAGCACGGCGATCGAGCGATCAGGGCCGCTGCGAACCAGCTCGAGACCCGCGCGTCGATTGAGCTCCGCGCGCGTGTCGGCAAGATTCACGATGGCACCCTGATTCCGCCCTTCGATCGCGGTATGCGGTGAATCGAGAAATCCCTGCAGCTGTTCCGACAGCCAGTGATAGCGGCGCGCCTCGCGCCGTTCCGCGCTCATGCCTTGCTGCACGACGCACCAGTGGCCTTCGCGCGTGACGATGAAGGCATGCAGATAGAGATCGAAACCATCTTGCACGGCGGCACTGTCGATCTTCGCCACCAGGCGACTGGCATGCGTGAGCGGTGATGCGTCCAACCCTGTGCGCTCGCCAATTGCCGCAAGCTCCGCGGGCGTGTTGCGCGAGTGCTGACCCTTACCGCCGCAGACGTAAATACCCAGCTCCTGCTCGAGCGGCGCAAGCCCGCGCTTCAGTGCGCCAACAACGCTCGTCGTGATGCCGGAGGAGTGCCAATCCATGCCCATGACGGCGCCGAACGATTGGAACCAGAAGGGATGTGCGAGCCGCCGCAACAATTCATCGCGCCCATAGTGATGCACGATCGCTTCGACGAGCACGCGCCCGAGCTTTGCCATGCGTGCAGACAGCCATGGTGGCACGTGCCCGCCATGCAGCGGTAAATCGGCGCTGCCCGTGCGCTTAGCCATGGCCTTCGAGCTCGATCTCCATGTGCGATGCGTGCGTCGCTCCGGGCGGCAGCTCGATGAGATGCTCACCGCTGTTCAATGCATTGCCAGACGCCGTCCATGGTTCCAGGCAAACGAAGTCGCGCTCGGCTACCGTCCATACGACCCAGCGCACGAAGTCGGATGACGCGCGCACGATGATTCTTGCGCCGTCCGCGAGCTGCAACGTCGCGTGAGTGTCCTGATGATCCAGCAGATGCAAATCCACTTCGGAGCGCGTCAGATCGAAGCCCGTGAACGGCACGACTGATTTCAGAACATTGTCGAACGCGCGCGTGGCACGACTTGGGATGCGGGCACCTGCCTTGTCGGTCACTTGAAAGTACGGATGAAAGCCAAGCGCATAGGGCATTCGCTCTCGCCCGGCATTGCTGATGCCAGTCACGACCCGCAAGCAGGCGCCTTGCACGCTGATAGCGAGCTCCGCGCGAAACGACCACGGGAATTGCGCAAGCGTGACTTCGTTCGCTTCCAAGCTCAGCGTGGCCGCCTGTGCGGACTGCTTCGTAATCGTCCAAGGAAGATTGCGCGCAAAGCCGTGCTGCTGCATCGAACCGCTCTTCTGACCAACCTGCCATTGGTCCCGTTCGAGCTTGCCCGGCGTCGGAAACAGGATCGGAATGCCGCCGCGAACATTCTTGCTGCGATCGTGCAGCGTGCTCGTGTCCATGTAGAGCAGCTCCCGCCCCGCCACTGCAAACGAAGTCACGATCGCTCCGCGGTGAGGGGCAACGACAGCAGCCGCAGCGGACTGCGGATCATTCAATCGAATCAAGGGGCCGATGTCGTGCAGTGATTCAGTCATGACGCGAGTGTAGACGAGGCATGCACCGGCGAGTGTAGGGGAGACCTTGCAACGGAACGTCTCAATCGTCATCCCCTCGGGTACGGAGCCGCAAGACTCATGACGTCGCAGTCCCTCGTCCGCCGTGCCGCGGCAGTGCTCCTGCTGCAGCTGGTTGTCTCGCTACCGACGTGGGCGCTTGCAATCGAAGAGGCAACGATTGCGGATCTGCAGGCGGCTTACCTGGAAGGCCAGCTTACCGCGCGGCAGGTCGTCGCGAGCTATCTCGCACGCATCGAGGCCTACGATCAGCGCGGCCCGCATATCAACTCCATCATCAATCTCAATCCGCAAGCGCTGGAAGAAGCCGAGCGTCTCGATGCCGCACTGAAATCCTCGGGTAAGCTCACGGGCGCGTTGCATGGCATTCCCGTGCTGGTGAAGGACTGCATCGATGCCGCCGGCATGCCGATGACGGGTGGGTTTCAAGGCTGGAAAAATTACTACCCGCCGGCGGATGCCACGCTCGTCGCGAAGATCAAGGCGGCGGGAGGCATCATTCTCGGCAAGGCTTCGCTCTCCGAGTTCACGCGCGGCGGCGGTGACAACATCAACTCGGTGCTGCCCGGCTTCTCACGCAATCCCTACAACACTGCGTTCGCGACCGGTGGCTCCTCCGGCGGCACGGGTGCATCGATCGCTGCGAACTTCGCCACGGTCGGTATCGGCACCGACACAGGCGGTTCGATCCGCATGCCCTCTGCGCACAACGCCCTCGTGGGTCTGCGCCCAACCGTTGGACTGGTCTCGCGCGATGGGGTCGTGCCGAACAACAGCGTCCGCGATACCGCCGGGCCGATGACGCGCAACGTCACCGATCTCGCAATCGTGCTCGATGCGACTGTGGGCATCGATCCGAAAGACGACGCGACGGCGCGTGCGAAAGGTCATATCGCCAAGACCTATACGGCAGCGCTGAAGAAAGATGCGCTCAGAGGTGCGCGACTCGGTGTGCTCCGTCAGGTGTTCACGAGCAAGACGACCGATCCGCGCATCATCAAGAACTTCGAGCAGACACTGCGTGAGCTGCAAGCAGCCGGCGCGCAGATCGTCGATCCATTCACGGTGCCAGAGATCGAGCAGCTGCCGCGTGCACCGCAAACGTCGGCGCGTCGCAAGGACGACCTGATCAAGTTCCTCGCGGCTCATCCGGGGATTCCATACGCCTCGCCGCAAGCCATCGCGGAGTCGCGGCTCGCGCATCCCTTGCATCAGTCGGGACTCGAAGCGGATGCCAATGCAGGACCCGTGGCGACCGATGACGCCACGATCAAGGGTCTGGAAGTCGAAGTCGCTTATCGAGCGGCATTCACGCAGGCGATGGATGCCGGAAAGATCGATGCCGTGATCTTTCCGGTCTGGGCACAGCTCCCCGTCCTCAATGGCGATCGCAACACGCAAGTGATGACGGACACACCTGACCCGAAAGGCGGTGTTACGGGCCTTGGCAGCAGCCTTACTTTCGTCGGCAGCACATTGCAGTGGCCTGTGCTCTCCGTGCCGAACGGCTACCTCGGCGAAGGGCTTCCCGTCGGCTTGCAGATACTCGGCCGCGCCTGGGCAGAGGCGAAGATCATCGGCTATGCGTATGCCTACGAACAGGCCACGCACTATCGCCGGCCACCGCCATCGACTCCGCCATTGACTCCATGAATCAGGGGTGGGGGCAAACCCCGCCGCACGCGTCTGCTTCAACGAGCCCGCGCCCCAACGTTCTCGCTTTGAGGTCCTCATGAAGCTGATGCAACGCTGCGTACTGCTCTACGCAGCCATCGCTCCCTTCACCGCACACGCCGCAACCTTCGATCTCGAAACGGCCGGCGTGCCTGAGATTCAAGCCGCAGTCGATGCCGGAGCGCTCACCTACGAGAAGCTCGTAAAGCTCTACATCGCGCGCATCGAGGCATACGACAGGAAGGGCCCCGCGCTGAACTCCGTGATCACTCTCAACCCCAAAGCGATCGAGACTGCGCGCGCACTCGACGCGGAGCTGAAGCAGTCTGGACGACGTTCGCCGTTGCACGGCATTCCCGTGCTCGCAAAGGACAACTACGACACAGCCGATATGCCGACGAGCGGCGGCACGTTTCTGCTCGCGAAGTCGGTGCCGTATCAGGACGCGCCTTCGATCAAACAGCTGCGCGATGCCGGCGCCATCATTCTCGCGAAAGTGAACATGGATGAGTTCGCGCACGGCGGTGTCGGCTTCAGCTCGCGCCTGGGGCAGACACGCAATCCACATGATCCACGCCGTCATCCAGCAGGTTCCTCCGGCGGGACGGGTGCGGGACTCGCGGCCTGGTTCTCGCCGCTGGGGCTCGGATCCGATACGGGCGGATCGATTCGTGGTCCTTCCTCGGCGAACGGCGTCGTTGGCATCAAGCCCACGAACGGACTCGTCTCGCGCACGGGCATCATGCCGTGTGTGCTCACGTTCGATACCGGCGGCCCGATGGCGCGCACGGTGCACGACGTCGCGCTCACCCTCGGGTTCATGACGGGCATCGATCCGAAAGACCCGCTCACGGCCACGAGCGCGGGTCTCTACTACAAGGACTACACGCCGTTCCTAAAGAAGGATGCATTGAAGGGTGTGAGACTCGGCGTGATCCGCGATTACACGGGCACTGATCCGGAGGTCGATCGCGTCTTCAACGCCGCGCTCGAAGAGCTCAAGGCGCAAGGTGCCGTGCTGGTAGATCCGGTGAACTATCCCGCGCTCGTGCTGCAGAATCGCGCCGCGGTGATGGACCCCATTCGTGCAGAGGTGAAGGACAACTACGCCGACTACCTGGGCACGTTGCGGCCGGGCTTCCCACGCTCCATCGCTGACATTGCCGCGAAGGGCATGGCACTGACGCAGCCGAGCGGCGACTTCCGTCCGCATCCGAGTGTGTTCACGCGCTTCAAGGCGTTGAGCGAGCGGCCTCCGATTACGTCGATCAGCTACACCTCGGCCAAGCAATCCGGCATGGCCGCGGTTCGTGGCGCGGTGCTGGGCCTGATGCAGGAGAAGCAGGTCGATGCGTTCGTCTATCCCACGCGCTCGCGGCAACCCGAGTTGATCGATCCGGAAACACCGAAGATCGTCGATCGCCCGATGACGCCGTCACTGACGAGCATCGCCAACGTGACGCAGTTCCCGGACGTGATCGTGCCGGCGGGTGCCACCAGCGAGAAGATGCCGGTGACGATTTCGTTCTTCGGTCCGGCCTATAGCGAGCCACGGTTGCTGGGATACGCGTACGCGTATGAACAGGCGACCCACCACCGAGTGTCGCCATCGACGACGCCGAAGTTGCCGGGTGAGAGATTCGAGTACTGAGTCCTCCCCGCCTCAGGGAGGGATGCAAGAGCGTTTCTTTCACCATCACGCAGGCCGCCCCCCATCCACATCCTCAAACCGTGGCAAGCCGCAGAGTTTTGCCTGTACCCTATGCACTACATTGGCCCCGGTTGAGAACAACAGGATTCCCACTTCGTGCGCGTGTTTCGGCTCATCACCGTTCTTACGGTATTGCTGACGCTGCCGTTCTTCGGCGTGGCGGCGATTGCCGGTGCGCGTGCGTGTGACGAGGCCGCAACCGTCGCACCTGCTGAGCATGATTGCTGTCCGGATGAGCATGGCGGTCACGCGCAGGCCAAGTCGCACGCTGCGCATGACGAGGCGCCCACGAAGACCGATGATTGCGGAAGCTGCGACGGCGTGCATGCCTGCAAGTCGCCGCAGTCGTTCGAATCCACGTCTGTACCGGCCTTTGAGCTCCTGCCCACCGCACAGCTCATCCTCGGAGCTGTCTCCACGCGCATACCTGCGCACAGTCCTGACCTGCCCCTGCGTCCTCCACAAGCCTGAGCTCCCGACGATTGGGTAGTGCCGTGCCCTGAAGGCACGTGCACGTCGGGCGTGCTCGCGCGCGCGTCTTCAACGTTTGGAGTTGAAGCATGTTCAGGTTTTTCATCGCATTGCTGCTGCTGGTGGCGAACCCCTTCGCCGTGGCAGAACCGCTCACTCTCGACTCTGCGCTCGACATCGCCGCACGGACTGCGCCGGATGTCGAGATGCAGAACGCCACTGTGGAAGAGGCGACCGCTGCCTCCGCCGCAGCGGGTCGATTGCCCGACCCACGGCTCGCACTGGGCATCGAGAATGTGCCTGTGGAAGGCGCCGATTCGTGGAGTCTGACGCATGACTTCATGACGATGCGCAAGGTCGGGATCATGCAAGAAGTCCCGAATCGCTCGAAACGACGCGCGGCGCGTGATGTGGCCGCAGCCGTCGTGAGCACGGCGCAGTTGGAGCGGCGCGCGCGCCTGCTGGTGATTCGACGCGATACCGCCGTCGCGTGGCTCACGCGCTTCTATGCGGAACAGCGTGCGACTCTGTTCGATGAGCTCGATCGCGAGAACCGGCTGTTCGCAGAGGCGGTGCAAGCGCAGCTCGTGAGCGGCAAGAGCACGGCTGCAGACGCGGTCGTGCCGCAGCAGGAAGCGGCAGAGCTGGCGGACCGGCGCGATGACCTCGCACGCGAGATCGCACAGTCGCGCAATGGGCTCGCGCGCTGGATCGGGGCCGCAGCCGACGCCCCGCTGTCGAACACCACGCCCGCGTTGTCGATCGATGCTCAGCGTCTGCGCGCGCATGTGCATGAGCATCCCGAGCTTGCTGTGTTCGCGCCGATGACTGCGATGGCGCAGGCCGAAGTACACGAGGCCGAGGCCATGAAGAAACCGGATTGGGGCGTGGAAGTCGCATACGGCAAGCGCGGCGACGCCTTCGACGACATGGTGTCTGTCGAGCTCACGGTGGGATTACCGCTGTTCGCGCGCACGCGTCAGGACCCGCAAATTGCAGCCAAGCGACAGGCGCTGAGGCGCGTCGAGGCCGAGCGTGTGGCCATGCTGCGCGATCACACGCAAGAGCTGGACAACGATCTGGCCGACCATGAAGCGCTGTCGCGTCAGCTCGAACGAATGCGCAGCACGCGGGTGCCGCTGGCGCAGCGCCAAGTGGATTACGAGTTCGCGGGTTATCGCGCGGGCAAAGGCGATCTCACGTCGGTACTCAGCGCTCGACGCAGCCTGATCGATCGCAAGCTCGAGCTCATCCAGTTGGAAGGTCAGCAGGCGGTGGCCGCGGCCAGGCTCTACTTCATCTATGGGGAGGGCGCGCAATGAACCGTTCCTGCCAAACGCTCGCAGCGATCATTGTGATCGTCGCGATTCTCGCAGGCGCCGCCGGCTTCTGGTTGGCGCACCGTTTGCACTCCGATTCGATGACGGCTTCTGGATCCGCGCACAGCGAGCGCCAGGTGCTCTATTGGTATGACCCGATGCATCCCAATCAGCACTTCGACAAACCGGGAAAGTCGCCGTTCATGGACATGGAGCTCGTGCCGAAGTACGCGGATGAAGCGCAAGGCAGCGCTTCCGTTCGCATCGACCCGAGGGTGGCACAGAACTTCGGCGTGCGCTTGACCACTGTCGAGCGTGCGACCGTCTCTCAGCCCATCGAAGCGGTTGGCAGCATCGTGTTCAACCAGCGCACTGTCGCCATCGTGCAAGCGCGCAGCAACGGCTTCGTCGCACGAGTCTATGCACGTGCGCCAGGTGACGTGGTGGCACGAGGTGCCCCGCTGGTCGATCTGGTCAGCCCGGAATGGACGGCTGCGCAAACAGAGTTTCTGGCTCTGTTGAACAGTGGCGAGCGCGATCTCATTGCGGCGGCACGCCAACGCATGCTGGTGCTCGGCATGCCGGCCGATCTCATCGAGCAAGTCGAGGCCGAGCGCAAGCCGCAGACGAACACCACCGTGCGAGCACCCATCGCCGGTGCCATCGAAGCGCTGGATGTCCGGCAGGGCATGACGATCGCAACCGGTGCGACGCTAGCGAAGATCAACGGGCTCGAGACGGTGTGGCTCGAAGCGGCAGTCCCTGAAACTCAAGGTGGGCTTGCAGCGTTGGGCGAGTCCGTCGAAGCGCGCCTGTCGGCCTATCCCGCTGAAGTGTTCAAGGGCACCGTCATTGGCGTGCTGCCCGAAACCAACATCGAGACGCGCACACTGCGAGTTCGCGTTGAGCTGCCCAACACCACAGGCAAGCTCAGGCCCGGCATGTTTGCGCGCGTGCTGCTCGATCCCGGCAAAACCGAGCCTGCGTTGTATGTGGCCTCCGAAGCCGTCATTCGCACGGGTACCCGCAACGTTGTGTTGGTCGCGGACAATGAAGGCCGGTTCACACCGACGCCCATCGAAGTCGGCGGCGAAGCGAACGGCAAGACTCGCATCCTCAACGGCTTGCAGGAGGGTCAGAAGATCGTCGCGTCCGGACAGTTCCTCATCGACTCCGAGGCCAGTCTCAAAGGTGTGCTGGCGCGGCTCGCCACACAGCCGCAGACAACGGAACACAAGGCCCATGGCGAACGAGCTGCTCCGTCAATCCATCACGGCACGGGCAAGGTCGAGTCCATCTCAGACACCGAGATCGTCATCTCGCACGATCCCATCGACTCGCTCGACTGGCCGGCGATGACCATGCCCTTCAGTCTCCCTCGGCCGGATCTCGCGAGCGGCGTCCAGCTCGGTGATCACGTGCACTTCACGTTCAAGCAGGTCGGCAAGGCGTACGTCATCGAAGAATTGATGACGCAGGGGAGCGCATCATGATTGCGCGTCTCATTCGCTGGTCCGTTGCCAATCGCTTCATCGTGCTGCTGATGTCAGTGTTCGCCGCCGCGTGGGGCATCTGGGCGTTGAAGCACACGCCCGTGGATGCACTGCCTGACCTGTCCGATGTGCAGGTGATCATCCGCACGAGCTACCCAGGCCAGGCGCCACAGATCGTGGAGAACCAGGTCACGTATCCACTGGCGACGACCATGCTCTCGGTTCCGGGTGCCAAGACGGTTCGTGGCCTCTCGTTTTTCGGCGACTCGTTCGTCTACGTGTTGTTCGATGACGGCACGGACCTCTACTGGGCGCGATCGCGCGTACTCGAATACTTGAATCAAGCGCAGGGCCGCTTGCCCCCGACTGCGAAGACATCGCTCGGCCCAGACGCCACGGGTGTCGGCTGGATCTTCGAATACGCGTTGATCGACAGAACGGGTGGCCACGATTTGAGTCAGCTGCGCGCGTTGCAGGATTGGTTTCTCAAGTACGAGCTGAAGACACTGCCCAACGTCGCCGAAGTCGCGAGCGTCGGCGGCATGGTGAAGCAGTATCAAGTCGTGCTCGATCCAGCAAAGCTCATCGCGTACGGCATTCCGCATGAAGAGGTGATCGCGGCGATCCGAGCTGCGAATCAGGAAGCGGGCGGTTCAGTGCTGGAGCTGGCCGAGGCCGAATACATGGTGCGCGCATCGGGCTATCTGCACTCGCTGGATGACTTCCGCGCGGTTCCGCTCGGCGCGAGCGCAACAGGGGTGCCGATCCGCTTGAGCGATGTCGCCACCATTCAGCTCGGTCCCGAAATGCGCCGCGGCATCACGGAGCTGAACGGGGAGGGCGAAGTGGCAGGTGGCATCGTCGTCATGCGCTCTGGCAAGAATGCGCGGGCGACGATCGCAGCGGTGCGTCACAAGCTCACAGAGCTGCAACAGAGCTTGCCGCAGGGCGTGGAGATCATTACGACCTACGATCGCTCGCTGCTGATCGATCGGGCGGTGGAGAACCTCGTACACAAGCTGATCGAAGAGTTCATCGTCGTGGCGCTCGTGTGCGCGGCATTCCTGTGGCACGTGCGCTCGGCACTCGTCGCGATTATTTCTCTGCCGCTGGGTGTGCTCACCGCCTTCATCGTCATGCGGTACCAAGGCGTGAGCGCGAACATCATGTCGCTCGGAGGCGTGGTGATCGCCATCGGCGCCATGGTCGATGCCGCGGTCGTGATGATCGAGAACGCACACAAGCGCATCGAAGCGTGGATGCACGAGCATCCGAACGAGGAACTGCGTGGCGCCGAGCATTGGCGAGTGATGACTGAGGCCGCGGTCGAAGTCGGTCCGGCGCTGTTCTTTAGTCTGTTGATCATTACGTTGTCGTTCGTGCCGGTCTTCACCCTGGAAGCTCAAGAGGGACGCCTGTTCGGTCCGCTCGCACTGACGAAGACGTATGCGATGGCCGCTGCGGCCGGTCTTGCGATTACGCTGGTGCCGGTGCTCATGGGCTACTGGATCCGCGGCCGCATTCCGGCGGAGTTGAGCAATCCGCTCAATCGCTGGCTCATTGCGTTCTATCGTCCGCTGCTGGAGCGGGTGCTGCGCCATCCCAAGATCACACTGGTGTGTGCTGCGCTGGCCGTGCTGTCGGTTGCCTGGCCGCTCAGCCGATTAGGCGGCGAGTTCATGCCGCCATTGAACGAGGGCGATCTGCTCTACATGCCGTCGGCGCTCCCGGGTTTGTCTGCATCGAAGGCATCGGAGCTGTTGCAGATCACCGATCGGATGATCAAGACGGTGCCCGAGGTTGCGACAGTGTTCGGCAAGGCGGGACGCGCGGAAAGCGCCACGGACCCCGCGCCGCTCGAGATGTTCGAAACGACGATCCAGTTCAAGCCGCGCAGCGAATGGCGGCCGGGCATGACGCCGGACACGCTCGTGGCCGAGCTGGATCGGCGCGTGCAGGTTCCGGGTCTCACGAATATCTGGGTGCCGCCGATCCGCAATCGCATCGACATGCTGGCGACCGGCGTGAAAAGTCCGGTTGGCGTGAAAGTCGCGGGCACCACATTGAGCGACATCGATGCCGCGGCTCGGCAGATCGAGCACGTTGCGAAGGGTGTCGATGGGGTGAGCTCGGCCGTGGCCGAGCGCTTGAGCGGTGGCCGGTACATCGATGTGGAGATCGACCGCGCAGCGGCCGCCCGGTACGGACTCAACATCGCGGATGTGCAGTCCGTGGTGAGCTCCGCGATCGGTGGCGAGAACATCGGTGAGACGGTCGAAG
>JBEVDW010000470.1:0-6700 GCA_040513115.1 Steroidobacteraceae bacterium | reverse complement strand
TTCGAGCGGCAGTGAGGTCGGCTTCACCCACAGACTGATCGTGCGAGGTTCGGTCGTGGAGGCGCCCAGCCACCCAAGGAGAACAACAATGAACGCCACCGTCCCCGCGAAGCCTTTTTATGGCTGGTACTTGCTGTCGGCCGTGTGGATCATCCTGTTCATCAACTCTGCCCTGCCCTTCTTCGGCGGCGGTGTGATGAACGCGGCGATGGCGCGCGCAATGGACATCGACAAGGAGACACTCGGGCTCGGCTTTTCCGTCATGAACCTGGGCGCTGGCCTGAGCGCTCCGCTGGTGGCGCTGCTCATCACGCGCAAGGGCGTGCGCGCTGCATTCATCACCGGATCGCTTCTGCTCGCGCTCGGCGCCGTGTTGATGGCCAGCGTCGTCAGCACCGGCTGGCAGTACGTGCTCGTATTCGGTGTGATCGTCGGACTGGCGGCGGGTTTCGGCAGCACGATGTCTGCGCAAAGCGCCGTCGCACTCTGGTTCGCACGCAAGCGCGGCACGGCGATTGCGCTGGTGATGACGGCGACCGGCGTCGGTGGCTTCGTCGTCGCGCCCATGTTGAACGCCGTGATCGGAGAGGGTGAGAACTGGCAACGCGCCTGGGTCGTGGTCGGATGCCTGGCTGTGCTGGCCGCGCTCACGGCGTGGCTGTTCGTGAAAAATTCGCCCGCCGATCTGGGTCAGGTCCCCGACGGCATCGAGGCACAGTCATCGACGCACACGACGCGGACAAGTAATCCCGTACACCGCACAGACCGCGAATGGCCCGTGAAAGTTGCGATGCGCACGCGTGCGTTCTGGTTCGGCACGATCGGGGCCATCTGCATCTCGAGCAGTTTTCTGATGTATCTCGCACATGGCGTCATGCACCTGCGCGATCACGGACACTCCGCGGCAGTCGGCGCTCACTCGTTGGGACTGGTGGCACTCTTCAGCCTGATCGGGCGCGTGGGCGCAGGCTTGATGTGCGATCGCATCGAACCGCGGTTCGTCTGGATGACGTCGATGCTGATCGCTGCAGCAGGTCTGCTCGTGGTCATGGACCCCGCACAGACAGCGCGCATCTACGCGTTTGCGATACTGCTGGGCATCGGCTACAGCGGCTCACTCGTCAGTTGGGCAGCCACGATGGCGAACTATTACGGTCCGGTTTCCTATCCCCGCATCTTCGGCGCACAGGCCTTCGCCGTATCGCTCTTCAGCGCGCTTGCACCCGTCGGGGCCGGCGCATTGCACGACGCCTATGGCACCTACGTCGGTGCGTTTGCGGGTGCCGCCATCCTGCTGCTGTTCGGCAGCGCGCTCGTGCTGATCGCCAAACCCCCGGTGGTCGGGCCCCTCAAGACGCAGTAAGCAGAGACCATCCACGCGTGTGCAGATGCCCTGACCGTTCGACAGCCTGCCGAGGCACTCAAGGATTGGGCCAGTACTGCGCCCGCAGCTCGCGCTTCATGAGCTTGCCGTTCGGCAGGCGCGGTAGGTGCGCGACGAAGTCCACCGTACGTGGACACTTGAAATGAGCGATGCGCTCGCGGCAATACTCGATGAGCGCATTGCCCAATTGCGCGGTGGGTGAAATTCCCGGCTCGAGCTCGACCACCGCTTTGACTTCCTCGCCGAACTCCTCGTTCGGCACACCGATCACAGCCGCGTCGGCCACCGCAGCATGAGCGACCAGGACGTTCTCGGTCTCCTGCGGATAAATGTTGACGCCACCGGAAATGATCATGTGCGACTTCCGATCGCTCAGAAACAGGTAGCCTGCTTCATCGAGATAGCCCATGTCCCAGAGCGTCATCCAGCCTTGCGGCGAAAACGATTCCGCCGTCTTCTTGCTGTCGCCGAGATATTCGAACTTGAAGTTCGGCTCGAAGTAGATCACACCGACGGTACGCGGCGGCACTTCATTGAAGTGCTCATCGAGGATGTGCACCTTGCTGTTCCTGCCCACCGAGCCCGGATGTTGCAGCCACTCGCGCGATTCGATCTGGACCCAGCCCCCTTCGCTGCCGGCGTAGAACTCGAACAGGATGGGACCCCACCAGTCGATCATGCGACGCTTGACATCCACCGGGCATGGCGCGGCGGCATGCACCGCGCGTTTCAGGCTGGAGACGTCATACCTCGCTCGCACCTGCTCTGGCAGTTTCAACATGCGGATGAACATCGTCGGCACGAAGTGCCCGACGTTCGGACGATGGCGTTCGATCAATGCGAGACACTGCTCCGCCTCGAACTTCTCCATGATGATGACCGTGCCGCCGTTACGCACGATGGTCTTGGTCCAGACGAACGGCGCGGTGTGGTACAGCGGGGCGGGACTGAGATAGATCGTGTCCGAATCGAAACCCATGAACTGCGTGAGCAGGCGCTCAGGCTGAGTCGATGCGCCGAAGGGCGCACGCGTGAGCTCCAGTGCAATGCCCTTGGGACGCCCGGAGGTTCCGGACGAATAGCACATGGCACTCCCCTCGAGTGCCTCGTAGCGGGCGGTGAGAGCCGGAGTCGCTAACTCCAGCGCAGCGTGCGACCCCGCGTCGCCGGCAACGAGCCAGGCCTCGACGTTCGGCGTCAGCGGCTTGATCTTTCCGATCAGATCCAGCTGCTGGTCGGAGGCAACGACGACGCGCGCACCACAATTGTCGATGACGTACGCGGCTTCGTCCGCAGCCAGATGCCAGTTGATCGGCGTCATGACCAAGCCGCTGCGCTGTGCGGCCCACACTGCGACGGGATACTCGATGCGATTCTCCATCAGCACGGCGAGATGATCCCCGAACCGCAACCCCAGCTCGTAGAACCGCTGCGCCAGCGCATCGGAGCGGCGTTGCAACTCGGCATAGGTCAGTGTTGCACCGCCCGCCATGATGACTGCGGGCTTGTGGGGAAAGCGGCGGGCCCATTCAGCAAGATCGCCGAGAGTCGCCTGTGGGGCGCTGTCACCTGCCATGAGCTCTGTTTCCCCCGTGCCGCATACGCCTACCGCTGCTGTGAAGATCCTTCGTGTCGCCGCCCACCCATCGGCGAACGTAGTGCATCGACGATGCACGCTGCAACCGTGGTGTGTGCTCTCCATCTTCTAGTATAATGAATGACAGGACTCACCAGGCGCGCAGCGCGGGCGAATGCGGACGACAATGACCTGATGTAGTGCGAATGGCCCTGCGATCCGAGGTATGGCACGTCAGCGACGTTCGCTTCAGAGATAGAACATTCAGAAGCCAACTCGGAGCGAATCCACATGGAAATGCGTTTCCTGGGCCGCAGCGGCCTGCAGATATCGGTGTTGAGCTTCGGTGCCATGACGTTTGGCGGCAGCGGCATTTTCGCAAACGTCGGCCGCACGCAGGCCGACGAAGCACGGCGGTTGCTCGCTATGTGTCTGGAGGCCGGCGTGAATCTGGTCGACACGGCCGACATGTATTCGGAGGGACAATCGGAAGAGATCCTGGGCCGGGTCCTCGACAAGTCTCGCCGCAACGAGGTTGTGATCGCCACCAAGGCATACGCTCGCATGGGCAAGGCAGCACACGACCTTGGCCTGTCGCGTCGTCACTTGATTGCAGCCTGCGAGGCCAGTCTCAGGCGCTTGAACACCGACTGGATCGATCTCTACCAGGTGCACAACTTCGATAGCCTGGTGCCGCTGGAAGAAACGCTGCGCGCGCTCGATGATCTCGTCGCGACGGGAAAGGTGCGTTACATCGGCTGCTCGAACTATTTCGCCTGGCAACTCACGAAGGCGCTTGGGCTGTCAGAGCGTCTCGGCATCGCGCGTTTCATCAGTCAGCAGATTCAATATTCACTGCTCGTGCGCGATGTGGAAACAGAAATGCTGCCGGCCGGTATCGATCTCGGCGTCGGCGCTCTGATCTGGAGCCCGCTCGCACAAGGTTTCCTCACCGGCAAGTTCCGTGGCGGTCGTGCTGAAGGCGGACGCCTCGCAGCCACGGGTCGGCTGCAGCAGTACGACGACGCGCGCGGCCAGCGCGTGCTCGATGCGTGCGAGCAGATTGCTGCTGCTCATCCCGGCGCAACCAGCGGCCAGGTTGCTCTCAACTGGCTGCTGCGGCGGCCGGGTGTGTCCTCCGTCATTCTCGGAGCACGCACGGAGGAACAGTTACGCGACAACCTTGCCGCCGCAACATGGTCGTTGAGCGATGCGGAAACGGCACAGCTCGATGCAGCCAGCCAGCAGCCGCTCGGCTATCCAGCCGCTCAACACCGCATGTTTCATGGCGAGCGCAATCCGCCACTCTTCCCTCGCTCCCGTTGAAGCACGAAGCGCAACACGCATGAACACATCCGCGCCGAGCGACGCGATCGGGCCGGGCGCGCACGATGTGCTGGGAAAGCTCGTGCGCGTGCTGCAGCTTGAGCAAATCGAAGTGGATCTGTTTCGCGGACCGCGCACCGATGAGCCATGGCCACGCGTTTACGGCGGCGAGGTGATCGGTCAGGCATTGATGGCAGCCTGCAAGACCGTCGATGCAGCGCGCCCGGTGCATTCGCTGCACGCGTATTTCATGCGCCCCGGAGATCCACATGCGCCGATCCTCTACCAGGTCGAACGCGACCGCGATGGCGGCAGCTTCACATCGCGCCGCGTGGTAGCCATTCAACACGGCCAGCGCATCCTGAATCTGGCCGCGTCGTTTCACGTCCGCGAACCCGGGCTGAATCATCAGTTCGACATGCCTGAGGTGCCTGGTCCGGAAGGCTTGCGCAGCGAGCACCAACTGTGGCGGGAGTGGAGTGAGGACTTGCCGGAGAGCCGGCGCACGTTGATGCTGCGCGAGCGTCCGCTCGAGTTCCGCCCCGTCGTGCCTCGCCGTCCACGCGATGCCGGCAAGACTGAAGCGCGGCAGGCGTTCTGGTTCCGGGCGAATGCGCCCGTGCCTGAGGAACAGACACTCCATCGCGTGATGCTTGCCTATGCTTCGGATGCGACGTTGCTTGGAGCGTCGATGTTGCCGCACGGCCTGCACTGGCTCGTTCACCCGGTGCAGGAAGCCAGCCTCGACCACGCGCTCTGGATTCATGACGACATCGACATAGGGCACTGGATGCTGTACGTGCAGGACAGCCCATGGACCGGAGCAGCCCGCGGCATCGCCCGCGGGCTGATCTACACGGTCGCAGGCAAACTGGTGGCATCCGTGATGCAGGAAGGACTGATCCGCAGCAAGCCCGGATCCGTCTGATGGCTACGCGCAGATTCGGTGGCTTCTCACCGATGACGTCCTTTTCAAACCGCGAGCGGTATCGAATATGAGCGGACCACTGACCGGCTTCAAAGTCATCGAACTGGCGGGCATCGGTCCCGGACCTTTCTGCGCAATGATGCTGGCCGACATGGGCGCCGACGTCGTGCGCATCGAACGCGGCGGCTCGCCGACGGATGCGAGTCGCGATCCATTACAGCGTAACCGTCGCTCGGTGGCGCTGAACCTCAAGCATCCGGACGGACTCGCCGCTGTGCTCAAGCTGGTCGAGAAAGCCGATGCGCTCATCGAAGGCTATCGACCCGGTGTCGCCGAACGCCTGGGCCTCGGTCCCGAAGTGTGCTTGCAGCGCAATTCAAAGCTGGTCTATGGACGCATGACGGGCTGGGGTCAGGACGGGCCGCTCGCCAAGGCGGCAGGTCATGACATCAACTACATCGCGCTCACCGGCGCATTGCACTTGATCGGTCCGGCAGGAGGTAAGCCGACTCCGCCGCTGAACTTGATCGGCGACTTCGGCGGCGGGGGCATGCTGCTCGGATTCGGTGTGCTGGCCGCCATGCTCGAGGCGACCCGATCAGGCAAGGGCCAGGTGGTGGATGCGGCGATGGTCGATGGCACGGTCGCGCTGATGGGAATGATGTTTGCTTTGCGTGCTGGCGGTTTTTTTCGTGACGCGACGGGCGAAAACCTCTTCGCCGGCGGCGTACCGATCTACGACACCTATCAAACGAAGGATGGCAAGTACGTGTCCATCGGCTCGCTCGAGCCGCAGTTCTACGCAATTCTGGTGCAGAAGCTCGGGCTCGACGACGAGCAGTTTCGCGGTCTTGGCGTGGAGAGCATCGAAGATCCAGCCGCACAAGCCCGCTGGCCCGCGTTGCGCGCGAAGCTGACGGAGGTCTTCAAGACACGCACGCGCGACGAATGGAATGCGCTGTTCGAAGGAACCGATGCGTGCTACGCGCCCGTGCTGAGCTTCGACGAGGCAGCTCAGCATCCGCATAATGTGGCGCGCAGGACCTACGTGGAAGTCGGCGGTGTCATGCAGAACGCACCCGCGCCACGCTTCAGCCGCACACCGGCTGCAATGCCTCAACCTGGGCGCAAAGCGGGGATCGACACCGAAGCGGTGCTGCGTGATGCCGGCTTCGCGCCGGAACAGATTGCGCAGATGAGAGCAAAGGGCGCCATCGGCTGACACAGGAACATGCAAGTCACCGATGCCATCCGCTCGCGCATCAGCTGCCGTGCGTATCTGAAGCGTCCCGTTCCCCGCGAGCTGTTGACGCAGATTCTCGACCTGGCAAGACACTCGCCTTCCGGCGGCAACCTGCAGCCCTGGTTCGTGCACGTGCTGACCGGTGGAGCGCTCGAACGCTTCGTGATGCTCGTCCGCGAGCGCCTGCGCTCACATCCCGCCGGCGAGGGCACTGAATACAATGTGTACCCGCCGAACCTGCAC
>JBEVDW010000469.1:0-3625 GCA_040513115.1 Steroidobacteraceae bacterium | reverse complement strand
CCGATGGATGCGTTCAAGATGTCGTACGCATCCTCTCGGCGCGCATTATTGAAGTCCCAGAAGAAGCCATCGTTGTAGTACCACGATAAAGCGACACGCACACGTCCCGTTGCGATCGGTACCGTCAGCGTGGGCGCGGACCAGGACACGATGTGTTTCGAAGCTGGTCATCGCAAGGACCTGGCCATCGAGCGTGCGCTCATCCCACGTGTAACGAGCACCCGCCGTCAGATTCATCGCGTTCGTGAGCGGATAGGTCAACTCACCGAAGGCGGCATAAGAATCCGTCTCCACGATCGTGCGGAATCCCACCCCTTCCGAGCCCGGGACAGATGGATTGGCAAATCCTGCGCCGAAGAGGCCCAATCCATGCGGTCCCCGGAATCCCGATTCGTCGTGCAAATAGAACGCACCCACGATCCACTTGATCGCGCTCTGGGGATTCGACAGCAGCTGCAACTCCTGCGTGAAGGTCGCGTAGCGCTGATCGTCGATGTCGACATCGATGAAGGACAACGGCGTCAGATCGTTGTCGAACGTCTGGAATACGTTGAGCCGCTGGTACGCGGAGAGGCTCTTGAAACTGAGGCCGCCAACTTTCTGATCGACGTTCAGCGCGGCCATCTTGCCGAGCGCGTCGATCTGCGGATCCACACCGCCCGTGATGTCCTGATAGTGTCCGGTATACGTTGTCGCTTGATCGAAAAAGGCAATCACGCCCGGAAAGAATTGCCGGCCGGCACCCTGCTGACGATGTGAATCCACGTAGCTGAACGATGCGCTCACGCGTGTGTACTCGGTCGGCGTGTACAGCCACTTCGAGCGCACGAGCGTTTCGCGCATCTGGTTCACTTCCGAACCGGTGGTGATGTTATGGCCGTAACCTTTGCCTTGATCGACATACACCGCGGCGATATCGGCGGCGAGATGCTCACCCAGACCCGTCGTGCCGTACACCGTGCTTTGAGCTGTCTGGAAAGTGCCGTACGAGAGCGTGCCGTATGCATTCGGCTCGGCGCTGGGTGTCCGCGTGACGACGTGCACGAGGCCGCCTGCGGAATTGCGTCCGAACAGCGTTCCTTGCGGGCCCTTCAGGATCTCGACGCGCTCGATGTTGTTGAACGAAAACACGTTGCCGTAGGACGCGGGCGTGTAAACGCCATCGACGTACATTGCAACGCTGTTCTCTTGCCCCGCCGAGACGTCGAGCGAGCCCACGCCGCGGATGAACGGTGTCAGACCGCCGTTCTGCTGATTCATCACGAGACCGGTGGTGCGCCGGCTCAGCTCGAGCGGTGCACGCATTCCCGAGTTCGTCAGGTCGTCCGCGTTGAATGCGGTCAGTGAGATGGGCACATCCTGTGCGCTCTCTTCGCGGCGCGTCGCAGTCACGATCACTTCTTCGATGCGAGCCGGCGTCTCCTCACGAGAGCCGTGTCGCATGCGGGATGCGACCGCAAGTCCAGTCGGCCTGGATTGCAGCGCAGCGTCGTACCGACAGTTCGGTATCTGCACGATGGCGATCCCCGCATCGATATTCGTTTCTGATACCGACGAGCTCGAACCGCCGCTGCTGGCCACGGCCTTGAGGCACGTGTCGCGTAACAGCTGCTCGATGCCGTCGGTTGTCGAATACGTGCCCTTCAATCCCCGCACCCGGATGCGCTTGGCAACCTCATACGGAAAGATCAGCGGCACGTCGGTTTGGCGGGCGAACAGACCCAATGCTTCATCGGCACTGGACGGCGGAATATCGAAGACGAACGTCGGTGCATTGGCCCAGGCGGTCGTGACCCCGAGCAAGAACACTCTCGTAGCACACAGCGCGCGCCACTGCCGAGCACCGGCGCTGGCCGATCTCAGATCTTCGCGGACGGCGATCTGTTCGAGCCCCCGGAGCGCTAAGACAGATCGGCGCGGAAAATCCACCACCCTCCCCCGCATCTTTTTGCTTCTCTGCCTGTGCGACCACGAGCCGCGCAATCGCCGACTCGAACGGTACTCGCTAGGACACGGGCGGGCTCGGAGAGGCAGCCGAGAGCTGGATCGCATCCTGGCCACGTCGCACCTGGATGCCGAATCCGACTTCGAGGGCATGCAGCAGTGCGTTCACGTCTCCCACATCGAAGTAGCCGCCGACGCGCACGCCGCCAATGGCAGGATCGGCAATCTCGATCGGAGTGCTCGAATAGCGATTGGCCTCCGCCACGACCATGGCCAGCGACTCACCGGCAAAGATCCACTTGCCGTTTTTCCACGCGAGATTCTGCGCGAGCTTCTCGGGCGTGACGTAACCATACGTCTGGATGGCATCGCCGTAGTTGGCGACACCGCCTCGCTTGAGCGTGAGCTGCTTCAGCGCGCTTTCCGTCCTTTCACTCGAACTGTGCTTTGTGGCCGCAGTGCCGGCAGTGACCTGTACGGTGCCTTCCGCCACCGTCACATCCACGCTGTTCCCGTCTCTGACGCGCACGTTGAAGGCAGTACCGACCGCTCTCACGGCACCGTTGCCCGCATACACCACAAAGGGTACCTGCGGATTCTTCGCGACCTCGAAATTCGCCTCGCCACTGATCAAGTCGATCGACCGCTCTGTCTCTTGATAGCGCACACGCAGCTTACTGCGAGTGTTGAGCGCAATGACCGAGCCATCGTCGAGCCTCGCATGCGATTGCTCGCCGACATCGGTCTCATAGACCCGTTCGGTTGGAGCTTGCGAGTCCTGCGCGAACCAAGTGGACGGGCCTGGCGCAAGCAAGGCCGCCACGCAGACGATGGCACCGGCGGCAGCCCCGAGCGCGAGGCGGCGACCGACAATCCGTGATTCTGCTTTGGGGGCCGACTTCTGCTGTGCAAGCACCTGCAGGGCATCCATCTGCCCCCAAAGCCGGGCGAGACGAAGGAATGCGTCCGCATGGCGCGCATTTTCTTCCAGCCACGCATGGAGCTGCTGCCGTTGCTCGTACGAGAGCTCGCCTCGATCCATGATTGCCAGCCACGCCGCGGCACTGTCTTCGGCTCCGCTGAGCCGCAAAGGGATGACGTTCATGGCTTGCTGCCGCTCGTGCGCCCGTCTGCCGTGCGCGCGTCGTCAACGCTCAAACCGCCGGCGTGCAGCGCTTCACTGCAACGAAGCAGGGCCTTTGCGAGATGCTTTCCACTGTGCTGACGCTGATATCGAGTTGCTGCGCCACTTCGAGTTGTGAAAACCCGTAGACCTTACGCAGAACGAGCACGCGACGGCATTGCTCAGGCAGCTCGGCCACCACCCAGCAGAACAGCTCGAAACGCTTCTGGGCCATGACGCCGTCTTCCACGCTCGCTCGATCCGCTAAGACAGGCGGCGCGAGCAAATCCTCTATCGGCATCGACAGCTGATTGGATTTCCTCGCGAGGTGATTGAACGCGAGATTGCGGGCGGTGCGATAGAGATAAGCCTGGCGGAAGCGAATCTCGCCTTTCGCCCCGGCCTCAAGCACCTTCAGGAAGGATTCCTGGGCGATGTCCTCGACATCTTCACGTCGGCGCAGGATCTTCGCTAGGTATCGCTTCAGGCGGGCGTGCAAGAAGCCGTCGTCGTGTTTCATCGGCGCAGCGAATCGTCGTTGTCATTCACGCGAATAGC
>JBEVDW010000468.1:0-6259 GCA_040513115.1 Steroidobacteraceae bacterium | reverse complement strand
TTGGCACTCTCTTTCGGGTTGACAAAATGTGTGATCCCGTATTCCCGCGCGATGATTTCCTTGGCGGAATTCGTATCGATGCCGATGATGGTTTTGGCGCCCGCACGTCTCGACCCCTGCACCACGTTCAGCCCGATGCCGCCGAGGCCGAATACAACCACAGAGGAATCCTTGCCCACACCGGCATGACGTACCGACCCCAGACCCGTGGCACCACCGCACGATGCGTAACACGCTGCCTCAGCTTTGGCCCGAACGTTCACCTTAGCAACCCGGTCAGCCTTCACGACCATATGGTCGGCGAATGTGCCGAGTCCGCAAAAGGTGTGCACGGCTTGTCCGTTCTTCGACAGCCGCGTGAAGTCAGTGCCAACGCGCTCCGGCATTTTCAGGCAAATGTTGGTCTTGCCCGATAGACAATTCGGGCACCGGCCACACTCCGGCACGAAGAACGGAATGACGTGATCTCCCGGCGCGAGCCCCTGAACATCCGTACCGCATTGTTCGACGATTCCCATCGATTCGTGGCCTAGCACTGCAGGCACTGCCTGCGGCTGGAACCCGTCCATCATGTGCAGATCGGTATGACACAACCCGGTCGCAAGCACTTTGATCAGCACTTCGTCAGCACGGGGGTCATCGAGCTCGAGGGTTTCGATTTCGAGCGGCTTGCCTGGGCCGTAGAACACCGCAGCGCGAACCTTGCGTGGCATTATGATTTTCCTCGGGCCTCAGGCCGCGGGGCCGTTGAGATAGATGGTTTTGATTTCTGTGTACAAGTCGATGCCCTCCGGGCTGCCCTCGCGACCGATGCCGGATTGCTTGTACCCGCCGAAGGGCAGGCAGGCTTGCGGCCCCATCGCATTGTGCGCGACTGTGCCGGAACGGATGCGGCGCGCGAGCGCGAGGGCGCGTTTTGCATCCGCTGTAAATATGGCGCCGCTGAGGCCATAGAGACTGTCGTTGGCAATGGCGACAGCGTGGTCCTCGTTCTCGTACTCGATGATGCTGATCACCGGCCCGAAGATCTCTTCCTGCGCGATCTTCATGCGATTGTCGACATTCGTGAAGACCGTCGGCTCGACGAAATAACCCTGCGTCAGGTGTTCGGGGCGTTTGCCGCCAGTGACCACGCGAGCGCCTTCATTGACGCCGCTGTCGATGTAGCGCTCCACCCGCTCGCGCTGCACGGCAGTGGCGAGTGGGCCAATGCGAGTTGCAGGATCGAAGGGATCGCCCACCTTCAATGCTGCATAGGCTGCCCCCAGCGCCGCTACCAGCTCGGGCTTGCGCGCTTTCGACACCAACACTCGGGTGAGCGCCATGCACGCCTGTCCGTTCAGCAAAGTGGACATGCCGACCAGCGCGGGAATGACGTGCGCCAGCGGCGCATCGTCCATCACAATCGCGGCGGATTTGCCGCCGAGCTCGAGACTCACCCGCGCGACGCGCTCCATGCAGACGGCCCCGATGTGTTTGCCAGCGGCGGTCGAGCCAGTGAAGCTGACTTTGTCGACACGCAGGTCGCGGATCAAACGATCGCCCACTTCGCGTCCCGCCGGTAGGATCGATAGCACACCCTCGGGCAAGCCGATCTTCTCGGCGCATTCGGCGATGATCAGTGAATCGAGCGGCGCCTCGGGTGACGGTTTGACGACAACCGTGCAACCGGCCAGCAGCGCCGGGCACATCTTGATCATGCCCAGGTGCCCGGGCAGATTCCACGGCACGATGGCAGCGACGACACCGATGGGCTCGCGCGTCACCAACGCATGGCCGCCCTGCGCGGCTCGCACCTCTTCGAATTTGTAATTGTCGGCGTAGTCGGCGAAAGCTCGCGCATCGGCCGGGATCGTCGGGACGGTGGCACGGGACATCGAGATCGGCACACCGATCTGCAGAGTATGCGCAATGGCGAGATCATCGAGCCGCTGATCGAGCTGCTCGGCCAATGCACGCAGATATCGCACGCGTTCGGCAACTGCGAGACGGGGCCATGGTCCGTTGTCGAACGCATCGCGTGCAGCCGCGACTGCCCGATCGATGTCCGCTTCACGCGCTTCCGCAACGCGCATTGCCACTTCTTCCGTGCCGGGATGCACGATGGCAAAAGTATTGGCGGTGGACGGGGTGACCCATTGGCCACCGATGAACAATTTATCGGGATGAGCTAGATGCGGATGCGGTAAGGCCATGGCTGCATTCCTCTGAAATTCGTTTCAGCGGCGTTCGATGCGCACTGGCGTGCGTCCGTCCAGATGCACCGTGAAGGTTGCGCGCCCCTGCTGATTTGCCTTGATCTGTTGAGTCGCGTTGCCGACAACAACGCTATAAGCACGATCAGCTTGCAGTCGTTCGATGCTGATGGATTGCGAACCTGCTGCCTTGCCGGGATAGAGGACGAGATCCAGGTCCGAGCCGTCATTGCTGCGAGCTTTTGCAACCAACACGTCGGGGTAGCTGATCCCGGTCAGGATGGGTCCACGTAGAGCTTCCCGCGTTGGCCCCGCGAGCAACGTCTGCCGCATACCGTTTCGTTGGTTGATACGTGAGCCGCACACAGTCGAGTTGGCCAGGTTGGATCCCTGATAGCGCAGTACGCCATTCTCGAGCGCTCGCCCACAGTCGTGCTCGAGGGAATTCAGTAGAGCTTCGCTGAATTGCCGGTCGCCCATCTCTCGGGCGGGTTGCAGCAAGCCGCCGAAGATCATCGTGAATCCGCGACCGTAATTGCCAAAATCGAGACCCTTGCCGGGCATGCGCACTTTCGACAGACCGCCTTCCTCGATCAGCAACGGCGACAGGTCGTGACGCGCGATTGCCCAGTAACGCTCGGCACGCTCCGGCGCCAGGATGTTCATGGTCACCACGGCGCCTGCTTCACCACCCGGGAAAGGCGCAGTTGCGCCCGTCACGCTCGAACGCAGCGACACCACTCCACCGCTGGGCGTCGAAAACTCGCGATCGAAATGTTCTAGAAAGCTCGGCTTGATCTTCGCGAGGTGCCGTGTGCCGAACACGCTGTCATAGACGGCCACATTCATGATGCCGCGGAAATTGCAGCCCGTATAAATCCAATTGGGCTCGCATGGAAACAGACAGAAGGGATTGGCATTGAAATTCCACAACACCGATTCAGTGATCGTGTGGATGTCGTGTTCGTATGCAGTGCGGTCGTTCCAGCGAAAGGTGAGGCTACCGCGCTCTGCATACCTCTTGTCGCCGGTATTAAGCATGTACAGCGCCACCTGCATACCGAAGTAGCCTGTGAGCATGATGTTGTCTTTGCCCACGGGATTGGGGTCGTACTTGAAGTTGCCCCACAAATTTTCGAGCCGCCAGTAATCCCAGATCGGCCGCTGCAGATACTGCTCGATCATGCGTTGCTGCGCGTCGTTCAGATAGCCATGGAAGTTCGGCAGGTACAGCGATTGCAGTTGACCGAGCGCATAACCGATGAAATTGATCTGATAACGCTGCGCTGAAGTCTGGAATTGATCGATGCGCTCGAAGCCATCCAACTGCCCGACTGGCTGCAGTGCGCGCTCGAACAGCAGTCGAAAATGCGCGACGTCGTCGGCGCTCAGCTCATGGCTCGCGGGCGATGATTGCGCCTCAGCTCTGGCGCGAACCTCGGCCAGCGCTGTAGGCAGGTATGAATTGCGCTGCTCACGTTTGGCGAGTTCTGCGTGACGACGCTTACGTCGACGTCGGATATTCCAAATGTTGAAACCCGCGACGACAGCGAGGGTCGCATAGAGTGCAGCCGGGCCAGGCACCTCCTGCGCCATACCGGCTGACAGGAGTGCGCTACCGAGCCAGATGATGGGCGGCGCGATGATCATGCCGGAGCCAAACCACGCAAACAGTGCCACTGCCATCAGCAGGAGCGTGAGCGGAACCAAAAGTAACGCGAAACCGCCGACTGCAAAGAACCCAGCTCCGGGAAACATGAGACCCAAGCCGAACGCCTGTAATCCCGGGGAGTTAGCCGTGAACCAAGACGCCAATCCGACTACAACGAGGCTCAAATAGAGCAAGCGTGTGCGCAATTGGCGCTTTCTGCTCACTGGCCCGTCTTCCGGCGGGTTGTTGATGCTCGCGTGCAAAGTCTCTATGTGCGTTGCCATAGCGTGTGCCTGATTTGTTGACTGTGACCACAGGCGTTGCCTGCGCTGTCGGCTCCTGCGCGTCAGCGCAGGCCGATCCTATTGAGTGTCTCTATATGTGAGCGGAATCAAGCGAGAGACCGCCACCCGGCGTCGTCGATCTGACTCTGCAATACAGATCCGGGGAAACGGAGGCGACGGCGACCGGGTCCCTTCCCAATACATAGGCCTGCGCTGCAGCAGCGAACTGCTGGATGTGGTGCAGATGCGAATTGATCTGCCACCCGAACACGCCGCTCGCGACCAGCACGACAGTCGCGTATAGCGCAATCCGGCGGCGGTCATGCCAAATCGCGATCAGCTGGCTGATGATGAGTGCGCCGATGAAGCAGCACGCCACGACTGATTACCCTCTCAACGTTGACTCACTCGCAGGAAAACGGAATCTTCGGTATTAGCGTCCGACGTGTCCAATTCAAATGATCGCCTCACCTATAGTGGCGTGCTATAAATGATGCGACGCTGCAGGCGGGGTGGTCGCCGTTAAAACCTTAGATCTACGACATCTCAGCTATTTCATCGCGCTGGCGGAAGAGCGCTCTTTCACCCGCGCCGCAGCTCGCTTACACATTGCGCAACCGTCACTTTCGGCACAATTGGCACGCTTAGAGGAGTTTCTCGGGTTTGCGCTTTTCCTACGCTCGACCCGCACGATGGAACTCACGCCGGAAGGCGAACAACTGCTGCCCGAGGCGCGTTCGACGCTTGAGGCGAGCACTCGCCTGCTGGAACTGACGCGACAAATCCGCGAAGGCGCTGAGAACACCATACGGGTCGGCGGGGCTTCGCTGACTACATTCCGCCAAGAGCGCCAGGATCTCTTTGCTGCCATGGAGGCCCAACTTCCAGAGCTCGCATTCGAATTCATCGGACTGCCGCAAACCGAACAGCTTGATGCGCTGCGCCGTTGGCAGATCGACGTGTCGTTCTATGTGGGCTACACGTTGGACGAGAGCACTGAATTCGAGCATCTGGTGGTCGAACGTTTACCCGTCGATCTATTGGTTGGGATTAAAAGTCCTCTGGCGAAAGCCAAAGCCGTTGCGCTGGAGGACTTGCGCAATCAACCGGTCGTGATCTTCGGACGCCAGTACTCGCCGATCCTGTTCGATCAACTTGCCGAGGTACTGCAGCAGCGTGCGGGCGCACGGCTAATCGTACCCAGTGACTCTCATCCCTTTCTGATCGCGCTCTATGCTGCCCAGCACGACATGTCAGCCATTCACGTGGAATGGCTGCATCACGGCAACATGATCCCCCCGGGCCTGGTACAGCGCCGGCTCGCCTCCTCTGCCGTGTTCGTCGAGATGTCACTCGTGAGATTACGCAAGCGAGCGCCCAAGCAGGGCGTCAACCTGTTCTGGCAAGCAGCGCAGTGGTATCTGCAGAGCCGCAAGGCGGCTGTCGCTCGACGTTCGCGCAAGAAGTAACGCCGGAGCCAAACAGCCGTATCAATACGTGATCGAGCGCCTGACAATTCAGGGCCCTGATCATTGAGCGTGCTACGGCTTACGTCAAGATCGATTGCACGGTATCGTTTCGATCTAGAACTCAGTGCGGCAGAGCGTTCCCTTGTGTGAGACTCCTTCATCGCAGCGGCTCCTCCCATGGGCCGAGCTGCACGCATCCAAGGCCGTGCGGAACTCCGGTGCGACCGCAGCGATGCGAGGTCAAATCAACGCATGAAGAAGCCGCCAGCTCTTGATGTCTCCGCAACCGACGCCCCAGTTTTGGCCGCATTCGACGCGCGTGACGAGGAGCTCGCCGCCTTGAGCATCGAGAAAGTGATGCGTGTCATGACAAGCGAAGATGCGAAGGAAGGTCCGCGGGCATTCATCGAGAAGCGCAAGCCCGTATGGAAGGGGCGCTAGCCTACGCGTTACAGCTCAATGGGTTTGAGCGGCCGCGCATTGACCTCGCTCCAGGCAGGCCACAGATCGACCGCGCGTCTCGTCGATCGATAGGCCCAGCGCAGTAGCTTCTCCGGTGGGAGCTTCGCTCTCTTTTTATCCTCGAGTTTCGCCGTTTTTTCGGCGTAACTCGACGAACGTTCGACCTTCCAGCACGCCGCATAAAAATGTCGACACGGC
>JBEVDW010000467.1:0-10409 GCA_040513115.1 Steroidobacteraceae bacterium | reverse complement strand
ACGGGAAGAAGCGAAGGTTTGTTGATACGTGGTGACGACGTGCGATCTGTCGATACGTTCGAGGGATGATTCTCAGCTCGACTTCGTGTCGGAGCGATCTTTTTTTGGCGAGGGCCTGAACACGATTCCGTTCCCCGGCTGCGACCGTGATCAGAATAGTTTTCTCGGCGAGTTTTCCCAAGAGTGCTCCCATCAGTCTGTGTGGGAGGGCGGTTCAAATCGACCGGCCGATCGCCAGCCGATGAATCTCGGAGGTGCCCAGATAGATGCGATGTACGCGTGCGAGCGTCCACATCTTCGAAATCGCCATCTCGTGCGCATAGCCCATGCCGCCATGCAGTTGTAGGCAGCGGTCCATCACGCTGAACTCGGTCTCTGACGCTCTCAGCTTGGCAATCGAGCCGTCGACAGGATCGGTCGGGCCCTTCAATGAGTTGACGAGACAGCGATCGATGTACGCTCGAAGCACGGTGAGCTCGGCCTTGATGTCGGCGAGGGTGAACTGCGTGTTCTGGAACTCGAAGATCGTTTGACCGAACGCCTTGCGATTCTTGACGTATTCGACGGTGAGATCGAATGCGAGCTCGGCAGCGGCGAGAAAGCGGGCGGCTTCAGCGATGCGCATCTCGTTGATTACGCCCATCGCCTGTTTGAAACCGGAACCCTCCTGGCCGAGTAACCGATCTGCGGGCACACGAACATCGTTGAAGAAGATCTCGCCCTCGACGGCGCAGCCACGGTGTAGCGTTTCAATTCGATTGCCCAACGTGACGCCGGGCGACTTGGCATCGATCAGCAGACACGCCAGCGTCGTCTTGCCGTTGGGCAGCTCGGTGCGCACGATCGTGGGCAGCAACGTCAGCATGCTGCCATTTGAAATCCACGTCTTGCTGCCGTTGACGACGTAATCGGAACCGTCTCTGCGTGCGAACGTGCGAAAGCCCATGACGTCACTGCCGGACTGCGGCTCGGTGAAAGCTGCTTCTGCGATCGTCTCTCCACTTGCGTAGCGCGGCAGCCATTCCTTTTTCTGCTCCTCGGTACCGCCAGCGAGGATCAGATAGCTCGATCCATCGATGCACAGTCCCACACCGAGGCTCGCGCCGGCCGTCGAGTAGCCGTGTTCTTCGTGCAGGATGGTGTGATGGATGAAGTCACCGCCCATGCCGCCGTATTCGGCGGGAATGCCCGCTTGCAACAGCCCGTACTGAGCGGCCTTCTTGAACAGGCCCGGATCGAAGCCGCCAGCCTTCTCCCACTCTTTGACGTTGGGTTCCACTTCGTTCTTGAAGAAGCGCCTCATCGTGTCGCGGAACGAAATGTGCTCTTCCGAATAGGCGCTGCGCGGCTGAGTGGAAAGCATGGGAATCGTGGCCTCTCGCTACTGGCTGAATGGGTGAACGTGCGCTTTAGTGGCGCCCGAGAATCGAAGGAATATCCGAAAGCGCAGTGAAAGGGTGCCACTGTCCTGGTCACAGCAGGGATTCCTTACAGGAACGTGCCCCACAGCAACACGCAGCTCAGCGCGTCTTCGGGGAACCGCTGTTGGCGGACGTCACGCTCAGGACCTCATCGAGGGACGGCACCTCGTTGAGGGCCGAATCGAATCCTGCCGAACGGAACCAGGCACGCTCGCGTCGATTCTGGGACGCCGCCTGACTGAGAACTACCGCGACTGCGGCCTTGCGGCACGTGGGCTCTCCGTCCGCATAGATCGCGGAGATCAGTGCGTCGACGGCGGCTTTCACGCCCGTCAGGCGTGCGGCGAGCAGTTGATGTTCCGGGATGGGTAGCGCTGCGATCGGCTCTGCTTCAGCGAGCGTGCCGAGCGCTGCTTCTTTCCGTGCCGTGGTTTGCCGGCCACCTTGGACGATGCGTGTCAGCTCCTTGAGCAATGCGACGTACTCACGCAGTTCCACCATGTCGTATTCGTACGTGCGATCGGCTTGATCGCTCAGCAGCCGGAGATTGCCCAGCAGAATCTGCGCCTGATCGTGCGCGAGCTGATCGTCGCGATTGAGCGCAGGGATGATGACTTCGGTCATCGAGCGCAGCATCGACTGCAGGCGGGCGGCGTGACTGGGAATCATCGGATGACATCCTCCAGGGATTCACGCAATGCTTTGAGAGTGATCGGTGCGGTGCCGAGCAGCCAACCGACACGAATGTCCTGATGCGACTTCTGTCCGTACATGACGCGCGCGGCCGAGGCCGAGGAATTGATTGCGCTGCGCCAACACGCGAAGACATGGTAGTAAGTGAGGCGCACCGGATCGACAGGCAGGCCGGATAGACGCTCGTACTCTGTGAGCAGTCGTTCGCGCGTCAGGAGGCCGCCCGCCAATTCCTCGCCGTCTTCGGAGGTTTCGCGGAACAGTGGAGTCAAGAAGAAAGCGAGGTCCATGTGCCGGTCGCCCAGCATGACCAGCTCCCAGTCCAGGACGGCGGTGATTCGACCCGTGTCGGGCGCGAACAGAAAGTTGCCGCCGCGAAAGTCCTGGTGAACGATGGAAACGTAGTCGATCGGCGGGGCGTTCTCACGCAGCCATTGAGCGCCGATGGTGATCAGCGGGTTGCGATCGATGCAGTCCTCTTCCCACACGCGATGCCACCAGTTGATGGCGCTCAACACCCCGGCATTGGAGCCCGTGGGCGGCGGATCGAACGCGCTCATGTCGGCGTTGCGCCAGTCGAACTTCCCCATTTCGGCAAAGTACTGCACGAACTGTGGCGCGAGCAGCGCACGATACTTCGATCCGAAGCCTGCGCGCGTCGTGTGAGCGCCGTCACGTGGCGGCTTGGCGATGCCCTCGCAGAAGCCATAGATCAGTGCCGGTTGACCCAGCTCCTGGCCTTCGGCGTCGATCCAGTACAGCGGTGGCACCGGAATCACGTCGCGGACGGCGGCCAATACCTGGTACTCACGCAGCGGATGTGTCTCGACGATGGATTCGGTTGGACGCATACGCAATGCGAGTCTGTCGTTCCGCTTCTTGCCGTGCTCGTCGGTCCATTGCAGGCGAAAAGCAAACTGTTCCTTCGAGGAGCCGCCGGCCAACGAGTGGATGTCCGAGATGGTGAACCCCGCTGGGATGCGCCGCGCGAGGAACGCGTTGAGGCGTTCGGTCACCGCCGCGAGGGATTGAGAGCGATGCGGCGGCCCGGATCGGCCGCGCATTTTGGCCGTGAGCGTCGCGTCGATCAGCCGCTCGGTCGGAAAGCGCCGGCGGATGTCTTCGATCAGTGCGTCGCTCGGACGCTGTTTCTCGTCGGGCGTAATCATTGTGGCCGTTCCGCGTGCGTCAGCGCGCTGGGCAGGAGATAGGAGCGCTCGGTGTGACCGTCGTGCAACGCGCCATCCACTTTGAAGATGGAGCCTTGCTCGTACGTCACGACATGCGCGATGCCGGGCGTGACGCCATCGAAGATCTCCATCGTCTCGGTGGTGGAGTGCGGCAGACAGCGACGCGCTTGCGCTTCGATGTCGATGGTGCCGCCGGCGTAGACGAGCTGCATCGAATACGTGGCCGGTGGCTTGGCGTTCGATTGCAGGAAAGGTGGGTTGGGGCAGCTCGCCGTATGAATCTGGCCGCCGTCCCAGATGACCACCTTGTCGAGGCCGCGCACGAAACCGTTTGGCGACAGGTTGTCCATGACTGTCATGGCAAATGAGCGGCCGCGAGAGAGGTTACCGTGGATCCAGCAGTGGCGCCCCATGCTGCCGACATGACGCGGGCCGCGCGAGTGGTCGTGCCAGCCAAATCCGTCCATCGCGACCGTCGCGTCGCCGAAGCGGATCGTGCCTTTGAAACGTCCCGTTTGTTCGATGTGGAACTTGCCCCAGTCTTCACCGCTGATGCCCGCCGTCATGTCCCACATTGGCACGTCGGTGGTGAACTCGATATCGAGGTCCATCAGGTGCTGCGGCGCCTCGGGCAGCGGCCCGCGATGCAACTCTTCATCGCTGATTGGACGCGTCGGGCCGCGATACTTCAGCGACCACACTCTGCCGGGTGATTTGCAGGTCAGGTCGAGCAGGGCAGAGGACACTCCGTGTGGATTCGGCCGGCAGCCCCACGCACGATGCACCAGGTAGGTGTTGCCGGGCCAGTACACGAGCACCTGCTCGCGCCAGACGGTTCGGTCATGCGGCCAGCGACTGCAATGGATCCAGAAGCCGATGTCACGTTGGCGATCGTAGCCATCGAAGCAGAAGTTCTCACGCCACGAGGGATCGTCTGGCAGGCGCTCAACCGGTAGCTCTTCTTTCCACGTCGTGTTCATGAACTTTCTCGAATCAGGGGGCGTGCTGACGCGTTTGTGCGGCAGACGAGAGGCGGGCAGACCGTCAACTCAGGTAGCGATCGAATGTGGTGGTGTATTCGGAAAATTCCCGTTGGATCTGCTCGGCAGTCAAGCCACAGGCATCTAACGAATACTCGTGCCGCATGTCCGCCGTGCCGTGCCGATCCGACTCCAGCCAATCCTGAATGGATGCGGATACTCCCGCAGTGAGCTCGAGCCCGAGAAAATCATAGGCCTGCTTAACCACATCCATGGGCTTGCGCTCGATCTCTTCATACGCAAAATCGAGTACAGGAATCGATGGATTCGCCTTGCGCCAGGCCATGTGTCTGTGGATCGCAGTGGAGAACTCGCGCAAGCACCAGCGGCCGATCGCATGCGCGTCGAACTGCTCCGCATACAACTTGCGGCTCTGTTTCACCACCGCGGCGATCGAAGCCACGATCGTCACCGGATCACGATGTGACATGATGAAGCGCGCGCCAGGCGTGGAGCGCAGTATTTGCGCCTCGAAGCCCAGATTCGGTGGTGACTTCAGAATCCACGGCTTCGGTCGTTCACGATGGAACTGCCACTGGAGATACTTCAACAGCTGGGCCAGGTACTCGTACGTGTAGTTGCGATCGCGCTGCTGGATCCATTCGTAATAGCTGTCGGCTCTCGCGAAGGCCATCGGGTACATCGTTTCGAAGGAAAACTCGAGCAGAAACGATTCCTCTTCGACCGTGTGCACTGCGATGTGATGTGCGGCATTCGCCGCTGGATTGGTGGAGTTGCGCCATGCGACGTAGCGTTGTGCCTCGGCGATACGTGGATCCTCGCTACTCGTGGCGCCAGGTATTCGCGCCGGATTGAACACTTGCCAGAACAGCGGATCCTGAAAAGAGCCGCTGGCAGCGAGCATGCGGTGCAACTTCGTCGAGCCAACGCGCGGCAAGCCCAAGATCACCACGGGCGGCAGCAATGCCGTTGCGAGGATCTCAGGATGCAGGGTCAGGTCCGCAGTGAATCGCAAACGGTTCGCCAGGATGCGCTGCAACCGCTCCACCATCGACGCCGTACCGGTGGGCGACAAGTACGCTTCCCGGTTTACGGAATCAATGAACTTCTCAAGGCCTGGAAGGAAAGCGACATCGCCGAGATCGGAAAGACCGGTCGTGCTTCGTGCTGCCGCAAGAATCCGCGAAATCTCAATCGGCTGTGCTGTCACCGTCGTTCTCTCGAGCCTGCTTGTCTCCAACTCGGCGTAATGCGCGAGTTCAGCGCCCGCACCGGTCGCAGCATGTCTCAATTCGTCAGGGAGCAGAGTGCGCCGGTATCCAGTCGCGTTGACTGCTCGCGATTCACGCGAATTCGCGGATTCACCTTCAGTCGCTCGGCGGAAGCCGTCGCCACGAAATCCGCAAAGGCTTTGACTCGTCCGAGCTTGCGTGCGTTGGTGGGATAAACGATGTTGAGCGGCGTGCTGACTCCTGCAAATTCGGTCAGGATCGGAATGAGCAATCCCTTGGAGATCGCGTCCGCCGCCGAATAGTCGGTCACTTGGGCGATGCCCACGCCGTCGATGGCCAGGTTCACCAGCGCGTGCACGGAGTCGGAGCGGATCCGCGGTTTGCAGGCATGTTCGACAACCGCACCGTCCACCAGGAAGCGCCAGTTCTGCAACTGCCCCGTGCGTTTTGCGATTACACCCAACCGCGTATGACTGCCGAGATCCTGAACCGTGCGCGGTGTGCCATGCGCGGCCAAGTAGGCCGGAGAAGCGCACGTGATATGCAGTAGAGGGTGAACTGCGCGCGCAATCAGCCGAGATTCCGGCAGGGGTCCGGTCCACACCGCGATGTCCATGTTCGATTCGATGAACTCCAGGCGCTGGTCCGTAAAGAGCACCTCGAGCTCGATCTGAGGATGGCGCGACGCGAACTCGCTTAGCCGGGGTGCGATCACGACGCGACCGAAGCCTTCAGGCAGGGACACGCGCAAGCGACCGGAAGGCTGCGTGCTCTGGTCACAGAGCGCCCGTTTCGCTTCCTCGACCGCCACCAGCAGTTCGTGACAACGAGCGTGGAAAATGATGCCCTCGGGGGTCAGCGCCATCGAGCGCGAATTGCGCGTAACGAGCTTTGCACCCACCTCCTGTTCGAGTCGCGCGATTGCCTTGCTCACTGCAGAAGGTGTGATGCCCATGCGACGAGCGACGCCGGTAAAGTTGCGCTCGCGGACAAGATGCGCAAGCGCGGTGAGCGCTGAGAGATCCAGTGAGGATGACATGCGCGTTACTCCTCTTTGCTCGATGCTTCGCGCTCGTTGCAACGTCTGATGCTTCGACGGGAGACGTATTTCGCTGTCGCATTCGAAGCTGGACTCCAGATCCCCTCGCACTTCGGCGTTGCGCCAAGCCCTACTGTCGCGCATGAACTCATTCGGTGGCGGTTGAGGTGTGCCGGATCATAGCGGTGACGTGCGCCAGGCAGACGCTCGCGGGTGGCAACCCTGGTGTGCCTGCTACGCATCGATGCGGGTGTATATGACTGAACAGGATCCGATAATCTAATGCAGGGATGCGTATGCATCTAAAAGTCCCCCTGATGCGTCGTGTCTCTCGTGCTGCCAACCGCTGCGATCCCGGGCACAAGCCCGAACGCGGAAATACGTAGTTAGCGCACAAAGAATGTAGTTAGCTCACAAAAGACGCAGCGATCATACCGCCGTGAGGCTTGTTAGTCATGGCTCGGAGCCGCTTGCCGCACTGCGGCAGATCACGTTGCGTAAGATTGCCGCCGGCATAGTCGGGATAAGTCGCAATGAGTGAAATGGGCCAAGCCGCTTCGCATGTTTCCCGCTGGGCACGATTGCTCGCAGCCCTGAAGGACGCTGCGGATTTCACAGCTGCCGACCCGAGGGCGCAGACGCCGTTGTTGCGCGCCGAGGCGAGTCGCTACTTGCTCAGGGTCTTGGACAACATGGTTCTGACGGGTGTGGAGGTCGAGAATCCTGCGTACCCGAGGCTCGTGCGGCTGTTCGATACCTATCGGCAGTTCGGCAATGCGAATCCGGACTGCGTGTACTTCTACTGTCGCATTTCACCTGAGTATCGTTACCGGATCTATGGCAATCGCGGCACTTCCCACTTGGTGGAGGTGCAGACCATGGACGGCCACATCCTTGCAGGTCCACAACACAAGGGCTTGATCACCCTGACCGACATAGAAGCCGACGCGGATGGAGAAATCGAAGTCACTCTCAGCACCGATCCCGCACCAGGCAACTGGTTGAAGTTGGAGCCGGGCGCCCGGTGGCTCTACCTGCGTCAGTATTATTATGACTGGGAGACCGAGCGACCGGCCGACCTTGCCATCGAGCGTGTAGGGGCTACGTTTCCCCCGCCCGTGCTGACGCCGCAGGAACTCGAGCGTCGCCTCGATCAGGTGATCGAGTGGATCCCCACTTGGTATCGCCACCTCGCGCGCATGGCTGCGAGCTACTACGACTCACCCGCCAATGCCATGAGCTTCGTCTTGTCCAAGTCGGGAATGTCAGGGCTCTACTACGGCAAGGGGCATTTCACATTCGACGCGGGCGAGGCAGTGCTCGTGGAGTTCAAGCCACCACCGGCCCGGTATTGGTCATTTCAGCTCATGAATCACTTCTGGGAGTCGCTCGAGTGGGATGTGCGACAGACTTCTCTCAACGGTCAGCAAGGCCGACTCGACCATGATGGGGTGTTTCGGGCCGTGATTTCGGACGTCGATCCCGGCGTGTCCAATTGGCTGGACACCGGTGGGCATCGCACGGGGTTGATCTGTGGCAGAGTGCTTCGACCAGAGGTCGCGCCCCACTGTAGTCTGAGCGTAGTAAAGCTTTCTGAGCTGAACAAGCAGCTACCAAAGACACAGAGAATCTCAACGACGGAGCGCAGCGAGAGCTTGCGCAGACGCATGCTCAGTGTCGTGCGTCGATACCGCGAATAAGCCAGGTGCTGAGTATGCGATTGGCAGGCAAAGTCGCTTTGGTGACGGGCGCTTCACGTGGCATCGGTGCAGCCATCGCGCGCGGGTTCGCCAAGCAAGGAGCTAGCGTCGTGCTTTGCGCTCGCAATCGCGAACGAGGTGAGGAAGCTGCGGCCTTCATTCGCAGCGAGGGCGGCACTGCGATCTTCTGCCCGACCGATGTTGCCGAGGAAGAACAAGTTCGAAGTGTGGTTGACGCGACGATTCGCGAGTTCGGGCGGATCGATGTGCTCGTCAACAATGCCGGTCCAGTGGATCTGCTGCTGTCCGGCACCGATCGCCCAATGCACCTGATCACGACACAGCAGTTCGATGCGGTGCTGCGAGTGGCTTTGCATGGTCCTGCCTGGTGCTGCAAATACACCCTGCCACATATGATGCAGCAGCGTTCCGGCTCTATCATCAACATTTCGTCCGTGGCCGCGCGCGTGGGGTTACCGAGCGTGCCGGCATACAGCGCCGGCAAAGGCGGCCTGTCTGCGCTGACTCGGCAGCTTGCCTTCGACTACGGCACGTACGGCATCCGCGTCAACGCAATCCTGGTGGGCATGATCATTCACGAAGGCTCGGCTGCGGCCGTAGCCAATCCGACGGTGCTCGAATCCCATCGTAAACGCCACCTCACTCGGCTTGGCGAGCCCGAAGATGTGGTCAACGCCGCCGTCTATCTGGGGTCTGATGAGTCTGTGTTCGTCACGGGCACGCACTTGACCGTGGATGGCGGCGCGCTCATCAAATCGCGCTAGCAAGCTCAACCGTTCGAAGGAGTTTATCGATGCAAAGCGACGCAATGAGCGTCACCGGTGCGCTCGATGCCGAGACGCTGATGCAAGATGCCCGTAAGCAGACGGGCTTATCGGATTTTGGTCTCCCCGATGTGCGCGCAGCGTTGACGGTGCTCGTCGATGCGCTGAACGAAGAAGCACGGTTGTCAGCGGCCGGCAGGGAAGGCACACGGGCGAGCTTCACCCGCGTCCTGGCGAATAAGTTGAAGATCCAGGATGCATTCAAGCGCCACCCCGAGATCCTGCAAGAGTCGATCGCCGGACCGATCGTGATCGTCGGACTGCCGCGGTCGGGCACTACGAAACTGCATCGCATGATGGCGTGCGATCCCGGACTGCAGAAACTAGCGCTGTGGAAGATCTTCAACCCTGTTCCATTGCCCGATGAAGCACCGGGCGAACGCAGTCCGCGCATCCAGCAGGCGCAGGCGTTCGTGACGGCGCTACGCGATCGTCACCCGGACTTCTACGCCGCACATCCGATGGATGCCGAGGAGCCCGACGAGGAAGAATTCCTCATGGAGCTGACGTTCGTGGGGTACCTGAATGCGCTTTCTGCACACGTCCCCTCGTATGCGAAGTGGGTCCACGCCCAGTCATTCGAAGGCTGGTATCGCCTGCTGCGTGAGCTCTTGCAGTACTACCAGTATTGCGACGGACGGTTGCGGTCACCCTGGCTGCTGAAAGCGCCTGCCCACCTTGGCCAGTTGAAGCTGCTGGTGAAGTACTTCCCGGATGTCACGATCGTTCATTGCCATCGTGACCCTGTCGAGGCCATTCCATCCTTGGCAGGCCTGGTCGCCGCGTCGCGGCGTTTTCACAGCGATGTCGAGCAGGACAAGGACGTGGGCGACTTCGTTCTCGAGCTGTGGTCGCGTCAGATGCGCCGCTACTGCGAGGAGCGTAAATCCGTCGAATCCTCAGCCCGAATCGTCGATGTGACGTACAGGGATATCGTTCGCGACGCCGCAGGGGTCATCGCACGCATCTATTCCGCTGCAGGTCTGCATCCTTCGGCCGAGGCCCTGAGCCGGATGTGCGACTGGGAGCAGAGCAATACGCAGCACAAGCATGGTCGCCATCAATACAGCCTGGCGCAATTCGGCTATGAGAAGGGTCAGTTGGAGGCGGCTTTCGAAGAGTACCGTTCCCGCTTCAGCCCGCTTTTCTGAAGGCTGCAGGCTCGCTGAGTCGGGAAGGGGCCGATCACGTTGCAGTGGTCGTCATAGTTGCTGAGCGTCTGAAGAACAGGGCGCTCGCATATGATTGATCGTTCTGAACATTTGGCTGCGGTCGCACGGCGCCGAGA
>JBEVDW010000466.1:0-3617 GCA_040513115.1 Steroidobacteraceae bacterium | reverse complement strand
CGATCTCGCCGCGCTCGAGACGCATGCGGTAGCGTTCCCCGAGCGCTGTCACTTGCGCAGCGGGAAGCGAGTGCGAGCTCGCACGAGAGTGCGCCAGCAGCAGGCCGCATTCCTCGAAGGCCTCGCGAATCGCGCCCACGCGCATGGCGATCTCATCGGTGGATAGCCTGTTCACGCCGGTGCATCGCTCACGCACTCCGGGATCGCTGTCGCCAGACGCGAGCCGCCCACCTGGAAACACCAGTGCGCCTGACGCGAAATCGATCTGCTGGTGTCTCACGACCATGAATACCTCCATGCCAGCGGTGCCTTCGCGCAGCATGAGAATCGTCGCGGCTGGACGTAGTGCAACCGGATTGGTGTTCATGGACAAGGTGAGTCTCGAGGTTGAGAGGCATCAGCGACCCGAAAACCGCGGCTTCTGTTTGCTCATTACCGCCTGGATTGCGTCCCATGAGTCCTGGGTCTTGGCGCACCGGGCGATGGCGCGCGCTTCGAACTCGAGCTGGGTTTCCAGTGGTTGGTCATAGGTGGACAACAGCAGACGACGCATCTCGCCGAACGTGCGTGTCGGTCCGCTGGCGAGCGTGCGCGCTAGCGTCAGCGCTTCAGGTTCCAACTCCTGCTCGGCGACGATTCGCGAAACCAATCCATACTGGGCGGCTTCTTGCGCACTCCACGTCTGATTGAGCATGACGAATTCGGCTGCCTTGCGCAGGCCAACACGCCGCGGCAAGAAATAACTGCCGCCGCCATCGCTGACGAATCCGATGCCGTTGTAGGCGGCGTAGAACTTGGCGGCCGGCACCGCCAGCGTGAAGTCAGCGAGAGCGGCCAACGCGACCGCGCCGCCTGTCACCAAGCCGTGTGCAGCGAGCACGATTGGCGCATCGCACCGCGCCAATCGCGCAATACCCATGTGCAGATCAGCCGTGGCGGCCTTGAGCCTCCGTGGCAATTGATCGCGGTCCGAGCCCAGCCATTTGAGGTCCGCGCCGACGCTGAAGTACTTACCTTCACCGCGAATCAGAACGGCGCGAACGCTCGAATTCTCGTCACACTCGATCGCGACTTCGCATAACTGCGCGCAGAAGGTGGCATCGAATGGATTGCCGCGGTGGGGCTGCACGAAGGTCACATGTGCGACGTTCTCGCGTAATTCGAACTGAATGGCTCGCTCGGTCATGGCGCCTCGTGCACTGCGTGGTTCTGCCGGAGTCAGGTTGGAGTCACGAGCACGCATGGTACACAATGCCGTAGGGCACCATACGAGTTGTCGAGCCGAATCAGCATCGCGGGCCCATTCACCGAGAACTATGAGGATGGGAGATCCGGAAAATCTGCACGAGTGGTTTCGCCGCCGGACGGCGCGAGGGCCTGATCGTCCAGCGCTGTCGTTTCAGGGCGAGACCTGGAGCTACGGCGACATGCAGCGACGTATCGAGCGGCTCTCCGCGGTGTTCGCCGCGGGCGGCCTAGGGCCGGGTGATCGGGTGGCGTATCTGGGTCTCAACCATTCGATCGTCGTTCTGGCCCTGTTCGCCGCCGCGCGGCTTGGCGCCATTCTCGTACCGATCAACTTTCGCCTCACCAGGCCGGAGGTGACGGCGATCATCGAGGATGCCGGTGCGCATACCGTGGTTGCAGACGCACGACATGCACCGTTGCTCGATGCTGCCCGCGAAGATCTCTCTTGCAGGAGCTATTTTTGCCTCGAGCCCCTGGAAGGATGGGACCTCATCGGACCTTGCGAGGACTCGATCGACGTGCCGCCGGCTGTCAGTGCTCGGGCGGACGACGTCGTCACGCTCGTTTACACCTCCGGCACGACAGGTAAACCAAAGGGAGTGATGCTCAGTCATCGCAATCTCTGGACGAGCAGCCTGAACTGGATTCTCACGTGCGACATGAGCTCGCGGGATGTCGTGCTCGACTGCACGCCGCTGTTTCATGTCGGGGGGTTGTGCGCACTGCTGACGCCCACCTTGATGATGGGCGGCCATGCGGTCCTGCACGAGAGCTTCGACCCGCTGCTCTATCTCGAAGACATCGCTCGCTATGGTGTGACGGTCAACTTTGCCGTGCCCGCCATGTTGTTGGCTGCAAGTCAGCACGAGCGTTTCCGCAGTGTCGATCTGTCGACGCTGCGCTTCATCGTAGCCGCAGGCGCGCCCGTGCCGGAGCCGCTGCTGCGTACCTTCAACCAGCATGGTGTGCCAATCAGTCAGTGTTACGGACAGACGGAAGCGACGTCGGCCGTCACCTTTCTCGAACCCAACCGGGCGGCAGTGAAGTTGGGCGCTTGTGGGCGCCCCGGTCTCTTGAACGAGGTGCGGCTCGTGGATGCAGCGGGCGGTGTCATCACCGAACCGGGTGTGCATGGCGAGATCTGCGTGCGTGGCGGCATTGTCACTCAAGGATATTGGAATCGCCCGCTCGACTCTGAAGCCGCTATGGATGCGGAAGGCTGGCTGCACAGCGGTGACATCGCTTATCGCGATGAGGAAGGCTTCTATTACATCTGTGATCGACTCAAGGACATGATCATCAGCGGCGGAGAAAACATCTATCCCGCAGAGATCGAAAGCGTTCTCTACGAGCATCCGAGCGTGGCTGAGGCGGCTGTGATAGGTGCGGCTGATGATCGCTGGGGCGAGGTTGTGGTGGCCCTCATCGTGCTCAAACCCGCCACATCGCTGATGTTCGATGACCTCATACGATTCCTCACGCCGCGGCTCGCGCGCTACAAGCTGCCTCGCGATCTGCACGTGCTCGATGTCATGCCACGTAACTCCAATGGCAAGGTCCTGAAGAACGAACTGCGGCAGCGGTTCGGGACGACTCACTCGAAGAGGTAATTCGATGGATTTTAGCGTCACTCCAGAGCAACAGACTTTGATCGATGTTGCGCGCGCGTTCGCCGCGGACCGCATCGCACCCAACTATCGATTGCGCGATCACGAAGCAAAGCTGCACCGACAGACGTTACGTGAGCTCGGCGAGCACGGCTTCTTCGGCATCGAGCTGCCGGAGTCCGTGGGTGGGTTGGGTCAAAGCTGCGTGACGGCAGGGCTCGTGCTCGAGGCGCTATGTGCGGACGACTTGAATATCGGCTATGTGAGCGTCGGCACGTCCCTGGTCGGCCAGATACTGCATAGGTACGGACGTCCGCAGATCGTGGAGCCCTGGATCCGCGGCATGCTGCGTGGTGAGCTGCTGAGCTCGATTGCGTTGACCGAGACGGGCGGTGGCTCGGATGCCGCCAGCCTCAAGCTCAAGGCCGTCAGGCATGGTGATGAGTACATCCTTTCTGGCGAGAAAACTTCGATCAGCATGGCGACACAAGCGGATTTCGCGGTCGTGTTTGCGCGTACAGGGTCGGCGGACTCGCGCGCCCGCGGCGTCAGCTCATTCTTGGTGCCGCTTGATGACCCGCGCATCGCGTGCACCGCGTTTGACGACCATGGCGGTCGCAGCGTGGGCCGTGGCTCATTGTTCTTCGATGAAGTCCGTGTGCCAGCCACGCATCTGCTCGGTGAAGAGAACAAAGGCTTCTCGCAAGTGATGGTTGGCTTCGACTACAGCCGCGCACTGCTGGGGCTTCTGTGTCTCGCGGT
>JBEVDW010000465.1:0-5805 GCA_040513115.1 Steroidobacteraceae bacterium | reverse complement strand
CGATGAGCGCGCTCGTTCGAATTCAGGCGGGCGGACAAGCCTACGCGAGCCAGCTTCCAGCATACGACGCGCCGCTGCTGCATCGGGAGATGCGCCTCTTCACGGATTGGTTCTGCGCGCGCCACCGGGGGTTGGACTTGTCTGCCGAGGATGAACGCCACGTACAGGCGACATTCGATGCGCTGGCCGCGTCGGCTCTCGCGCAGACGCAGGTGTTCGTGCACCGGGACTATCATTCGCGCAATTTGATGGTGGGTGATGGAGCGCGCCATGGCGCGAACCCCGGCATTCTGGATTTCCAGGATGCGGTCCAGGGGCCCATCACATACGACCTCGTGTCGCTGTTGCGAGACTGCTATGTCGCGTGGCCGCTGGAGCAGGTGCGTGGTTGGGCACTGAGCTTCCGTTCGCAGGTGGGTTCTCACGGCCTTGAAGTCGGCACGAGCGAAGCTCAGTTCCTCGAGTGGTTCGATCTCATGGGCGTGCAGCGGCACTTGAAGGCCATCGGCATCTTTGCGCGGCTCTGGCATCGGGACGGGAAGTCTGGCTATTTGAAAGACATACCACGCACCCTCAATTACGTGCACACGGTGGCGACGAGCTATCCGCAGCTGGCTTTTTTGCGCGAGTTCATCAGCGCGCGCATTCTGCCGATCGCGGATCGCATCACCGCGACTCAGGCTTGATCATGCGCGCCATGATCCTGGCTGCGGGCCGCGGTGAGCGCATGCGTCCGCTCACTGATTGCACGCCGAAGCCGCTGCTCAACGTCGGTGGCAAGGCGCTGATCGACTATCACATCGAAGGTTTGCAGCGCGCGGGCTTTCAGGACATCGTCATCAACAACGCGTGGCTTGGCGAGCACGTGCGCGCGCATGTTGGCGATGGTTCGCGCTTCGGCGTGCGGGTCACGCATAGCGACGAACGTCCCGCCGCACTCGAAACCGGAGGCGGCATTCATCGTGCGTTGCCATTGCTGGGCGCAGAGCCTTTCCTCGTCGTCAACGGCGATGTTTGGACCGATCTACCGTTTGGGAGTCTGCGTCATGTACTCGGTGCGAACGACCTGGCGCATTTCGTGATGGTCCCGAATCCGCCGCAACATCAACGCGGCGACTTTGCGTTGTGCAACGGTCGCGTGTGCGAAGAAGGCGAGCCGCGCTATACGTTCTCGGGTGTGGGCGTGTATCGCCCGGAATTCTTCGAGGGCTGCGAGCCCGGCGCGTTCAAGCTCGTCCCGCTGATGGTCAAGGCGATGCGCGCACATCGAGTCAGCGGCGAGCTGTATGAAGGACGCTGGTTCGATATCGGTACGCCAGAGCGCCTGGTGCGACTCGATGAGCAGCTCTCGACAGTAAGCGCGTCCTAGCCGGTTTCGGCCGAAGCCAGCTGCGTCGCACGGGAGCGCGCTTCTGCCTTGGCGCGGCGACGGCGCAGGTACAACAACCAGCCAGTTACCGCGAACACCGGCATCATCAGCGATGCGAGCAGATACAGCACTTGTCCCGGCACGCCGAAGAAAGTGCCAGAGTGCAGCGGAAAAATACTCGCAACCAGTTTGCCGCCGATCGGTTTGTCCGCGTAGCGCTCGTGTTTGCGAATCTCACCGGTCAGCGGATCGAGGGCAATGGTGTTCATCGCCCGCTCATGAGGAGCGTCGAGCGCGAGATATCGGATCTCGAGCGCATCCTTCGCACTGCGCGGCAGATTGATGGAAACGGTGTCGTAACGCTCGTCGTGCGTCGCTGTCAGAAAGCCTTGCCAGGCGGAGTCGATGGAAGGAGCGTGTTTCGCACTCTGCGCTTGAGGCTGGCCACCCTTTTCTCCACCTTGAGGCCGTGCCGGCATGGGCACTCCAGCGAGCGAGTACAGCCCTTTGCGATACCAGTCGTACGACCACTGCAAGCCGGTCAGTGACATCAGCACATAGAACGCCAGTACCCACGTGCCGATGACGGCATGCAGATTCCATAGAAATGCGCGACCGCTCAGCTTGAAGTTCGGTTGCAACCAGATGCGCCAATTCGCGCCGCGCGCGGGCCATCGCAAATACAACCCGGACAGCGCTAAATACAGGCAAAGAGCGGTCGATGCACCGACGATCTGTTTGCCGATCGCCTGGTTGCCGAGGTCGCCCCAAGTCAGCCAGCGATGCAATTGCATGACTCCGCGGAAGAACTGCTCGCCGCGATTGCCCGGATCCGTGTTCACGGCTCCCGTGTACGGATCGACGAATCGTACTTCTCCCCGCGGACGCCCCGGTGCCGGCTTCTCAACTTGGCCAGCCAGCGCAAACGTCACGCGGGCAGCGTAGGTCGCGTGGGCGGGTTCCAGTTGCAGCGACTGAATGCGGCGCTCTGGAAACTGTTGGTGAATTCGAGCAAGCAGCTCTGGTGGAGAGAGCATCGTGCCTGCCGGCGTCACCGTGCGCACGGAGCGGTTGAGCCGGTCCTGTATCTCGTGTTCGAAGCCGAGCAGGGCACCCGAGAAGCCGACCAGTGCGAGCACGATGCCGGCTGTGATGCCGACGAACCAATGGACCTGAAAGAGCGCGTTGCGCAGCAGACGTGACTTATTCATGTAGCCGCCCAGCGGCGCAGGAGGTTGTGATAGATGCCGGTGAGTTGAACGAGCGCGGGATGATCGGGCGACAAATCGCGGCTCAGGCGTTGGATCGCAATATCGAGATCGAATAGCAGGCTGCGTTCGCCATCATCGCGAACCATGCTTTGAATCCAGAAGAAGCTGGCCATTCGCGCGCCGCGAGTCACGGGCTGCACCTTGTGCAAGCTGCTGGCCGGATAGAGCACGAGATCGCCTGCGGGGAGCTTCAGACTGTGGGCGCCGTACGTGTCTTCGATGATGAGCTCGCCGCCGTCGTATTCCTCCGGTGCGCTGAGGAACAACGTTGCCGAGAGGTCCGTGCGCACTCGCTCTCCGGCGCTCGTGCGAATCGCGTTGTCGACGTGAATGCCGAACTGTTGTCCGCCTCGATAGCGGTTGAATAACGGCGGGAACACCTTGAGCGGCAACGCGCCCGTGAAGAACAACGGGCTGCGTTCCAGTGCAGTCAGCACGATGCCGCGCAACTTTGCCGCGGCAGCCGAGTTCTCCGGCAGCTGTTCATTTGCCTTGGCCCGCGAGGATTGATGGCCGGCGGTGATCCGGCCATCAACCCATTCGGCTGCGTCGAGCTCGCGGCGGCATTCGCGCACTTGCTCTGCCGTCAGCACCTCGGGTACGTGCAGCAACATGACGACTGTCTAGAAGCTCACCGATGCCGACAGCTGATACGTGCGCGTGGCCCCGGGCACGAAGTGTCCGCCGCCGATGCGATCGACATAGCTTTTGTCCGTGATGTTGTTGGCGTTGAACTGAAGCGTAATGTGATCGGTGACCGGATACGTGGCCATGGCGTCGAACAACCAGTAATCCGGCATCGTCAGCGCCGCTGCCGTAGCGGAGCGTGTGCGCGTGACTTCATCAACGTACTGCGCTCCGGCGCCGATGGTGCCGCCGAACGGCAAGACGTAGGTCGTCCAGACATTGCCCGAGTTCTTGGGCACCAGCGGCAGCACCTGGCCCTGATCGAGTGAGCTGCTGGTCTGTTTGAACTCGCTGTCGAGGTAGGAATAGCCGGCATAGACGGACCACTGTTCGGTGATGTTGCCGCTCATGTTGATCTCGAAGCCGTCGATGCGCTGCTCGCCATCGAGCGTGAACGGCTCGTTGTTCAGATTGCGCGTGCGGACGTTCGTCTTCTTGGTTCTGAAGATGGCCGCGCTGACGATCGCTTGTTCACCGAAGAGATTCCATTTGGTGCCGAGCTCGAGATTGCGGCTCTTTTCCGGCTCGAGATTGACGTTGTTGGCGGCCGTGGGGAGATCGCTCAACGCTGAACCCGTCGAGCCTGCGTCCGCCGAGGCATCGAACGACGTGCCATTCGACAAGTACACCGATCCATCCGCCGTGGGCTTATAGACGATCGCGCCGTGCCAGCTGAAGAGGTCATCGTCGCGGCTCAGTTCGAGTGGAGTGCCGTTGGTTTGGCGTGAGCGGTAGTCCGTTTCGACTCGATCGCCGCGCAGGCCGGCAACGATCTGCCACTGCTCGGTGAACTTGATTGTGTCCACCGCGTATAACGCCATGGTATCGACGCGTGTTTTTGAGGGAATGCCCGTGTTCGCCGGCATCGGTCCGAGCGGATCGTCCGATGGGTTCGGTGAGTAGAAATCGGGGTACTGAGGAGCCGCGGTCGTGGACGAGCTGTTGCGGTTATGCGTGGTTTCGCGCGCAAGCTCCACTCCCGTCACCAGATCGTGTGCGATGTGGCCTGTCGTGAACTCGTATTTGACATCGGTCAGGCTGGTGAGCGTGCGCAAGTCCATCGTGCGACGCTGCAATTGTCGATTCGGCGGGCGCGGTGCGGTGATGGCAGAGTCGCGCTCCGTATCGATGAGTCGCAGGACGCTGCGCAAGGTGAGCGTGTCGCTGAAATCGTGCTCGACCTGCGTCGTACCGGATTGGGTCTTCACGTCTTCGTAGTCGAAGTCCTTGAGTCCGTAGAAGTTACTGCGATCCACCTTCGGATCTGCGCCGTACGCGCCGGTCGGAAAGGTGCCGTTGTGGCTCGGGTCTGCCGCCGTGGTCTGTGTGAAGGTATTCCAAGGCAGTCCGTAATCGGGCACGTTATCTTCCTCGACATAGAGATAGTCGAGTTTCACACGCGTGTCGGTGCCGAGTCCCAGCGCGAAGGAGGGCGCAAAGCCCCAACGTTCGTTCTCCACCACGTCACGACCCGGAGCGTCCGCGTGGTGGTACATCGCGTTCATACGCAGCGCCGAACGTTCACCCGTTGCCAAATTGGCGTCTGCCGTCACTCGTGCGTAGCTGTCGCTGCCGCCAGCCGCAGAGTATTGCTGGGCATTTTCGAGCTGCGGGGTCTTCGTGATCTGGTTGATCGCACCGGCGGTTGCACTGCGGCCTGCAAGAGCGGCCGTGGGTCCCTTGACGATCTCGACCTGCTGCAGGACGAATGCATCGCGCGTGTACGCGCCGCTGTCGCGGACGCCATCAATAAATAGTGCATTGCGTGCGCTGGAGCCGCGGAGGCTGAAATTCTGATCCCCCGGCAGGCCGCCACCGCCTTCGCCGGCTTGGAATGTAATACCCGGCGAATTGCGCAAGACGTCGCGCAGCGTTGCCGCAGCGCGCTGCTGAATGACTGCCGGCGGAATCACCGTGATCGTCTGTGGTGTATCCAGCAGCGGCTCGGAGTATCTGGTGTTAGCGCTGGTTTCGGTCTTGTAGCTGTCCGAGTCCTCGTCCGCGCCGACCGAGATCTTCGGCAGCGTCGCGGCCGATGAATCAGCAGCTGAAGCGGTTGCAGCGTGCAGCACGCTTAGAACGGCGACTGCAATCGGTGATGCGGTTGTTGCGCGGACGCACATGTTTTTCTCCCTGGAGCGTGGCGTGCTTGTGACCCAATGAATATAAGTGAGAACGATTCGCGTTTGCAACGTGATATATTCGCCGCGCTGATGATTCGTGCGTGCTGGGAGCCTTCGATGTTCGGTCTTGATCTGCCGCGAACGGGATTGTTGATAGGCGTCGGCGTTATTCACGCGGTCGTGGTGGTCGCCTTTGCCCACATGACGAGGGCGGAACGGATCAATAAACCGACACTCGTGATGGAAACCCTATTTTTGTCGACTCACGAGCCAGAAGAGGTGCTGCCTCCACCTTTGGTGACCATCGAGCCGGTTGCATTGCGAATCAGCACTTCCGCGCCGTTGCTAAACGTCG
>JBEVDW010000464.1:0-9475 GCA_040513115.1 Steroidobacteraceae bacterium | reverse complement strand
CCGCGGCGCATCTCGAACGGATGATCGAGCTTCAGGATTTTTCGTACTGTGGCCATGACAGTCGGGGGGCGCGAATCGCTCTGAGTTTAGCTGGTCGGCTGGCCAACTGGTGGGCTGGCCAACTGGTCTACTGGTGGGCTGGCCAGAGGAGAGCTCGCGCGCTCCTTCCGTTTGGCCAACAGACCAGTTGACCAGCAAGCCAGCTCACCTCTTCTTCACCCGTTGCATCAGCCGCTTGCGCTTGCGCACCTGCCGCGGCGTCAGGGGATTGCGCTTGGCCTTGAAGGGGTTCTCGTCCGAGCGGAATTCCACACGCACTGGTGTGCCTTGCAGACGGAAGCGTTCGCGATAGACGTTCGCCAGGTAGCGCCGATAGGCATCGGGCACATGATCGACCTGATTACCGTGCACGACGATGATGGGGGGGTTGCGGCCGCCCTGGTGGGCGTACCGCAGCTTGATGCGCCGGCCGCGTACCAGCGGCGGTTGATGCTGCTCGATCGCCCGCTCGAGCACGCGCGTGAGTTCCGGTGTGGGCATCTCGCGCATCGCTGCTTCGTAGGCCGAATTCACCGTGCGCAGGAGCTCACCGACCCCCGTGCCATGCAAGGCGGAGATGAAGTGCACTGGGGCGAATTCGAGGAAGGGCAAGCGCAGGTCGAGCCCCGTACGGATTTCCTCGCGCTTGTCGGAAGGAATGCCGTCCCACTTGTTCACGGCGATGACCAGCGCGCGCCCCAGCTCGGCCACGTGACCGAACAGGCTTGCATCCTGCTCTGCCACTGTGTCGTGCGCATCGATCACACCGATGACGACGTGGGCCGACTCGACGGCCTGCAGCGCTTTGATGACGCTGAACTTCTCCACGGCCTCTTCGACGCGTGCACGCCGCCGCACGCCAGCCGTGTCGATCAATGTATAGCGTCGATCATCGCGCTCGAAGGGGACGAACACCGCATCGCGCGTGGTGCCCGGTTTATCGAATGCGATGAGTCGATCCTCGCCGAGGAAGCGATTGATGAGCGTCGACTTGCCGACATTCGGCCGGCCGATGACGGCAACGCGAATGCCCTCGTTCGGATCGGCCGACTCGCTCGGATCGAGCTCGAAGCCAGCGAGCACCTGGTTCATCAGTGCATTCACGCCGGCGCCGTGTGCGGCGCTGATGGCGAGCGGCTCGCCCACTCCGAGCTGGTGAAAGTCGGCGCCGGCCGTGGCGCCATCAAGTCCTTCCGACTTGTTGACGACGAGCACGACCTCTTTGCCGCGCCGACGCAGCAACTGCGTGACGAACTGATCGGATGGTGTGCAGCCATCGCGTGCGTCCACCAGAAAGAGCACGCGATCCGCTTCGTCGACGGCGCGCAGTGTCTGCCTGGCCATCAACGCTTCGACACCCGCCGTTTGATCGATGAGACCCCCAGTGTCCACGACGATGTAGGGGACGGGGCCAACCTTGCCGTAACCGTACTTGCGATCGCGTGTGAGCCCAGGGAGATCGGCGACCAACGCATCGCGTGTGCTCGTGAGCACGTTGAAGAGCGTGGATTTACCGACGTTGGGCCGCCCAATCAGGGCGATGACGGGGAGCATGGACTAATTCGGCAGACCTCAGGACTTGGCAGCCTTCGCCTGACTCTTCAATGCCAGCAGCTTGCCGTCATCTGTCTGCACATATACGAGCTCCTGTGTCGCGACCGGCGCATTCGTGATGCGCTCGCCACCGGACTTCGTGCGCGCGATGATCTTGCCGGTCTTGCGATCGAGCCAGTGCAGGTAGCCCTCGAAATCACCGACCACCAGTGCATCGCCATCGATCGCAGGTGCGGTGAGCGAACGTCGCCGCATGGCCGGCTGTTCCCATTCGACATTGCCGTCGCGCTTGCGCATCGCCACCACGACGCTATCCGCATTCGTCAGATAGATGAGCTCGTCGTCCATGGCGAAACCACGATAGCTCGAAGCGTCGCGCGCCCACCAGATCTGTCCCGACTCGCGCGCCAGCATCGCCATGCGCCCCTGGAAGCCGACGACGAAGATGTCATCGCCCACGATCTTTGCCGGCGCATCGATGTCCGCCAGACGCTCCAATTCCGTGCGGCCGCGTGGTGCGCTCACGATGGTGTCCCAGAGAACATCGCCAGTGTGCACATCGACCGACACCACCTTGCCATTGTCGAAACCGGCGATAATTGCTTCGCCTGCAAGCACCGGCGGCGCATTGCCACGCAGTGACAATCTCGGAACCGTGTCTGTGTAGGTCCAGCGGGTGGCGCCGTCGGCCAGCGCGAGCTCATGCAGGCCACCGTCAACGGTGCGTACGACTGCGACGTCCGCGGTGATCAGCGGCGCTGCGAGCACTTCGCTGGTCAATTGCTTGCGCCAGCGCTGCTTACCGCTGCCCGCGTCGAGCGCGATGACTTCGCCTTCGGCCGTGCCGATGAGAACGATCTCTTCATTCGCCGCGGGTCCCGCCGACACCTTCGTCTTGGTATCCGTGAGCCACAATCGCTTGCCGCGGTCAGCCGAGAATGCGGCCACTTCACCGTCATACGATGCGCTGAACACTCGACCGCCCAGGACATAGGGTTTGAGTGCCAGGCGCAGGCGTTCGGAATCGCCGCCCATGCTGGCGCTCCAGCGCTTCTTTACGTTCAACTGCTGCTGAATATCCACCAGCTCGGCGGGTGGATCGATTTCCTTGTCCTTGCTGCAAGCCGCGCTCAACACCAGGGCGGCGATGGCACATCCAGCGCGCAGCGCTGAGACTCGGGACGACCGGCTCATGGTGCCACCTTCGGTGCCACTTCGGGCTTGCCGCCGACTTGCTGCAGTTTCAGCTCGACCAACGTCCGATCGATCACGGCCTCATCCCCTTCGAGCGCTGCCGCGTATTCGGCACGAGCCTCTGCGATCTTGCCGCGGGCATAGTGGACATCGCCACGAATATCGTGGGCCAGCGCTGCGTAAGCGCTGTCCTTTGGCAGCTTCAGTGCGTTCAACGCCTCATCATGTTTGCCTTCCTGCAGCAGCACGCGAGCGAGCCGCAGGCTGGCGAGCTCAGCCAACTCTTTGTCCTTCGATTGATCGGCCACCGTACGCAATAGCGCAACGGCGTCCGCATAGCGGCCTTTCTCGACGTGCGTCTTGGCCAGCAGCAGTCGTGCATGATCTGGATACGGTGAGCGCCCGTGTTCCTCCGCAAGCGACTGCAACATGTGCGTGGCTTGCTCGTGATCGCCCTTGGCCAACACCTTCTGCAGCCCGGCGTAATCCGCAGCGGCCGCCTCGCTATCGCTGGTCTTGTAGCCCTGCCACTGGTTCCAGCCGATCAATAATCCGATGCCCAGCACGATGCCTGCCAGCATCCAGCGCCAGTTGTCACGCAGGAACAGGCGCAGGCGCTCTTCTTGGTCCCGATCGGTGAGTGTCTCGTCCATCGTCGTCGTGATCTCGATGTAGTAATAGGGCTATCGATCGGCTAACGCACGCGAGAGTTCCGCTGCAAGGTCGGTCCAGCGAATCTCCCGTTGCGGCTCGTCTTGCCGCAGCGATTTGAATCCCACGGCTTGTGACTGCGTTTCGCTGTCACCCAGGATCAAAGCGTAGCGGGCGCCGCTCTTATCTGCTCGCTTCAATTGCGATTTGAAGCTGCCGCCGCCGCAATTCGTTTCGAGCCGCAGCGCCGGGAGCGCATCGCGCAACTGTTCGGACAATCGCAGCGCTTGCGCTTCGGCCTGGCTGCCGACGACGACCAGATAGACGTCGGGCACGTTGGCCACCTCGCCCACGCCCTGCACGCGCATCAGCTCGACGATTCGCTCCTCGCCCAATGCCCAACCGATTGCCGGCGTCGGCTCGCCGCCCAGTTGCGCGACGAGTCCGTCGTACCGACCACCCGAGCAGACTGAATCCTGCGACCCGAGCTCCGTCGTGATCCACTCGAACACGGTGCGCGTGTAGTAGTCGAGGCCGCGCACGAGCCGCGGATTCACGACGTATGGAACACCCACCGCGTCGAGATGCGCGCGCAATGCATCGAAGTGCATCTTCGACTCCGGATCGAGCTCGTTGAGCAGCAATGGCGCATCCTCGAGCAACGGCTGCATGTGCGGATTCTTGCTGTCGAGAATGCGCATGGGATTGCCCTGCAGACGACGGCGACTGTCTTCGTCGAGCTGCTCCTGATGCGCCGAGAAGTACGCGATCAGCTTCTCGCGATAGGCGCGACGACTGTCCGGCGTGCCCAGCGAGTTGATGTTGAGCTGCACACGCTGAAGCCCTAGGCGCTTGAGCAGGCGCGCGCTCAGCAAAATCATCTCGGCATCGAGATCAGGACCGGGATAGCCGAACGCCTCGACATCCAACTGATGAAACTGACGATAACGTCCTTTCTGCGGACGCTCGTGCCGGAACATCGGTCCCATGCACCACACGCGATGACGCTGGTTGTGCAGCAGCCCGTTCGAGATCATCGCGCGCACGATACCGGCGGTTGCTTCAGGCCGCAGCGTCAGCATGTCGCCGCTGCGATCCTCGAAGGTGTACATCTCTTTCTCGACGATATCGGTGAACTCGCCTATCGAGCGCTTGAAGAGGTCTGTGCGCTCGACGACCGGCACGCGCAACTCTTGATAGCCGTACGCCGTGAACAATTCGCGCGCCGTGCCTTCGAGCTTCTGCCACAGCGCGCTCTCGTGCGGCAGCACGTCGTTCATGCCGCGAACCGGCGCAATGATTTTGTCGCTCGAACTACTCAACTCAAACTCCGATCTTCAATCTGCTAATGCAGGTGCAACTGCGAATTTGGGCGTCCCTTCCCCTGCGCAGCGAGGGAAGGACAGGATGGGAGCAAACGCTTGCCTAGCCGTGGGGCCGACTCATCACCCCCACCCTCCCCGCTACGCAAGGGAGGGGGTCGGAAGCGACATCACCCCGGCCGACGCTCACTCTGAATCAGCTCCTTCGTCTCATTCGACGTCGGAAACTCATTACGCAGGCGCCGTGCATACGTGTCGGCAGCAGCGGCGTTACCGAGCTGACGTTCGATCCGATAGGCGAGCCACAGACTCGCAGAGTTGGGACGAGCCACTTCCATGTAGCGCTCCAGGAACGCACGTGCCGGCATGTAATTCTGTTGGCCGAACTCGAGATCCGCCATTTCATACAGCGCTGGCCCGTAGCGTGGCTTGCGCTCCAGCGCCTTGCGAAAGTGTCCTTCGGCGCCTTTGATATCCCCGGCGCTGCGGCGGCAGTTGCCGGCATTCATCAATGCGACTTCCGGCGTTTTGTAGAGCGGATCGGTGGTGGCAGTCAGCGCCATCTTCTCGCCACGCTCGTACTTGCCGCGCTGACACAGGATCGCGGCGAAGTTGTTGCGAATCTCCGGATTCTTCGGATCGAGCGAGATGGCGCGCTCGAAATGCGACTCCGACTTGCTCTGCTCACCGAGCCGGTCATACAGCAAGCCCGCGGCGGCCTGGGCCTTCGCATTGCGCGAATCCTGCTCGAGTGCGCGATCGATCTTTTCCTTCGCCTGCTCGAGATTGCCTTTGCGCAGGTAGTCGATACCGAGCTCGAGATTGATCTCGGCGGCGCGCGCGGGTTGCGGTTTGGGCATCGAGCTTTGCTCGGTAGCGCATGCGCTCAACACCACGCAGAGCGCGGCACAGGTCAACAGCTGCTTCCTCAAGACTGCACCGCCACCGATACGAGTTTGGAGCCAAGACGAACGGTCGTGCGATTCTGTACGCGGCCGACGAGCTGACCGCACGCTGCATCGATGTCATCACCGCGCGTGCGACGCGTGGTCGCGATCACGCCATGAGCGTTGAGATAGTCGCGGAACCGCTCGATCACTGCAGCGGGTGACCGCCGATATTGAGTATTGGGGAAGGTGTTGAACGGAATGAGGTTCACCTTCGCGGGCCTGCCTTGCAGCAGCCGCGCGAGCTCGCGCGCATGCTCCGGCTGATCGTTGACGCCATCCAGCATCACGTACTCGAAGGTGATGTTGCGCGCGTTCTGTTTTTCCACGTAGTGCCAGCAGGCATCCAGGAGCTCGGCAATTGGATGCTTGCGGTTGATCGGCACCAGCTGATCGCGCAGCGCATCGTTCGGCGCATGCAGCGACACGGCGAGCGCGCAGTTGGTTTCATTCGCAAGCTTCACCATCTGCGGCACGAGGCCCGAAGTGCTCACTGTCACGCGGCGACGCGAGATGTCGAAGCACAGATCGTCCATGAGGATCTCGGCAGCAGGCACGATGTTGCGGTAGTTCGCAAGCGGCTCGCCCATGCCCATGAAGACGACATTGGTAACGACCCGATTGTCCGTACCCGGTTGCGAGCCGAGCTCACGATTCGCGAGCCACACCTGACCGACGATCTCGGCCACCGACAGATTGCGATTGAAGCCCTGCTGCGCCGTCGAGCAAAAACTGCAATCCATTGCACAGCCCACCTGGCTCGAGATGCACAGCGTGCCGCGGCCGGGTTCAGGGATGAACACCATCTCGATGGCTTGCGCGCCGCCCTCTTCGCCGGGGCGGTCCATGTTCAGCAGCCACTTGCGGGTGCCGTCGCCCGCTACTTGTGTCAGCGTGATCTCGGGCGTGCGGACTTCCGCGACTCCCTTCAGACGTTCGCGAAAGCTCTTCGCAAGATCGGTCATCTGATCGAAGTCACCGATCCACCGCTTGTAGATCCATTTGACGAGCTGACGAGCGCGGAACGGCTTTTCGCCCATCGCTGCGACAAACGCATCCAGCTCGGCACGCGTGAGGCCGAGCAGGTTGGTCTTGGCCGCGATGGACATCATCGGCTCAGCGCTTGCGGGGGCAGATGTCTGCCTGCGCAAAGAAAAATGCGATTTCGATTGCAGCATTCTCGACGCTGTCGGAACCGTGCACGACGTTCTCTTCGATGCTGCTCGCGAGATCCGCGCGAATCGTGCCCGGCACGGCCTTCTTCGGATCCGTTGCACCCATCAGCTCGCGGTTCTTGGCGACGGCATTGTCGCCCTCGAGAACCTGCAGCACGACCGGGCCGGAGATCATGTATTTCACCAGGTCCTTGTAGAACGGCCGCTCGCGGTGAACGGCATAGAAGCCTTCGGCCTGCGCCTGCGTCAGCTGGGCCATGCGGGCAGCCACGACCTTCAACCCGGCCTGTTCGAAGCGGCGATAGACCTCGCCGATCAAGTTCTTCTGCACACCGTCGGGCTTCACAATGGAAAACGTGCGTTCGAGCGCCATGACAAAGAAATCCTTTGGACTGGAATGGGCTGGGAGCTTGGGCTTGCGGTCGGGCCCGCCGGCCGCAAGGCGCGCGAAGTCTACCTAAAGAAGCGGGAGGCGGTTAGCGGAAGGGACGGGGTTGAGAACCCGAGGTAGCGATCCCTGCCCTTCCTGGCTGGCGCTGCTCAAGGGAGTGGACGCAATTCGTCACATCGGTGGCTTCTTCAGACCGTAAAGCTCTCCCCGCACCCGCATTCCCCCTTCACATTCGGGTTGCGGAAGCGGAAGGCCTCGTTCAGCCCCTGCTTCACGAAATCGACCTCGGTGCCCTCGATGTAACCCAGGCTGTTGCGGTCGACGATGACTTTGACGCCCTGTTGCTCGAACACCAGATCGTCGGCGCCGATGTCATCGGCGTAGTTCACGACGTAGGCATAGCCGGAACAGCCGGTCTTCTTCACACCGAGCCTGAGGCCGACGCCATGGCCTCGGCGCGTCAGAAACGTTTTCACACGATCGGCGGCAGCGGGCGTAAGAACAATGCTCATATTGATTCAGGGTCCAGAGTGGTGAGCTAAGAATGAGGATCCGCCAGTTCGCCATCAAGGGCCATCGGTAGGTACACGGGCAGCCGCAATCAGACTACGTAACGCGTCCTCGAGGATGAGGAGCCGTCCACGTTTTTCGGCTGGCAGCTCGAGTGCCTGGCTCATGGATCGCCAATCCCAGCGGGATGCTGCTTCGACCGTGCTGCCGACAAGCTGTTCGGTCAGAAGCGATGCGGCCGCGATAACGTGAGGACATCCATAGGCTTCGAACCGCAATTCGGCCAGTCGGCTGTCCAGAACACGGGCAGACAGCCGGTATAGAACGCCGCTCGCCTCGCTGCCGGCCTGGCCGAAGACGACTCCGGGACCGGTTACGTGACATGGGGTATGCCGGGGCGATTCGAAATGGTCCCGGACCCAGTCGTTGTAGGAGGGCGCCGACTCCGCCATGCCTTCAGGAGGCGATGCGCGGCGATAGCGCACGCAGCCGCGGGATTTCGCGACGGATCACGGTGACCGCGGTGTCGATGTCGGCCTGCGTCGTGAAGCGGCCCAAGCTGAAGCGCAGAGAGCTCTGTGCCTCCTGGTCACTGCGACCGAGCGCTCGCAAAACATAAGAGGACTCGGCTGATCCTGTCGAACACGCGGCACCTGCTGACACGGCCAACTCGCGCAACGCGAATTGCAGACTCTCGCCTTCCACGCCGTGAAAGCACACATTGAGGATGCTGCAGAGCTGCGAGTCGCCGGAGCCGTTGGGCTCGATCTCGCCGAGAGATGCAATGCCCTGCCAAAGACGCGTACGCAGCGAACCGATGCGGTCGGCATCTTCGGCCCATTCCGCGGCGGCCAGCTCGCAAGCGAGTCCGAGTCCCACGACCTGATGCGTCGGCACCGTCCCCGAACGCATGCCGAACTCTTGACCGCCCCCCAGGATCAACGGCTGCAATCCCAGGGCAGGCTGTCGCCGGACATAGAGCGCACCCACGCCTTTGGGACCGTAGAACTTGTGCCCAGTCAGGGACAGCAGGTCGATGTTCAGTCCCTGCACATCGATCGGCAGCTTGCCCGCGCTTTGGGCGGCATCGACGTGCAGCAGGATGCCGCGCGCGCGACAGAGCGCGCCGAACGCACCGATGTCCTGGATCGCTCCCGTCTCGTTATTGGCATGCATGAGCGACACGAGAACGGTGTCGGGGCGCACTGCGGCCTCGAGTTGCGCGGGGGTAATTACGCCGGACGATTCGGGTTTGAGCAGCGTGATATCGAAGCCCTCGCGCTCCAGTTGCTGCAATGGATCCAGAACGGCCTTGTGCTCGGTACGCGCCGAAATGATGTGGCGCCCGCGCGGGGCGTGAAATCGAGCGGCACCGAACAACGCGAGGTTGTTGGACTCCGTCGCGCCCGAGGTCAGCACGATGGATGGCGGCGTGGCATTGAGGAGCTGCGCAACCTGTCCCCGGGCTTGTTCGACCAGCTTCCGGGCGCATCGCCCGAAGTCGTGACTCAAGGATGCCGGGTTGCCATGCTCGCCTTCGGCTCCCAGGCATTCGCACATCGCCTGGGCGACGCGCGGATCGATCGGCGTGCTGGCCGCGTAATCGAGATAGATAGGCATTACGACAAGATGCTGGTGAACGGCGCCCCGAGTGTAGTCCGTCGGGTGCGGGCAAGCATCCCGACGCTGACT
>JBEVDW010000463.1:0-6273 GCA_040513115.1 Steroidobacteraceae bacterium | reverse complement strand
TGTAACTCCTCGAACGTTCGCCCCGCCGTCCGTGTGTTGCCGGCGACCATGTAGGCAAGCTCGCTCGCGATCGCGAGATAGCCACCGCCGTTGTAGCGGACGTCGAGCACGAGATCAGTGACGCCCGCGGCTTCCAGCTGGGTCACTGCATCTTTGAGACGAGCCTCGGATGTCGCGATGTGATCGTTGAAGAGGATGTAACCGACGTTGCCGCCGGTCAGCGGCTGCACGGTAGTCACTGTCGGCACCGGATTCGATGTGATGCTGGCGGATACGAGGCTGACGGTGCGTGTCGAGCCATTCAGGTCCTGCAGCACGAACTGATGTGTCTGGCCCGCCGCGCTGGGAAACAACCCTTCATTCAGCACGTCGATGGTGGCTTGCGTGTTTGCGGTTGCGATGCTGACGCCGTCCACGCTCAGGACTTCCACGCCGCGGATGACGTTATTGGTCGCCGCCGCCGAGCCCGCCTCGTGATACGCGGTAACGACGCGACGATTCGGCGCAGTACCGATGATCACCCACTGCGCACCGTAACCCGCTGACACGCCCGACTGCGACAGCGCCTGCCACTCTGCGGTCGGGTAAGTGAAGTGGAATCGATCCTTGGCATTCCCGGATGCCGTGATCGCGCTCGTCTTGAGGATGTCGAAGTAGCTCTCGGTATTCGAGTACGTGGAAGGATCCACGTCCGGCACTTCGCTGTACCAGAGGTACAGATCGTTGGTCCACGAACGCAGGAAATTGTTTTCATCAGTGCGCGTGCCGGCCTGGTAAGGCTGACCGGTTTCGGCGTCAGTACCGGGTCTGCTCACGCACTTGTTGGCAAAGGTGCTCTTCGGCTGGAAAACACCGGCCTGCCAGGATGGCGTGAACACCGTGTTATTGCCGTCGCCTCCGCCCCCGCCGCCACCGCAACCGGCGAGTGATGAGAATGCGATGAGAGCGACGATTCGTTTGAATTCAGAGAGATATCGCATTGCAGTCGAGTCAGGCATAGGTCAGCGAATGTCGGACGTTTGTAGCACAGACGCGGTGGCCCGCCGTGATGGCCTTCACGGGAGCTGGGACCCGGCTCGAGAGCGAGGATCAGGCGGACTCGCTGCACAGGGGCGGTTGGGACGAGGAGGAAACCGAGCGCGTCAGAAAGATCATCGAGGACGCTGCCGAGAAGATTGCACGGAGGCCGGAGTGACTGACGTGCCTCATGTTGCTCGTGTACGGCATGAAGCAAGAATTCGCCGGCTCACGGTTGATCGCGTGGAGGACGTTGCGCCGCAGATGCGACGTGTCGTGCTGAGCGGAGCAGAGCTGCAAGGCTTCACGTCGCTTGGTTTCGACGACCACGTCAAGCTGCTATTTCCGTGCACTGACCAGAACGATCCCGCAGGCACCGTCGTCGGATCGCTGCGGTACGACTTGCGAGACTTCACACCGCGCCGCTTCGATGCTCGGGCCGGAGAATTGTGGATCGACTTCTTCCTGCACGATGCGGGACCAGCGGCGATGTGGGCGACGCAAGTGGAAGCAGGTCAGACATTGGAGGTCGGGGGCCCGAGAGGCTCCGCCGTGATATCGCTCGATGGGATCGATACACATGTTCTGGTTGGGGACGAAACGGCCGTACCGGCTATCGGCCGAAGGCTGGAAGAACTTCCCACAGGCGCACGCGCGCTGGTTGTGGTCGAGACAGATGGGAGCACAGGGTGGCCTTCGTTCTTGAGCTCCGTCGACATGGATGTGGTGTGGGTGTCGCGCGAGCGACAATCAGGTGCTCCGGCGCAGGAGCTCATCCATGCACTTCGCGGTTTGGAGTTTCCAGCGAGATCCTTTGTCTGGGTGGCCACGGAATCGAATTCAGCGCGCGCTATCCGTCGCCATCTTCGCGAAGAACGCGGACTAGACAAAGCATGGATCAAGGCAGCCGGTTACTGGCAACGCGGAGCGGCCGGCGCACACCAGACCATTGCTGAAGACGAGTGATCTCTTACGACTGCGCAGCTTGCGTCTGTGGCTGACGACGCGCGACGAAGCGATAAGTCAGCAACCAGCACGCCATCGCCCACGCTGCACCCGCGCACCATCCAGCGAGCACATCCGTAGGCCAGTGCACGCCCAGGTACACGCGGCTGAAACCGATCATCAACGAGATCATCACAGCGCAGGTCATCACGTAGACCCCTACCCTGCGTGAGCTTGCTTCGGCCATGAGCACGCCCAACGTGAGATACGCCGCGGTCGCAACCATGGCATGGCCGCTCGGGAAACTGGCCGAGGTGACATCGACGAGGTGCGGCACCACATCGGGACGGGTGCGTGAGAACACATCCTTGAGCGCATTCATGAAGATCGCCGCGCCACCGACGGAGACGGGCACCATCACCGCGGAAATGAACTTGCGGGATGCGAGCAGGAAGCCGGCGGTGAAGAGCGTGAGCAGCGTCAGCACAGAGGTACTGCCCAACGACGTGAGATCGACCATCGCATTTACCAGCCATTCCGGCCCAATCGGGCGAGCGACGTCGGTCGGCTGACGTAATGCGAGCATGACCGCGCGATCGAACTCGTGACTGTCGCCTTCGTTCATGTCCTCTGCGAGGTCGACAAAGGCAAGCAACCCACCCGCGACGACGAGCAGCGCCATGAGGACCGCGAACTCAGCGCGCGCCCATGCATATCCCACGCTCATCCATTGCCGCGCGAGCGTCATCACGCGGCGGCCCGTGCCGTGCGCGCGGCGATAGTCAACATGATGGCCCCGCCACCGAACAACAGCAGTAACGACAGCAACGCGAGCCGTGAATTGCCGCTGATCGACGCCGTGAGACCGATCAGCGCCGGCCCGAGCACGGCAGCGAACTTGCCCATCATGTTGTAGAAGCCGAAGAACTCGGCCGCGCGTTCCGCCGGAATCAAACGCGCGTAGTACGAGCGGCTCAAGGCCTGGATCGCGCCCTGCACGCAGGCAATCGCAATCGAGAGCGCATAGAACTGCGTCACCGAGGTCATGGTGACCGCGTAGCACGTCACGCCCGCGTAGATGAGGATGCCCGATGCGATGCCCACGAAGGGCGTCACTCGATCGCCCAGCCACCCGAACAGGAACGTGGCGGGAAAGCCGATGAACTGAATCATCAGGATGGCCGTGACCAGGCTCGAGCTGGGAAAGCCGAGCGACAAGCCGTAGTCCACGGCCATCTTCTGCATCGTGTTCACGCCATCGATGTACAGCCAGTACGCGAGCAGGAAGACGAACGCCGGGCGATAGCGGCGAATCTCCCGAAACGTCTGCGCGAGCTCGACGAAGCTGCGCTTGAACGCGCCCGGAGCGCGCGTCTTTGGCCGGCGCTCGCGCAAGTACACGAAGATGGGAATGGCGAACAGCGTCCACCACACGGCAACGAGTGCGAAGGACACGCGCACGGCAGCCGCCGCATCGGGTAGGCCGAAGGTCTGCGGTTTGAGGCTCATCCACACGTTGAGGGCGAGCAACACACCGCCACCGAGATAGCCGATCGCATAGCCTGCACCCGACACCGAATGCAGCCGCTCACGCGGCGCGACGTCGATCAACAATGCGTCATAGAAGATGATGCCGCCCCAGAAGCCGATCGAGGCAACGCCGAAGGCCAGCGCCGCCGCAGGCCACTCACCCTTGCCCAACACGCTCAGCAGCGCAGTCCCGATCACACCGAGCACGGTGAAGCCCGCAAGCAACTTCAGCCGTGCATTGCCTTCGTCGGCGAGTGCGCCGAGCCACGGTGCGAGCACCGCAACCAGAAAACTCGCGGCGCTATTCGTGTAGCCCAACCACGCCGTGCTCTCCGTGGCAGAGAGGCCGGCACCCCAATACTGTTTGAAGAAGATGGGGAAGAACACGACCATCACCGTGGTCGCAAACGCGGAATTGGCCCAGTCGTAGAACGTCCAAGCGATGATCTTCTTATTGTCGTGCTTGGGCAGGTTCACAGCTACGCTTCGCTACGCAATGGAGGAGACGCATTCTCCAGTGTTCTGCGCATCACGCCGCCACCGCCAGATGCTCACGCGTCTCGCGGAAGTTCAGATCGGGCCAGCGTTCCAGTGTGAGACTCAGGTTCACGCGTGTCGGCGCGAGATAGACCAGCGCGCCCGAATGATCCATCGCAAGATTCTCGTGCGACTTCACACGCAGCTCTTCCACCTTCTTCACATCGCCATACACCCAGCGTGCGGTGTAGACGTTCACGTTGTCGAAGCTGCATTGCACGCCGTACTCATCCTGCAAGCGGAAGGCGACGACATCGAACTGCAGCTGGCCCACGGCGCCGAGAATGAGATCGTTGTTGCGCAGCGGACGGAACAGTTGCGTCGCACCTTCTTCGCACAATTGGTCCAGACCCTTTTGCAGCGCCTTCATGCGCAACGGATCGCGCAGCACGACTCGACGAAACAACTCCGGCGCAAAGTTCGGAATGCCGGTGAACATCAACGACTCACCTTCGGTGAAGGTGTCGCCGATGTTGATCGTGCCGTGGTTGTGCAAACCGAGGATGTCCCCAGCGTGCGCTTCTTCCGTGTGCTGGCGGTCGGCAGCGAGGAAGGTCAACGCATCGTTGATGCGCATCTCTTTACCCAGACGCACATGGAACAGGCGCATGCCCTTCGTGTACCGACCCGAGCAGATGCGCATGAATGCGATGCGGTCGCGATGGGCCGGATCCATGTTCGCCTGGATCTTGAAGACGAAACCCGACAGCTTCTCTTCGGTCGCAGCCACGGCGCGCGTCGTCGTTGGACGCGGCAAGGGTGCGGGCGCATGCTCGACAAAGGCGCGCAGCAACTCGGTGACACCGAAGTTGTTGATGGCGGAGCCGAAGAACACCGGTGTCTGCTTCGCCGTCAGATATTCATCGAGCGAGAGCTCTGGTGTCGCACCACGCACGAGCTCGACCTCATCGCGGAAAATTTGCGCGCGATCGCCTAGGAACTCTGTGGCTGCATCGCTATCCAGTCCATCGATGATCGCGTGCGTGCCGGCACGACCCTTCTCCCCCGCTTGATAGATGTAGATGCGATCTTCGGTCAGGTGATAGATGCCCTTGAGATCGCGCCCCATGCCGATGGGCCACGTGATCGGCGAGCAGCTGATCTTCAGCACCTTTTCGATCTCGTCCAACAACTCGATCGGTGCGCGGCCTTCGCGATCGAGCTTGTTGATGAAGGTCATGATGGGGGTATCGCGCAGGCGACACACCTCCATCAGCTTGATCGTGCGCTCCTCGACGCCTTTCGCGCAGTCGATGACCATCAACGCGGAGTCCACCGCGGTGAGCGTGCGATAAGTATCCTCGGAGAAGTCCTCGTGTCCCGGCGTATCGAGGAGATTGACCATGCGCCCCAAGTACGGGAACTGCATGACGGAGGACGTCACGGAAATTCCGCGCTGCTGTTCCAGCGCCATCCAGTCGGAGGTCGCATGCCGAGCCGCCTTGCGGCCCTTGACGGTGCCCGCGAGCTGAATCGCGCCACCGAAGAGCAGCAGCTTTTCCGTGAGCGTGGTCTTGCCCGCGTCGGGGTGGGAAATGATGGCAAATGTGCGCCGGCGCGCAATTTCCTGCTGCAGATCGGACATGGGACGGGGGGGTGAGCTGGACGTGAGGCCGCGGATTGTAGCGGAGGCAGAAGGGGCAAGGAGGGTTCTGAGCTCTGGGCCTTGAGCCGGTCCTCGCCCAAGTGCCCCTCTTCACCCCTCAATACTTCCTCGCCAGTATCAACCGATAGACAAACGCGTCTTCGCGTCCATCGACCGCCTGGTAGTAGCCCTTGCGCACACCGACGCGGATGAAGCCGAGCGATTGGTACAAATGAATGGCCGTGGGATTCGACGGACGCACTTCGAGAAACACGTCCTGCATGCCGGCAAGGCGTGCGCGCTCGATCAAGTAGTCCAACAGCTTGCGGCCGACGCCGCGGCTGCGCAGATCGCTGCGAATGCAGACGTTCAGGATGTGCGCCTCGCCTGCGCCGTAGGACATGATGCCGTAGCCGCAGATGACGCCGGCGTGCTCGACGACGCGGCAGACATAGCCGACACGCACGCAATCGCGAAAGACACCATCGCTCCACGGAAACGCGTAGGAAGCGCGCTCGACTTCGATCACGCCGGGGACGTCCGCCAATGTCATCGCTCGCAAGCGGATGGCCGGTGCGAGGTCGTCGTGAGAGCGATCGAGTTCAGCGCTCATGCGGGTAAGGCCACTTCACTCGCGGTGGACAGCTGTTCGAACGTAC
>JBEVDW010000462.1:0-3244 GCA_040513115.1 Steroidobacteraceae bacterium | reverse complement strand
GGATCGTCACGGGCTGCAGGAAGCGTTTGAACAGCAGCACGAGCACCGCGTAGATGCACAGGATGCCCACGATCATCGCCACGAAGAATCCTCTGAACAGCTCGACCATGAACTGTGCTTCACCCGCCTCGATACGGTGCACGCCTGGGGGTAGCTCCTGCAGCGAAGGCAGGAGGTTTGCTTCTGCCAGTACGTTGCCCAGTTCCCGCCCGTTGAGATCCACATCGAGCGTGATGTTGCGGCTGCGATTGAAGCGTGTGATTTGAACTGGACCAGAACCCAGGGAGACGTCGGCAACATTCGCGAGCGGCACCGGGCCCTGCTTGCCAGGCACTGAGAGCAAGCGAATACGCTCGATGTCCATGCGCGCGTCGTCCTTCAGGCGCACGCGAATCGGAATCTGTCGGGTTGCCAGATTCAACTTCGCAAGCCCGGTTGCGACATCGCCGCTGGTGGCGATGCGCGTCACCGTGCCGATGGTGTCCGTCGTCACACCCAACTCGGCGGCGCGCTCGGGCGAAGGTCGCACGACGATCTCAGGCTTCATCAAACTTGCCGAGCTCGTGATGCCGCCGAGACCCGGAATCGAACGCAGGTCGCGTTCGACTCGTTCGGCGGCCGCATCGAGTTGCTGTGGGTCATCCCCTGCCAGCGTGATCTGCAGCTTGTAGCCGCGTCCTTCGAACGAGGTGCGAATGCCTGGCACGCTGTGCAGGATCTTCGTCGCCGCACGCTGGAACTCCTGCTGCGTGCTGTCACGCTCGCCGCGTGGTTTCAGTTGCACGGTCAACAGCGCGTTACGTACTTCGGCCGCATTCGTGGCGCCGAGGCCCAGGTTCGATGCCGCTGCACCGACGACAGTGAAGACGGTCTTCACTTCAGGCAGCCGCTGTAGCTGCGTTCGTACCTCTTCACTGGCGCGATACGTCTCTTGCAACGACGAGCCCGGTGGCAATTCGACCGTGGCGATCACCAGGCCTTCATCCCCCGCTGGCGAGAAGCCCTTCGGCAGTAGCGGCACGAGTCCAATCGAGCCGACCATGAGTACCGTTGCTGCGAGCAGCGTCACGCGCCGATGAGCAACACACCAACGAACACTGCGCAGGTACCAGCGCTTGAAGGGGCCGTCTTCCTCCGTCTCTTCGTGTGGATGCAACATGTACGCGGCCATCATCGGCGTAAGCATCCGCGCGACGAGCAGCGAGAACAGCACGGCGACTGTCGAGGTGAATGCGAATGGGCGGAAGAATTCGCCTGGAACTCCACCCATGAACGCCACCGGCACGAATACCGCGCACAGCGTGAATGTCGTTGCGATCACGGCCAGACCAATCTCCAGCGCAGCATCGGTGGCCGCCTCCAATGGTTTCTTGCCTGAGCGCAGATGACGCACGATGTTCTCGACTTCCACGATGGCATCGTCCACCAGCATGCCGACGACGAGCGACAGAGCGAGCAGGGTCAGGATGTTCAGGGAGTAACCCAGCAGGTGCATGGCCCAGAACGTTGGGACGATTGCGAGCGGTAATGCCGTTGCCGACACCAACGTGGCACGCCAGTCCCGCAAGAACACCCACACGACGAGAATGGCGAGAATCGCGCCCTCCACCAGCATCTCCATCGATGCGTGATACGACTCCAGGATGTGGTGTACGGTCGAGCTCACTTCCGTGAACTGCACAGTGGGATGCTCTCGCTGCAGCTTGGCGACGGCTGCACGCGAAGCATCCGCCACGCCGAGCGCGCCCGCGCCCCACGCGCGGACCACCTCGAAACCGATGACCTCCTGCCCGTCGAGCAAGGCGAGCTGTCGACGTTCGGACGCTTCATCACGGATGTCGGCAATCGTATCGAGGCGCACGCTGCGCCCATCCGACAACAGAATCGGCAAGCTGCGCAGGTCCTGAGCGGACGCGATTGTGCCCGTCGTGCGGACGCTCTGCTCCAAGCCGCCGATGCGCGCCTCGCCGCCTGGAAACTCCGCCTGAATGCGTTTGAGCTGACGCGACACATCCGCGGCCGTTGCACCGAGTGCCGCCATGCGATCCGGATCCAGGTCGACACGCACTTCACGATTCGCGCCGCCGACTCGGTGCACGGCACCGACGCCGCGCACTGCGCTCAGCTCGCGCATCACGGTGAGATCGACGAACCACGACAGCTCCGTGTCGCTCATGTTCTTGGACGCAACGCTGAACGTCACGACCGGGCGACCTGCGATGTTCAGGCGCGAGACGATGGGCTCGTTCGCGTCCTGCGGCAGATCGGAACGAATGCGCGTCATGGCATCGCGCACGTCATCGAGCGCTTCGTTGATGTCACGCTCGAACCGCAGCTCGATGAACGTGGACGACACCCCTTCGTTCACCGTCGAACGGATCTGCTGAATGCCCGCGATGGTGGAGACGGCATCCTCGACCTTGCGAGTGACTTCCGATTCCAGCTGCGACGGCGGCACGCCAGGGTAGGTGACCGTGACGGTCACCATCGGGAACTCGATGTCAGGCTGATCTTGAACGGGCAGCTTCGGAAAGCTGATTAGTCCCGCCACCATCAATCCAAAGAAGAGGACGATGACGGGAACCGGATTGCGAATTGACCAGGTGACGAAGTTCATGACTTGGAGGCGGTGGTCGTCAGCGCCACGTTGACGCGGTCGCCATCTTTCAAGAACGCCGCACCGCGTTCGACGATGCGATCCTGCGGGGTCAAGCCATTCACGATCTCGATCGTGTTGCCGTGGATCACGCCGGTCTCCACGCGACGGCGCTGTACGACGTTGTCTTCGAGCAGAACGAACACGTAGCTGTAGCCATCCTGCATCACGACGCTCGCGAGCGGTGCCAGCTGCGAAGCGTTCTTCCCCGTGAGAATCGCGCCGCGTGCAAACATGCCCGGCCGAACGGTGCCGGCATCGGCGATGTCGACATAGACCAGGCCTGTGCGATTCGTGTCTTGAATCGTCGGTGCCACGGTGCGCACGCGGCCTTCGAACTGCGCGCCATCCGCCGTGCTCAAGCGCACGAGCTGGCCGCGTTGGATCTCTTTCAAGCGGGCTTCGGGAACCTCCGCGCGCCACTCGACGCGGCCTTGGCGCAGGATACGCAACATCTCTCCGCCGGCCTGCGAGGTCGCCGACAATGCCGCGGCGTTCGGCCTGAGCAGCGCTGCGGTCAAGGGCCTGGTGGTCGCCCGGGACCACACCCTGCCGCAGACCGGCACCCATGTCGTCAGCCTCGTGCAG
>JBEVDW010000461.1:0-3730 GCA_040513115.1 Steroidobacteraceae bacterium | reverse complement strand
GACGCCGGATTCACCGCTGATGAGCACCGTGCAGTCGCTGGCGGCTACACGGCGCGCCAGCTCGAACAAGCGTCGCGTGCTGTCTGCACAGGCCACGTAGTCGGCCTGCACAGTATCGCGAGTCGGCTCGACGGCAATGACAGCGTGGCTGTCATCGGCTGCCGAGATCTCGTCGATCGCGATGCGCTCTTCTGCTTTCATGTCCTCACGATGCCTGTCGCGTCAATGCGCGCGGTGGGACAGGAAAGAGCAAGTTCTATTCCAGAGGCTCGCGAGGCGCTTGCGAGCATTCGGTCTTGAGTGGTCGGTCACAGCCCTCGAGATGACGTTGAACGCGCGTCACACTTGCCACGTTACGGCGACGTCAAACTTCCGTCGCCGCGGCATCGCCCAGCATTTCGAACTTGCGCAGCTTCTCGACGAGCGTCGTGCGACGTAGATTGAGCAAGCGTGCGGCATGCGCCACGGTGCCTTGAGTGCGTTCGAGCGCCTGGCGGATCAACGTACGTTCGATCTCGAACAGGTGATTGCGCAGATCGAGTCCTTCAGGCGGCAACTGAGCCAGTGTCTCAGGGTCCAGCTCTCCGGGCTCAGTCAAGAAGCTCACCGCCTCCGCGTCGTCCAACACCGTCGTGCTCGGTGGCGGCAAGTCGTATTGCGGTTCCTGGAAAACACTCGCGAGTGCCGGTTCGAAGTCCTCGATCGGGTCCGCCGGACGATACTTCAGCGGCAGATCTTCGATCTCGACCGTGCAGTTCGGACACAGAATGGACAGACGCTCGATCAGATTGCCGAGCTCGCGCACGTTGCCGGGCCACGGGTAGCGCATCAGAGCGCGCACCGTCCGCTGCGACAGCTCGACGCGCCCACGACCCTGCGCCGCGTTCAGATCGGCGAAGTCGCGGATCAGCATCGGCAGGTCTTCGATGCGCGTGCGCAGCGCCGGCATCTCGATGGGGAACACATTGAGGCGGTAGTACAGATCTTCGCGGAAGCTGCCGCGCTCGATGGATTGCTCGAGGTTGCGATGGGTCGCCGCGATGATGCGGACGTTGCAACGGATCGGTGAGTGATTACCGACGCGCTCGAACACTCGCTCCTGCAGCACGCGCAGGAGCTTCACTTGCATCGGCAGGCTCATGTCGCCGATCTCGTCCAGGAAGAGTGTGCCGCCCTCGGCGATTTCGAAGCGTCCCTTGCGGGCCACGACAGCGCCCGTGAAAGCACCTTTCTCATGCCCGAACAGTTCGCTCTCGAGCAGCTCCGATGGAATGGCGCCGCAGTTGATCGCAACGAAGGGGCGCATGCGGCGCGGGCTCGCATCGTGGATCGCGCGCGCCGCGAGCTCCTTGCCTGTGCCGGATTCACCCAGGATCAGGACACTCGAATCGTGGGCAGCCACCTGACGGATGAGCTTCACCACATCCCGCACACTGGAAGACAAGCCGGTCGGCAACCGTACGTCGGTCGCGGGTAGCGACGTGGTAGGCGGCACCTTCAGTGCCTGCGCCAGGGCGGCGTACTTGAACGGGAACGCCAGCATCGTGGTGCGCCCTTGACCGGCATGGCGGTTCAACAGCTCCACGCAAGCCGGACCGCCGTAGGCGACGACCGGAATATCGAGCAGCGGACCCCGCAGTGCCGCGCCGAACTCGCGGTAGTCGAAGGTCTCTTCGACATCGCCGATCAGCAATGCCGGCGGGGTGCGCTGTCCCTGGATCATGGTGCGCATGAGCGCGGCGTCGTCCACGACGAGCGGCTGCAGGTCCAGGAATCTCAACACCGCAGCGACCTCCGCCGCGCGGGAAGCGTCTTGATCGAACACGATTGCGCTTCGGACTGCAGTGACACCCGTAGAGGTGACGCGCGCTGCCATCGACAACTCATCGCCCGTGGTCATCATTGAAGCCATCGTCTCCGGCCTTTGTCGGCCTTTGTTGTTGAGTGAGCGTTTGCGCTCTCGATGTGCCGCTGAAGATTCCGTGCGTGAACAAATGCTTGCGAGTTTTCCTGAGGACGCTTCGTGTTCTTCAGGGTTCCCTGCGCCACCGCATCCGAGCTCGTTGTTCTCTCCAACTCACTCGCAGGGACTCGCACACTGCTCATCGCGCTTCGCTGTCGCTGCGACTCATCGATGCGAGCTGCATTCTCGATGTGCTTGCAACTGCCTCTATAAGACGCTCCCTGAATGCCCATCGCACGTGATCGACTCGCCAAAATTTTGGCGCGATGTTTAGGGGATTGGATGAAGAAGCGATGCGCGTGTCAGCATTGCCCGCAATGATTCCCACGCGATGCAAATGCTCGCGCGCAAAAATTCAAAGAGCAATGATGAAGAACGCTGCGACAAACTCAGCGTGAATGAAACGCGCGAGCGCGCGTTGAAGCGACGGCGAGTCTAGCGACGTGGATGCTTCTGCTCCGCCACCGAACGTCGATGACGTCGGAACGCGAGCTTGCTCAGAAGATCGTTGATGGAATCTCCTAATGCGATGAAGCGCAGCTTCGCCTTGCCGGTTGGCTCCGCTTGCACGACACGGCCCGCGAGGCGCAGGGGTTCGGGAATGCATTCACGCACGTAGATCTCGAGCACGCCTTGATCGCCAACCGCCAATGGCTTGGCGTTCTTCCACGATGCACCCAACGTGTTGAAGCGAACCGGCACGGACGGCGGGCGCTGCTGATGAGTGCTCAAGAGATGACCGACCAGGTCGAGCAGCAGGTTCATCTTCTTGTCGAGCCGTGCGAGATCGGCCGCATGCGGCAGGTTGTCCTCCGTCGCCTTCTCCAGCTGGCCGTGTTCTTCGAGGGCTACGAGCGATTGCAGCACGCGCAGGTTGCGCTCGGAGTAACTGGCCACCGTGTTCGCAGTCAGATCGTTGCCCAACGGCAGCCACTGCACCGGCACTACGTCTTCGTAGGCCAGCTCGTCATATAGAACGATAGTGTCTAGGCCTTCATACATAGCGCACCTCCATGAGGAAGCGGATCGTTCGGCAAGAGTACTCTTCCATTCCCCGCGGAGTCCTACCCGCTTCGTCCCAGAAGCGATTGTCGCAGGGCCATATGCAATCCATCGTTGTCAGCGCTCGCAGCTGCGACACCGATATCCGCTACCGGCGCTGTCGAGGCCATCGCCTGAACCGCGGAATCCGATTCGGCGACGGCTTGTTGCAGAGCTATGAGCCACGCCTGGTCACCTTTGTCCGCCTGCGCGCTCAGCTGGTTGAGCAGCTCACGGCGTTGGGCCAGCGTGCGCGGCACTTCGCTCCACGCACCTTCCAACGCCTGGCTCACGACCTTTTCAGTCGCAGCCATCACGTGGGAGGCCAGCGCGAAGGAAACGGCGTCGCTCACTTCGGTGCTCCAGGTAACTTGCCAGGAACCTGCAACCAGGCTTCGCGGATCTGGCCCAGGAGCTTGCTCACTTCTTCCAGGTCCGCAACGCTGTTACGCAGCGAGCCCTGCATGAGCTTCTGAGTCATGTAGTCGTACAGCTGGTGCAGATTGCTGGCTATGGAACCGCCAGCCTTCAGATCGAGGCTCGCCTTCAACTCGCCGATGATGCATACGGTGCGGTGAATGAGCTGCGCCTTCTGCGCAGTGTCGTTACGCAACATGCAACCACGCGCGTTGGCGATGCGCTCGAGCGCGCCGTCCATCAGCATGAGGATCAGCTTATGTGGATCAGCAGCCGCAACGCCCGCATGTGCGGAGACCTGGGTGTACT
>JBEVDW010000460.1:0-4091 GCA_040513115.1 Steroidobacteraceae bacterium | reverse complement strand
CGCTGCACCAGCTCGACTTCCTTCTCTTCGGAGATGTCGGGCGCGATCAGGCCGATGGCTGCGTCGGTCCACGTCTTGAAACGCGGCTGATCTGCGAGCGGTAATCCGAATTCGTCACACACGATCCGGCCGGGCAGACGCGCGGCGAACTCCGTGACGAACTCGACGCTCCCCTTGTCGACGAACTCATCGATCAGCTCGTGGACGCGCTCTTCGATGTGCGGTGTCAACTCTTCCACTTTGACTGGAGTGAACAGACTCATGCCAACGGCACGATAGTCTTCGTGCTCCGGCGGATCGCTCGTCACGAACGTGTGTAGCGTTTGCATGCCGGCCGCGTCCCACAGAGCCTGTGCGCGCGGGCGATAGCGCATCCTCAACACGAGGTCGCTGCCAGAGGAGAAGGTTTTGGGATCGAACGTGGCTTGAGCAATCGTTTCGCGCTGCGCCACCCACCAGCACCCAGTGCCTGGGTCTTTATGCACGGGACTCTCGCGGCGCATCGCAGCGTAGTAGTCGAAGGGGCACTTCGCCACTGCGGGATCGGACATGCTGAATTCACTCAATTTGCGCACTTGCGCTCCCACGCCAAACACGTGTTGGATCCGGTAGTAGACGTATACTAGTATGGGCCGCTGGCGATTAGCACGGGGTCGCGCAGCAAAAATCGCCATCGACGTGCGCAGCCACGTCCATCTGACATTTTCCAGGGGGCACGCATGAGGGACTTCGATCTCATCATCATCGGTGGCGGCGGTGCAGGACTCGCCGCAGCGATCATGGCGCGGGATGCAGGAGCCTCCTGCATGGTGATCGAGGCCGACAAGAAACTGGGCGGCGCCACTGCCCTGTCCGCGGCAGTGATGTACGCCGCAGGCACCAGCGTGCAACGAGCGAACGGCATTCAGGACACCCCGGATGCGATGTTTCACTACGTCATGACGCTCGCAGGATGGGAAGCCAATCCGCGAATCATGCGCATCCTGTGCGAGCAGAGCGGACCTGCACTCGAATGGCTCATCAGCCTGGGCGTCGAATTTCCGCCGCAATACCTGCTGTGTTCCGGCGTTGAGGAAGTGCCACGCGGTCATCCGAGCGGGGGTGTCGCGCAACCGCTGATCAATGCTGCAGGTGCACGCGGGGTCGAGCATGCGCTCGGCACTCGCGTGGAGCAGTTACTCGTGGAGGACGGTCGGGTCGTCGGCGTCAAGGCGGGCGGAGAGGAGTTGCGTGGCGGTGCGGTCATCATCACCACAGGCGGCTTCGGCAACAGTCCCGAGATGATCCGCAGGCTGTATCCCACCGCCGCGAGTCACGGTGACTGGACTTACGCCGTGCATTTCGCCGCGCCCTACATTCTCGGCGATGGCATCAAACTCGCCGAAAAAGTCGGTGCGGCAGTGGTTGGCCAGGACACGGGCTTGTTGTTGCCAACGAGCGGGCTGGGCAAATTCGTCGAGGCGTTCCTGCCGCCTTGGCTCATGCTCGTGAATATGCGCGGGCATCGATTCATGGATGAGTCTGCGCCGTATGCCGTTTCGGGTTATCTGTTGAACGCGCAGCCTGAGCGCCGCGCATTCGCAATCTTCGATGAGCCCACATTGATGGAAGCGAGTCAGGATCTGCGCTTCGCCGATCCCTACCACAGCGGCGCCGCGATGCCGACGTGGGAATACAACTTACTGCGGCGGAGCGTCGACAACGGCAAGATCGTCAAAGCCGACAGCATTCGCGAGTTGGCAGGCAAGATCGGCATCGACGCCGAGACGCTGTCCGCCAGCGTCGAGCAATACAACGCCAATTGCGATCGGGGAGTCGATCCATTGTTCTTCAAAGAGATGGAGCGCTTCTTCCCGGTCCGCCAAGCGCCTTTCTATGCGCGTGAGGTGCGCGCCTGCGTCATCGGACAGACAGGCGCCGGCCTCAACATCAACGAGCGTGCGCAAGTGCTCGATGAGCACGATCGACCGATTCCGGGCTTGTATGCGGCGGGTGAAGTGTTGGGTTGCGCCATGGGCAAGCGCTATTCGGGAGGCGGCGTGGGTATCTGCAATGCCATGGTGTTCGGCCGCATTGCGGGTCAGTCAGCTGCTGCGGATGTGCTCAGTTCCGGGCAGCAGCGCTGAAAGATCGAAGGTTACATGGCCACACCGCGCGTCATTGTCTCCCGTAGCGCAAGAGCTAATGGCGCCGATGCGCTGCATACCAGCGAACGCATCGTCCGCACCGCCATCGATCTGTTCAATCAGCGCGGCATCCAACACGTCGCGGTGGAATTGATTGCCGCGCACCTCGAGATCAGCCCGGGAAACCTGACGTACCACTTCAAGCGCAAGCGCGATCTCGTGCATGCGACCTTCAGTGTGATGCAGGAACGCCTGAGCGTCGTGCTCAAGCCGACCATTCCGGCAGGATCGGCACGTGAAGGGGCGGAGTACCTCGTCAACATTCTGCGCAGCTTCTGGGAGTTCCGCTTCTTCTTCAACGCGTTGACGTTCCTGCTGTCGCAAGACCCGAAGCTGCGCGAGAAGTATTTCAAGTTCCAGGAGCTCGCCCTGCAGGACATCGATGCGGGCTTCCAGGAGATGGTCGAGAAGGGGCAGCTGCGGCCCATCCGGCATCCGAACAGCACACGATTGTTGGCCGAGAACGTCTGGAGCCAATGGCTGACATGGTTGCGCATGCAACAGCTCGCCAGCCCCGAGGCCACCGTGCCCGAAGGCCAGGCCTTGTACGACAGCGCCCTGCATCACTGGAGTCTGCTCGAGCCCTATTTCAACCAGGAGTTCGCGGACGCCTTGCTGCCGCTGTATCGCGCGCTGCTGTTGAATGGCGACGGCAGCAGAAAATCGAGAGCGAAGAAGAAAACTGCGGACGCCCGCGCCCGTACAACGTCGAGCGGGCAAAGGTAAAGCCATGGCTGACTTCAATTCCATCCGCAGCAGAAGCGGCGCTACTGGCTTCGAATTCATCGACGTGGCGCCGACCGATCGAGTCGTGACGCTCACGATCAATCGCCCGACCGTTCACAACGCGTTGCACGCGGCGGCGTGCGCCGAGATGGGCCGAGTACTCGACTGGTGTGAAGAAGCCGATGACGTGCGCGTCGTGCTGATCACCGGTGCGGGCGAGCGAGCGTTCTCCGCCGGGTTCGATCTGCAGTACGCGGAAGCCCATCCGGAGGTTTATAAGGAAGTGGAGTTCGGCTCGGAGCTCGTGCGGCGCCTCGATCGACAGAAGCCACTCATCGCCGCGGTGAATGGCGTGGCGCTCGGGTTCGGATTCGAGCTTGCGCTGGCTTGCGATCTCATCATCGCGGCCCAGCACGCGAAATTCGGTCTACCCGAACCGATGGTGGGACTCGCCGCTATGGGTGGTGGCGTCGTGCGCCTCACACGCGAGATCGGATTGAAGCGGGCGCTGGGCGTCATTCTCACCGCCAAGCATGTGAGCGCCCAACAGGGATATGAGCTCGGCTTCGTGAATGAAGTGACGAGCGAGCCGGTGCTCGTCGCTGCACGCCGTTGGGCCGATGCGATCGCCGTGGGTGCGCCGCTGTCCATCGCAGCGTCGAAGGAAATGGCGTACCGGAATTTCGATTTACCAGACCTGGCGATGGCGCTCGATGCGCATAGCTATCCAACGGTCATGCGCGTCGCCGCAAGCGAGGATGCGCAAGAGGGCCGCCGTGCCTTCCTGCAACGGCGCAAACCCGAGTGGAAGGGTCGTTAACCGCGAGAGGCGCCCATGAACGACACGCAAGCGAAACAACTGCAGCTACTCGTCGATCGGCAGGAGATCGAACAGGTTCTCAAGCTGTACTGCCGCGCCATCGACCGTTTGGATCTGGAGTTGTTGCAGTCCATCTATCACCCGGACGGCACCGATGACCATGGCTCGTTCTCCGGCAATGGGCAGGAGTTTGCCAAGTTCATCATCGGTGCACTCTCGGAACTCATCATCGACGGCATGCACACGGTGACACATTCGGTCATCGACGTGCAGGGCAACTTCGCGACCTCCGAGTCGTATTACCACGCATACCAGCGTTGTCCGGGCGGGAATGCGAAGGTGACAGCGTTCTTCGGCGA
>JBEVDW010000459.1:0-2522 GCA_040513115.1 Steroidobacteraceae bacterium | reverse complement strand
TCGAGCTGGCTGGCCTGCCCGTGCCTGCGAAGGCGCGCGAGGCGCGGGCGCGCGTTGGCGTCGTACCTCAGTTCGACAACCTCGATCCGGATTTCAGCGTGGCTGAAAACCTCGTCGTGTTCGGGCGGTACTTCGGGCTTTCGAAGCGGCATTGCGAATCGCGCGTGCCGCAACTGCTGGAATTCGCGGGACTGACCGATAAGGCGAAGGCCAAGATCGAATCGCTATCGGGCGGAATGAAGCGTCGCCTCACACTCGCGCGTGCGCTCATCAACGATCCGCAAGTATTGTTCCTCGATGAGCCGACGACGGGATTGGACCCGCAGGCGCGGCATCTCGTCTGGGATCGTCTCAAGACACTCTTGAACGAGGGGCGCACCATCATCCTCACGACACATTTCATGGATGAGGCACAGCGCCTCTGTAATCGCGTTGCCATCATGGACAAGGGCGATCTGATGACGGTGAGCTCGCCGCAGAAGCTCATCGAGCGCGAGATCGAGCCCGTCGTCGTCGAGGTCTATGGCGATGGCCTGATGGATTGGTATGAGCGCAGCGGCAAGCAGCTTGCGAAGCGTGCCGAGCTCGCCGGCGACACGGCGTTTTGTTATTGCGATGATGCCGAGCCGCTGCTGCGTTCCCTCTCACAGGAGAGTGGCTTGCGCGCCTTGCGCCGCGCGGCGAATCTCGAAGACGTGTTTCTCAAACTGACCGGACGCGATCTGCGCGACTGACCTGAATCCATGAGCACGACCACTGCCACCGCTGCTGCACCGATTGCACCGTCGAGCGTGCCGGCACCTTCCTTGCGCTTTTTGCATGTCGTCAGGCGCAACTATCTCGTGTGGCGCAAGCTCATCGGCTCGGCACTCGTCGGTCACTTGGCCGATCCGCTGATCTGGTTGGTGGGCTTGGGGTTCGGGCTTGGCAGCCTGGTGCCGAATATCAGCGGCTTGTCGTACCTGGAGTTCCTCGGCTCGGGCATGCTGTGCTATAGCGTGATGAATTCGGCGTCGTTCGAGGCGCTGTACTCGGCTTTCACTCGGCTGAAGATTCAGCGCACCTGGGAAGGCATTCTGCATGCGCCAATGACGCCGACCGACGTGGTGCTCGGCGAGTGGGTGTGGGCCGCCATCAAGGGGGCGTTTTCGGGTATCGCCATCCTCGCCGTGATGATGGTGATGGGATTGGTGAAATCCGCCGCAGCACTCTGGATACTGCCGATCGTCCTGCTGATAGGGCTCGCCTTTGCCAGCCTGGCGCTCATCGTCACCGCGTTGGCGAACTCGTACGACATGTTCACGTACTACTTAAGCCTGTTCATGATGCCGATGATGCTGGTCTCCGGCGTATTCTTCCCCTCGCAGCAGCTGCCACACGCGGTGCAGATCATCGGGCAGCTGCTGCCGCTCGCGCATGCGACTGCGCTGTCGCGTGGCCTCGTCGTCGGTGCGCCGCTCGACCACGTTGCATTGCATGTATTGGTCATTGCCTTGTATGGCGCAGTCGGCGTCATGATTGCCGTTCGCCTCGTCACGCGGCGGCTGTCGCGTTAGCAGAGCATCCTATGAGTACTCCCGTTAGAACGAGCGCAACGATTCCCCTGTTCGGCCACCATGTCGGCGGTCGCCTGATCACTTCGGACTCGCCACGATCGGCCGCGGTTTACAACCCGGCTACCGGCGATGTTGCCGCACAGGTTTGTCTCGCCAGCACGTCCGAAACGCAGGCGGCTATCTCTGCCGCACACGCAGCGTTCCCTCCCTGGGCGGCCACTCCTCCCTTGCAACGCGCGCGCGTGCTGTTTCGCTTCAAGTCCTTGCTCGATCAGCATGTGACCGAGCTCGCGCAACTCATCACCCGCGAACACGGCAAGGTGCTGTCGGACGCTCGAGGAGAAGTCACGCGCGGCATCGAGGTCGTGGAGTTCGCCTGTGGCATCCCTCATCTGCTCAAAGGCGAGTTCTCGGACAGCGTCGGCGCGAACATCGACAGCTGGTCGTTGCGGCAACCGCTGGGTGTGTGCGCGGGTATCACGCCGTTCAACTTTCCCGCGATGGTGCCACTGTGGATGTTTCCGATCGCACTGGCGTGCGGCAACACGTTCGTGCTCAAGCCGTCGGAGAAGGATCCGAGCTGCAGCTTGCGGCTCGCGGAGCTGCTGAGTGAAGCGGGACTTCCGGACGGCGTGTTGAATGTGATCAATGGGGATCGAGTGGCGGTCGCTGCGCTGCTGACCGATGCACGCGTTGCCGCAATCAGCTTTGTTGGCTCAACGCCGATCGCGCGCCACATCTACGAAACCGCTGCGCAGAACGGCAAACGCGTGCAGGCACTGGGTGGCGCGAAGAACCACGCGGTGGTGATGCCGGATGCAGATCCTCAGCTAGCGGCGCAAGCGCTGATCGGCGCGGCATACGGCTCCGCTGGCGAGCGGTGCATGGCGATCTCGGTTGCCGTGTGTGTTGGCACGGCAGCGGACCCGCTCGTTGCAGCACTGCAGAAGCAGCTGCAGTCCTTGC
>JBEVDW010000458.1:0-12877 GCA_040513115.1 Steroidobacteraceae bacterium | reverse complement strand
CGATGAAGCGAAGCTAAGAACTCCACGCAAGCGCCGGTTCGAGGTGCCGGTTCGCAAACCAGCGCGCAAGCGCGCACACGTCGCGAAGCCGCTCGTGGTCGTTCGCGAAACCAATGTGTATCGCGACTATCGTCCGGTGCTCAAGAACGTGAACTGGAGCATCGAGCAGCAACAGCACTGGGCCGTGTTGGGTGTCAATGGCTCAGGCAAGTCGACGTTGCTGAGCTTGATCTACGGCGATCTGCAGCCTGCCTATGGCGGTACGGTGGAGCGCCTGCGGTTCAAGCCTGGCACGCACATCGAACAATGGAAAAAGCGAGTGGGTTGGGTGTCACCCGAGTTGCAGGCCGAGCAGTACTTGATCGGCAGCCTTGCCGAGCTCGTCATGAGCGGCCGTTATTCGAGTATTGGCCTGAACGCTACGCCCACGCCGGCGGATCGCCGTACGGCGGCTCGCTGGCTGAAGTTTTTCGGCTTGCAAGACTACGCGCAGCGCAAACCGCGGCAGGTTTCCTATGGTCAGTTACGCCTGGCGCTCATCGCACGTGCAATGGTGAACGAGCCGGAGTTGCTGTTGTTGGACGAGCCCGTTACGGGACTCGATACGCACGTGCGTGAGCAGATTCTCCGGCTGCTCGAACGACTGGCTCGGTCGGGGACGCAGATCGTGATGGCGGTGCACGATCGGGAGGACATCATTCCTTCGATCCGACACGTGCTCAAGATCAAGAAGGGTGGTGCGGTGGAGATTGAAGAGGGATAAGGGGAGCTTCACCCACCCGGAAACATTGCGAAATACGGCTCCGCCTCCTTCAGCGCCCGCGCATACGAAGGCCGCGCAACGAGCCGCGCGAGATAATTCGCTGCTTCCTTGTGGCTGCGTTCGAGGGGTATCAGCAGGTTGGAGTAATACAGCGCGGGCGCAGCGGCGCAGTCCCCCATCGTGAACTGCTCACCCATGATCCATGTCTTGCCGGCGATCTCCCGATCGATCATGTCGTACGCGACGTGGATCTGCGCGCGCGCCTGCTCCACACCGGCCAAGTCCTTCTGACCTTCAGGACGCAACTTGTCGCCGACGATCTTCTGCATCGCCGTGTGCAAATGCAGATCGAAAAACCGATCCTGCAACCGTGTTTGCCAGGCGAGCTCCGGATCCGCAGGGATGAGTCGAGTCTTGCCCGGGTAGTACTGCGATAAGTACTCGATGATGATGGTCGACTCGGGAACCGTGTGCTTGCGCGCATCGTCGCGCAACACAGGAAACTTCCCGATCGGCCACACCTTCTTGAAGTCGTTGCGCTGCGCTTCGTTGCTCAAGTCGACGAGGATCGGCTCGAACGCAGTGCCATTCTCGTACAACGCGATCAGCGCTTTGTGACAGTACGAGGATAGCGGGTGCATGTAGAGCTTCAGGGACATGGCGAACTCCTACTTCGTCGCAAGCGGTGGACCGGAGAACTCCGCTTCGATGATCACCGTGACTTCATCGCCCACGCCCATCGTCGTGCCGGGCGCGGGTATGCCATAGGACACGCCAAACTCGGATCGTTTCAGTTTTCCTTGCGCTGAAAAGCCGATGCGTGCGTGAGGATCCATTGGATGTCCCGCATAGCCGCCATTGTATGTTCCCTGCAGCGTGATTGGCTTGGTGACGCCGTGCAATGTGAGGTCGCCTTTGACGCTCATCGACTTCGGGCCTGTCTGCTGGACGCTCGTCGAGCGGAACGTGATCGTCGGGTACTTGGCCGTATCGAGCCAACTCTCGTCCTGCAGCTTTGCGTTGAAGTCGATCTTCGCCGGATCGGGGAAATCGGTTTCGAGCGAGCGGGCATCGACCGTGGCCGTCAGATTGGTTGCGGTGAGATTGGCCGGATCGAACTGCAGATTGGCATTCATGCGCTTGAAGCGAGCGGTGTAATTCGAGAATCCAAGGTGGTCGACCTTGAAAATGAGGCTCGCGTGCGACAGATCGAGCGTGTAAGCACCTGTCGGGACCTGCGCCGTCGACGCGGGTGGAACCGGCTTGCTGTCCGCATGGGCGTAGGTGGTGAGCGCGAGGGAGAGTAAGGCAGCTGTTGCGATTGTTCTCACGAGTGTCTCCGTTCTTATGAAGCTGTCGCCGCAACGTGCGGCTACGAGAATGACGAATGGGAATGCGGCAATCCGACACAAGCCCGATCGGTGGGGCGTCAACGTATTGTTGCTTGGTCGCCCTGCACTCTGAGCTCTCGAGCTACGCGTAGCAGCGTAGCCCGGTTCTATTACACAGGCAGCTCTGCCCGGTAGACGATGACCGCATCGCCGACGATGCGCACCGACTGTGCCACCTTGCCGGTGGCTTCGACTTCGACCTCGACGATGCCGGGCCGGCGCAAGAAGTGGCCTTGCCGGCCGCGGAAGCGCACGACATCGCCGCCCTTGCGCAGCAAGCCGTGCGTGACGAGATAGACACCGAGCATGCCGTGCGCGTTGCCGCTCACAGGATCTTCGGGGATACCAAGAGCAGGGCAGAACATGCGCGATTCGGTGCCTGGGCCGTCGGTTGTTGGGCTCAACGCAAAGACGAAGTAGCCATCGGCGCCGACGTGCGGCGTGAGCCGCGTGAGCTCTTCGAAATCGGGTTTCAATGAAGTCAGCAGCTCCGGGTCGCGCAGGCAGATGAGCAGGCGTGTGCTGCCTTTCGCCATGATCTGCAGCGGCGCGTCCTTTTGCAGGCTCGGGCTGGAAATGCCGAGGGCATCGAGCACTTGTTTGCGGTGGTGCTCCGGAATCGTTGCGCCGAGTGACGGCGGGCTCTGCGCAATCGCCACGCGGAGGTCACCTTGCGTCTCCGTAACCTCGATCTCGACCACACCGGCGCCAGTGCGCTGCCGCAAGCGGCCCGTCGGTTTGCCATCGACTTTCGCCCGCACATACTGCGCCGCCACAGTCGCATGGCCCACAAACGGTACTTCGTGGCGAGGTGTGAAGAATCGAACCTGCATGTCGTGATCGCTCGACTCGGCCTCTTCCAATACGAAGGCCGTTTCGCGATTCACTTCCGTGGCGATCGCCTGCATCTGTTGATCGGAGAGCTTGTCGGCGTCCAGCACAACGAGCGCCGGATTGCCGCAGAAGCGCTGACGCGTGAACGCATCGACATGAAATAACCGGCAGCTACCGTTCTTCATACCTTCCTCGAGCGCACATGCGGGGTGCGCACTTATCGCCCAAGTGCTGCAGGACGTCAAACGGCAAACGCTCCGCGGCCGACGGCAAGAAACCATCGATCAAGCTTCTGGCCGTCTGCCGTGGACCGTTCGCCGTTAACGGCCTACAATCCTCGCTGCCTTGGGGTGGTCCTGACTTGGACCTGAGATGCCGAACCGCGAGTCGCTCGCTCATCGGTGAACCCGTTGAACCTGATCCGGCTAGTACCGGCGTAGGGAGCGGGCTTCACGCAGCCCACAGCTGCACGTCAATCGCCTTCCGCTTTCAATCGCTGCACGTCGGATCTTCTGCAAAGAGGATCTGCTCATGCGTTTTTCAACCTGTTCGATATTGAGTTTGATGCTGCTCGGGACGGCACACGCCCATGCGGCTGCCGACAAACCCACGGAGCGCCTGGAAGAGGTGATCGTCACCGCAACCTTGCGCGCGCAGCCGCTGCAGAGCGCGCCCCTGAGCGCCACGGTACTTACGGCTGATACCTTACATGCCGTGGGCCAGCAGCATTTCCAGGACGTTCTCAGTCTCACGCCGAACCTCAACTGGGCAGCCGGCACCTCACGACCGCGCTATTTTCAGATCCGCGGCATCGGCGAGCGCGAGCAGTACCAGGGCGCGCCCAACCCGTCGGTGGGGTTCTTGATCGACGACATCGATTTCAGTGGCTTAGGCATGGCCGCCACGCTGTTCGATGTGCAACAGATCGAAGTGCTGCGCGGCCCGCAAGGCACGCGATATGGCGCCAATGCGCTCGCCGGCCTGATTGCCGTGCGCACAGCCGATCCCGCGGATGCCTTCACGATGAGCGCGACGGGGAGTGTGGCCGACTACGACACGCGCTCGTTGGGCGTCATGGCGAGTGCTCCGGTGGAGAGCCTGAGCTCCGCATGGCGGGTTGCCGTCCAGCAATATCGCAGCGATGGCTTTCGCGATGATGATTTCCTGGGCCGCGACGATACCAATGATCGCGACGAGCTGACCGCGCGTGCGAAATGGCGTTGGCAGCCATCTGCAGGTACTCGCGTCGACACCACCTTCCTGCACGCAAACCTCGACAACGGCTACGACGCCTGGTCCAACGACAACTCGTGGCATTCTGAAGCCGACAAGCCAGGCAAGGATTCACAGCGGGTCAATGGCGGCTCCATGAAGCTCGTCAGCTCTGATTGGGCGCCGGCCACCGTGACGGCGATCGCGACGCTCGCGGATTTCGACAACGTGAACAGCTTCGACGGCGATTGGGGCAATGCGCAGTACTGGGCGCCGAACATCTATGACTTCTACTATCGCGCGGATCGTGATATCGAGAATCGCAGCTTGGAGCTGCGTCTAAGCTCGCCCGACCCGGGAAGTGTCGACACACTGGGCTGGCTCGTCGGCGTCTACGGCTTCCGCACACGCGAACGGCTCGATGAGCTCAGCGTCGGCGCATTCGATATCGGCATCCCGGAGTTTGCCTTCACCGTCGACGATCGGCTGCAGAGTCGTTATCGCGCTACCAACGTCGCCCTCTTCGGCCAGCTCGACGGCGCATGGACTGAGCAGTGGTCGTGGCAATTGGGTGTGCGCGGCGAACAGCGTGATGCCCATTATCGCGATAGCGCGCTCGATCACGGCGCGGACAACGGTGCCATTCGCGATAGCGAGCGCGATCGCATGTGGGGCGGCAACGGAACAATCAGCTATCACTACACTCCGGAGCTGATGCTCTACGGCAGCGTGTCGAGAGGCTACAAGGCCGGCGGTTTCAATCTCGGCCTCGCGTACGACGTGCAACCGCGCTTTCAACCCGAAAAGCTCTGGAGCTACGAGCTGGGCGCCAAGGGCAGTGCGTTCGACGGCAAGGTGGTGTTCGATAGCGCCGCGTTCTATATGGAACGTCGTGACGTGCAGATCCGCACGGGCAGCCAGTCGGACGTGAACGACCCGAACAGCTACATCTTCATCACGGACAACGCGGCGAAAGGCCACAACTACGGTCTCGAGAGCAGCGTGCACTGGCAAGTCGCGCCGGAGCTCGAGCTGGCCGCAAGCCTCGGGTTGCTACACACGGAAGTTTCGGGATTCCTCGACGACGGGGGTAATGCATTCCCCGCCCGTGCACAGGCACATGCGCCCGAGTACCAGGCAGCGATCAGCGCCACTTACCGCCATCCGACGGGATGGATGGCACGCGTCGATTGGTCCGCGCTCGACAGCTTCTACTTCGATTACGATCACAACCAACGCTCACAGGCTTACACGCTCACGCACCTCAAGGCGGGTTACGAAGCGCGCAGCTGGAGCGTATATGGCTGGGTGCGTAACGCATTCGACAAGAATTACGCCGTGCGCGGGTTCTACTTCGTGAACGATCCGCTCGGCGACACGCCCACGCTCTTCACCCAACGCGGCGACCCGCGCGTCATCGGCATGACGGCGGAATGGAGATTCGGAGAATGACACCTGTCCTCGACGAGGCCTATCTGCGCTACTTGCGGCGGCTGTCGCAGCGCATTCGAGTGAGCACGGTCAGCACGCGCCCGACCTGTGTCGTGCTGCCGTTTCACCGCAACTACGAATATCGGGTCGGCGTCGGGGGCATCTTTCAGCAACTCAACGATTCAGGAAACACCCATGCGCATCGCGGTTGACATCAGTCTGTATCCGCTCGATCCGGATTACGTCCCGCCCATCAAGAGCTTCATCGAGCGGCTCAATACGTATCCCGAGCTGCAGGTGCAGACCAACGCACTCAGTACGCAGATCTCCGGCGAGCACGCGCGCGTGTTCGAGGTGCTGTCGAAGGAGATCGGCACGACGTTCGGCGAGCAGGGCAAGCGCGTGTTCGTGCTCAAGGTGCTGGGCGGTAGCTAGTGTCGCGACTCATCGAACAACTGGCTGCAACCTCGCCCTGGGAGGCGGCCGCGGTGCTATTCGGGCTCGCCTACCTGCTGCTGGCGGTACGCCGCGACATCTTGTGTTGGATATGCGCGTTCGTGAGTACGAGCATCAGTCTCGTACCGGTTGCACGCGCGGGCTTGTACATGCAGATCGCACTCAACGTGTTCTACTTGATCATGGCGGTGTACGGTTACTGGCAGTGGCGCACCGGCAAGGATGAGCAAGGCGAGGTACGCATCGTTCGATGGTCGTGGTCGCAACACACCTGCGCCATTGGTGCGGTGTTCATTGCCACGGTGCTGAACGGCTGGTTGCTCGAATCGCGCACGCAAGCGGTGGATCCCTATCTGGATTCGTTCGTTACATGGGGTAGCGTGCTCACCACCTTCATGGTCGCGCGCCGGGTCATCGAGAACTGGTTGTACTGGATTGTCGTGGATAGCGCGGGTGCATTGCTCTATTTCAACCAACAGCTGCTGGCTTTTGCGATGTTGTTTCTGATCTACGTGGTCATCGTGATCCGCGGCTACTTCGTCTGGCGGGCGTCCACACCGGCGCTCGGGACGGCTCCGGGATGAATGCGGCCGAAGACCGCGTGCGCGCACTCGCGGCCGATGTCCTGGGAGTCGAGGGGCGAGCCATCCGCAGCGTCGAGCGCATCGAGCAGGGCCTGACGAACGAGAACTGGATTGCGCGCACGACACAGAAAGCCGTCGTCGTGCGGTTCAATAGCCCTAATGCCGAAGCGTTGGGTGTCGATCGCTACAGTGAAGAGCGTGTGCTGCAGATTGCAGCGCAGGCGGGAGTCGGACCCCGTGTGCTGAGATGCGACCCCGAAGCGCATCTGCTCATCACTGAGCTTCTGCCGGGCACGCCATGGTCGGTCGAATACGCCCGCAGCACGGCCGGCATTGCACGGCTCGCCGCGTTGATGCGCGACGTGCATGCCATCTCCATAGCCGATGGCATCAAGCGCGTTGATGCATTGACCGTGGTCGAGCACTACTGGGCCACATTGAATCGCGCAGGACAGGTCTCGCTTGCGGGACCGGCCGAACAACGTGCCGCGGCTCAGGTCATCGGCAAGGAACTACGCGAGGAGTTACGGCCACGGCTGTGTCACAACGACGTGCACCATCTCAATCTCATGGACGACGGCAGCGTGCGGCTGCTCGATTGGGAGTACGCCGGCGTGGGCGATCCCTACTTCGATCTCGCGGGGATCTGCTGCTATCACGGCTACGACGCCGATCAGTGCGAGCAATTGCTCCAACACTATCTCGGTCGCGAGGACGACAAGGCCAGCGCGCGGCTGGACTCCGCGCGCTGGATATTCAACTACATTCGCGATTTATGGACGGCAGTGAATGCCTTGCCGGCCGGCATCACTTCTTCTGCTCAGTCTGCTTCGCCACCGCCTCTGCGGCGGCCTTGATCGCTTCCGGATCACCCAAGAATTTTCGTGGAGCCTTCGGTTGTAGGCGCTTGTCGAGGTCGTAGGCAATCGGCACGCCCGTTGGAATATTGAACTCGACGATCTCCGCATCCGACATGCCGTCGAGCATCTTCACCAAGGCGCGCAGGCTGTTGCCGTGAGCGACGATCAGCACGTTCTTGTCGGCCAGTAATGCCGGGGCGAGACGTGATTCCCAATACGGCTTCACGCGCGCAAGGGTTTCTTTTAGCGATTCCGTCGCCGGCAGCTCCTCGGGTTTGAGGGCGGCATAGCGGCGATCGAAGCGCGGATGGCGCTGATCGTCGAGCGCAAGCGGCGGAGGCGGGATGTCGTAGCTGCGCCGCCAGATCTTCACTTGGTCGGCGCCGTGCTTCTCCACCGTTTGCTGCTTGTTCAATCCCTGTAGCGCGCCGTAGTGACGCTCGTTCAATTGCCAGCTGCGCTCGACGGGCAGCCACATCAAGTCCATCTGGTCCAGCACGATCCACAGCGTGCGAATCGCCCGCTTGAGCACCGACGTGAACGCAAGATCGAACTGATAACCCTCGGCCTTGAGCAGATCGCCCGCATCCCGCGCCTCCTTGCGGCCGAGATCGGTGAGGTCCACGTCCACCCAACCGGTGAACAGGTTTTCCAGGTTCCAGGTGCTTTGTCCGTGACGGACGAGAACGAGTTTTCCGGGCATGGGCAGTGAGCGGGCGGTGTGAAAGGGGAGGGGAGTTTAGGACAGAAATGAGAAATGGGGACATTCCTCATTTCGCTTTGGAAATGAGGAATGTCCCCATTTCCAGGCCACGCTTTGGAAATGAGGAATGTCCCCATTACATCATCCATTCCCCTCCGTCACCCTCCGGACCGACTGCAGCGCCACCGACAAGGCTGCGAAGTCCCGCTGCGCCAGCTTGCGCAGATCCGCCATCGTCTGTTGCACATAAGCAATCGATGTGCCCCGTTGCTGCAGCCAGGCCTGCACGGTATTGCGCACGCCGCGCTTTGCGAGTGCCTGCTGACAGAGCGTGCGCTGCAAGCTGTAGATCTCGTCCCGCAAACTGGCGCGCGCAACGCCCTGCCAGTGGCCAGCGATGGGCAGTGACTCGATCTCGGTTCGTAGCCAATCCAGCGACAGCGCGCTGCCCAATTCGAAGTACACGCTGGCCACATCGACGATCGGCCTTTTCACGTGCGTCGCAAGCTCAACCAGGTCGGGACCTGCGTGCAGGACTTTCAGCGCGGCAACACGCAGGCTCAACGCTTCCGGTATCTGCGCACTCCGATAGCGTTCGAGCGCGACCTCGCGGCGCTCGCGATCCAGGCCCGTGAGCACTCGTGGCAGCGCATCCGCCAGCTGCGTGAGCTGTGGTTGCAGACGCGACACCTGGGCTTCGATGGCGAGGGTTCGCGCGTGCCGCCGGATCAGCCAGTACGTACAAAACTCCAGCAGATCGGTGGTTTCGCGCAGCATCTCGTATTGCCGGGCTGCAGCGACTTTGTCGTCCAGTTGTTCGACTCGCGTCCACACAGCCCGGATGTCAAACATTTCACGCGCGATCGTGTACGCACGGGCGACGGTGGCGGCACCGGCGCCCGTGTCTTCCTGCACGCGGCGCGCGAACGCGGGGCCCATGCGATTGACCAGGCTGTTGGTGGTGGCCGTCGCGATGATCTCGCGCCGCAGCCGATGCTTGGGTAGCAACCGGCGATACCGCGTCGTGAGTTGAGGCGGAAAGTATCGCTCCAGTTCATGACTCAAATAGGAGTCCTCGGGCACGTCCGATTCGATCAAGCTCCCGTACAACCCCATCTTGGCGTAGGCGAGCAGAATCGCGAGCTCCGGGCGCGTCAGTCCCTGTCGTGACTTCGCGCGCTCGGCAGTCGCTTCAGCGTCGGGCAGGAACTCGAGTGCCCGGTCCAGCGTGCCGCCGAGCTCCAGAGACCGAATCAGATGCACGTGATCTTCGAAGTCTTCGGCTGCGCGCATCTGCGTCACGGAGAGCGCCTGGCTCTGCAAGTAGTTGTCGCGCAGAACGAGCGCAGCCACATCATCGGTCATCGTGGCCAGCAAACGATCGCGCTGGGCGCGCGTGAGGCCGCGATCGCAAGCCACGTTCAGCATGATCTTGATGTTCACTTCGTGGTCGGAGCAGTCCACGCCGGCGGAGTTGTCGACGAAATCGGTGTTAAGCCGGCCGCCGTGCATGGCGTATTCGATGCGCCCGCGCTGCGACAGGCCGAGGTTGCCGCCTTCGCCCACCACCTTGCAGCGCAGCTCGTTGCCGTTGACGCGCACAGCTTCGTTCGCGCGATCGCCGACCTCTGCATGCGATTCGTGGCTCGCTTTCACGTACGTGCCGATACCGCCATTCCAGAGCACATCGGCGGGCAGGCGCAGGATGGCGCGAATCACTTCCGGCGGCGTGGCCTCGTTGCTCGACAATCCGAGCAGGGCCTGAGCCTGCGGCGCGAGCCGGATCGATTTGAGCGTGCGCGCGAATACACCGCCGCCGGCAGAAATGACCTTGCGGTCATAGTCATCCCAACTGGACCGCGGCAGAGCGAACAAGCGTTTCCGCTCGTTGAAGCTGCGCGCTGCAGCGGGATTCGGATCCAGGAAAATGTGTCGATGATCGAACGCGGCCAACAGGCGCGTGTGCTCGGAGAGGAGCATCCCGTTGCCGAACACATCGCCCGACATGTCGCCGATGCCGATGACCGTAAAGTCCTGTCGTTGAATGTCGGTGCCCAGCTCGCGGAAGTGCCGCTTGACGCATTCCCAGGCGCCTCGTGCAGTGATGCCGATTTTCTTGTGGTCGTAACCCGCCGATCCGCCCGACGCAAAGGCATCGCCGAGCCAGAACCCGTAGTCGGCTGCGACTCGATTGGCGATGTCGGAGAACGTGGCGGTGCCTTTGTCTGCTGCAACGACGAGATACGGGTCGTCGCCATCGAGCCGCACGACGTTGGCTGGCGGCTCAATGCGGTCCTTCACCAGGTTGTCCGTGAGATCGAGCAGTCCCGAGATGAAGCTGCGATAGCACGCGACCACCTCGCGCTGCACGTCTTCGCGACTCGCCTGTTGCGGCAGGCGCTTGACGACGAAGCCGCCTTTCGCGCCGACCGGCACGATCAGCGTGTTCTTCACGTTCTGCGCCTTCATGAGCCCGAGCACTTCCGTGCGGAAGTCCTCGCGCCGATCCGACCAGCGAATGCCGCCACGAGCCACCTTGCCCATGCGCAGATGCACGCCTTCCACGCGCGGGGAATACACGAAGATCTCGGCGAACGGCCGCGGCTGCGGCAGCTCGAGCATGCGGCGAGCATCGAACTTGATGGCCAGGTACGACTTGGGCTCGCCTGCCGCCTTCACCTGGAAAGAGTTGGTGCGCACGGTCGACTGGATCGCGTTCGCGAAGCGCCGCAGGATGCGGTCTTCGTCCAGACTGCTGACGCCATCCAATGCCTTCTGCAGCTTGGTCGCGATGCGTTCGTGCTCTCGCTTGCGCTGACGCGCCTCCAGCGTTGGATTGAACTGCGCGTTGAACAGTTGCCAGAGGAGCAAGGCAATCTTCGCGTTCGACGCCAGTACTTGTTCCATGTACGGCTGGCTGAACGCGATGCCGGTCTGTAGCAGATAACGGCAATACGCACGCAACACCATGGCTTCGCGCCAGCTCAGCTGCGCCACGAGGATGAGGCGATTGAAACCGTCGTTCTCGACAGCTCCACGCCAGATCTGCGCGAAGGCCTCCATGAATCGCAAGGCAAACGCCTCATCCAGTTGCGTCGCGACCATCGGTTTGCGACGAGAGCCCGGGCTGCTCAACGCAGTGCTCGGCTCGCGCGGCTGCATCTCGAAATCCTGCAGCCAGATGAGGCGGGCACCGCTGATGGCAATGCGATAGGGCCGCTCGCTCAACACGGTGAAGCCCATGTTCTCGAGAACCGGCAGCGCGTCCGATAACGTGATCGGCGCCGCCGATCGGAACAGCCGCAAATGCAAGTTGCCGCCCTGACCTGCAACCAATCGCAACGGGAATGTGTCGGGATCGACACGCACGCGTTCGAGCTGTTCGATGTCCGCGAGCGCATCCTCGGGTGACACGTCCTCTTCATAGGCGGCGGGGAACGCATTGTCGTACCGCGTTGCAAGGGTGTCGCCGGAGTTTTCACCGAAGCGGGCAATCGCCGCGCTGTGCATCCGGTCGTCCCATGTGCGCGTTGCCTCGGCAATGAGAAGTTCGAGCCCTTCCGCATCCGGCCGCGCATTCCACGCCTCGGCGCGAGCCACGATGTGCAGACGCGCCAGTGTCGACTCCGAGAGCTGAACCTGGGCTTCGACCTCGCTCGCGTGCAACTCGCGCCGGACGATGTGCTCGATTCGTTCGCGTACCTGCGTGTTGTACCGATCGCGAGGCACGAAGATCAGGCAGGAGTAGAAGCGACCGATAGGATCGTGACGCAGGAACAGCCGCACCCGGCGGCGCTCATACAAATTCACCCAGCCACGGACGATGCGAATCAGCTCGGCCGTAGAGACATGAAAGAGCTCGTCGCGCGGGTAGCTCTCCAGTGCATGCAGTACCGCTTTCGCGTCGTGAGTATTCGGCGCGAGGCCGAAGTGATCGATCACGCGCTGAATCTTGTGGCGTAGCAGCGGGACGTCCCGGGGGCTGCGGCTGTAGACCGTCGTAGTAAACAGGCCGACAAAGCGGCGCTCGCCGATCACACGGCCACGCCGATCGAACGCCTTCACACCGATGTGATCCAGGTACGAGGCACGATGGACCGAAGCGACCTCGCTCGCTTTCGTGATGAAGATGGCCTCGACGGCGCGGGCGTGCAGCTGCATGTCGCCGTGCAAGGTTTCGCGCCGTGCGCGGCGACGCAGGATGCCCAATGCCGTGCCCGGTACAGGCTCCAGCTCATCGGCACCTCGGCCGCGGTGTAACCGGTATTCGCAGTACCCGAGAAAGGTGAAGTGGTTGTTCTCCAGCCAGCGCAACAGGGTGGCGCTCTCCTGAGCTTCACTCTTCGCGACCGGCGGCGGGCTCGAATCGAGCTCATCCGCGAGTGCGAGCGCTCGCTGACGCATCCGTTTCCAATCGCGATAGGCCGCGCGCACATCGTCCAGTGCGGCGGTGATTTCGTGTTGCAGTTTCGCGATGAGCTGCGTATCGCCGACGCAATCCACCTCGATGTGCTGCCAGGATTCCGCTGCTCCATCGGCGGCCGTGGGCGCTGCGAGTCCACGCAGACCGCCTCGGCCGTCGCGACGCACTCGCAGGATCGGATGCGCCATGAAATGAATCGCGAGCCCATGGCGATCGAATA
>JBEVDW010000457.1:0-11476 GCA_040513115.1 Steroidobacteraceae bacterium | reverse complement strand
TGGGCTATGGCGTTCGCCACTAAGGCACGGAACAAGAAGGCTGAGAAAGCAGTTAGCCCGATGTCGACTCCCACGACTCAAGAGCCAGAGCCCCTCACGTCACAATCGGACCCACTGACATGAGACAAGAAGTGCCGATCGCGCTGGACTACAAGCCGGCTATCGAGCGAGTCGGCAACCTGAATCACGCGGGCTGGCTTGTCTCGGGTCTTGCATTACCGCTGTTTGGCGGCGTTTTGGCTTATAAGCTCATCGACACCCTCAGCACGCCGCAGACGGCCGTGGAATCGCTGCGGCCAGCAGCTTCTTCGGTGGCAAGAGTTGCACCTGCGGTTCAAGTTCAAGCCGCGGAACCAGATCCAGTGCTGGGCCATACGATTGAGTTCGTCGTGCGTCGGAACGACACGATGGACCGGATCTTCCGGCGTTTGGGTCTGAGCTTGGGAGATTTGCGGGACATCAGAAACCTGCCTGATGCACGCGAGAGCCTTGATAGGCTGCGGCCAGGCGACATGATCACCCTCGTACACGAGAACGGCATTGTGCGCGCCTTGAAGCGGCGCATCAGCGACACCCAAGTTCTCTCTGTCATGAGGGCTGACGCCGGCTTCTCGGCCAAAGTCATCGAAACTCCACTTGAGATTCGGACGGCACAAGCACATGGCAAGATCGATTCATCGTTGTTCGTAGCGGCCCGCGCCGCCGGCCTGAGCCCTGAACTAATTCTAAGGCTGGCCAATGAAGTGTTCGTGTGGGACATCGACTTTGCGCTCGACATTCAGGCCGGGGACCAGTTCACGGTGCTCTATGAGCAGAAGTACCGCGATGGAAAGCTCCTAGGCGACGGCAAGATTCTGGCGGCTGACTTCATGAACGCCGGCAAGCTCCATCGGGCCGTGCGCTTCGAGTCGGCGGACGGCAAGATCGCCGACTATTTCGCTCCAGACGGCCGTAGCATGCGCCGTCACTTTCTACGTGCACCGCTCGACTTCACTCGCGTAAGTTCGGAGTTCAATCCGTCCCGCCGTCATCCCATTCTGAACACGATCCGCGCACACAAGGGCGTGGATTACGCGGCGCCCACGGGAACCATAATCAAGGCCGCCGGCGATGGCCGCATCGACTTTGCCGGTGTTCAGGGCGGTTATGGCCGCGTAGTCATCATCGAACACGATGGCGGTGTTTCAACTCTCTATGGCCACATGTCCCGCTTTGCTGCCTCGATGCGCAAGGGCAAGCGGGTTCGTCAAGGCGCCGTGATCGGCTATGTGGGCAGCAGCGGCGCAGCCACCGGCCCACATCTGCACTACGAATATCGGGTCAATGGCGTACAAAAGAATCCTCGGACGGTCCCGCTGCCTGAGGCTCTCCCCATCCCTGCGGAGTATCGAGTGCAATTCGCGAACACAGCCGGCCAGTTGCTAACGGAGCTGGATCGCGCTCGATCGGGAAGCATCGTCGCAGGTGGACCCGATCGCGCTGATAGCCGCACGACGAGCTGATCCCAAAGCCGCCAACTCAACTATTTCCAGGCTGACGAGGCAGCGTCGATAGCAGAGAACTCTTCGTTGGGCAGCGTCCAGCTCAGGGCGGCGACATTTTGTGCAGCGTTGCGGCTTTTCTTGTCTTTCGAGGTCATGATCGCCCTTGCGTAACAGCATACGCAGTTGCGCACAGCTAGGGTCGCGACTTCTCCAGAAGCACTGGCACTTGGCTCAATGCAGCGAAGAGCCTTCGCCGGCCGGCGACTGGCCACCAATCGTACAAAAAGATCTCGAGCGGCCTCCACATCGCGACCCACCCGCCGATCACCAAGCTCTCGCGCAGCACGGTCGCGAACGGTCCAGCTTCCATGCGCCGGACGACAGCTTCGCTCGCGACGAGTAGCGTCGCGAAGAAGACTAAACCAATTGCAAGGCTGATCCAGCCGCGTCGTAGCAGTTCGTGAAGTTCGCGCGACGTTAACTGTGCCTTGCGACTGAAGTGTCCATGGATCGCCCGCTCGAGAATGCCTTGCTCGTCCTGATCGCTCCGCTGGCCGAGATGGACGAGAATTGCGCTCACCGCACCTTTCGGAAGCTCGCGGGCACTTCCTACTATGTAGTCCTCAGCGTCGGCGTCGAGATCGCGTTCGTAGAACGGACATGGATCCATGGAATCGAACAGTTGCGCCAGCTCGCGTATGTGCACAGCGATAACGCCATCCCTCATCGTGGCCGGTTCCCGGGCTTCGGCTGACGCAATCGGACGCATGTTGCACCGTGTCTTGGGGCTGAAATGAGATCCATCGATACGCAGCGACCAAGCGCTGGAAAAGTTGCAGAATCACTTGGATCGCAACGGATATGTTTTGAGCCGCTGTTTGGTGTGTCCCCATTAATGCTGTGCCGGCTGAAAATATGCCGCCAACGATATCTCATAACACTCCCGTCTGAATCGTGATTCCAGTCGACGGCAGGATTGCGACGTACATGCCGGAGGTCTCTGCCCTTGATCAAACAACTGGCGGCTGGCGCACTCTGGTTTCTACTTTCCTGCGCTGTGTCCGCGTTGGCCGACGATCAGACGCCTGCCGAGATGCCTCGGCAAGAGGTCATCCCCGACCGCGCCGCTCCCCCAACACACGCACCTGTTGCCGAGCCCATCGACGAAGTGGTGGTCAGCGGTGAGCAGCCGGGACCATCACTGTGGAAGGTCTCGAAAGGTGACCACGTCATGTGGGTGCTCGGCACGCTGTCGCCGCTGCCGCGCAAGATGACCTGGCGGTCACGCGAAGCGGAGAGAGTGATCGAGCAGGCGCAAGAGATCATTGCGCAGGAATCCATTGACCCGGACATCGGATTCTTCCGCAGCATACGTCTGCTGCCGGCGGCGCTTCGCGCCCGGCAGAACCCCGACGGTGCACAGCTGAAGGACGTGCTGGAACCAGAGCTGTACGCACGGTGGTCCAGGCTCAAGGCGCTGTACATCGGTAACGACGATGGCGTGGAGAAATGGCGACCGCTACTGGCCGGCTTCAAGCTTTACTCAGAGGCACTCGAGAGATCCGGACTCGAGCAGCGCCAGGATGCCATCTGGCCCGTGATCCGCAAGCTCGCGCGCAAGCATGACGTTCCGATCAAGGAGCCGCGCATCGAGGTGAAAGTGAAGGACCCGCGCGGACTCATCAGAGACTTCACTGAATCGTCACCCGAGCGCGATCTCAACTGCTTCACGGCAACGCTCGACCGCATCGAAACAGACCTGGAACCCATGAAGCAGCGAGCAAGCGCATGGGCAGTCGGCGATATTGAAACCCTCCAGCGCCTGCAATCTTCCACTCAGCAGACCGTGTGTCTCGACGCACTGGCGCAGCTGCCGCGCCTCAAGGAGGAGATCGACAAAGTTCGCACCCTCGCGTTCGATAAGTGGATGGCAACCGCCGAGTCCGCTCTGGCACGCAATGACGTGACACTGGCCGTCCTGCCGATGGATGAAGTTCTGAGTCCCACCGGCAGACTCGCACAGCTGCGAGATCGAGGGTACGTCGTCAAAACTCCGTGAGCATGACGACCGTAGCGCGAAGTCCCGGCGCGATAAGCACCATGCTACTTCCGCGCAGAAATCATCTTCACGACATCCAGATAGACGTGCCTCACGTCGGTGAGCCGGAAGCCTGCGGCCATGACGTTTTCGACTGTGGGGCGATTCAAGTCTGGACCGAGCTTGCGCGACAGCGGCGTCATCATGTCCATCATGAGATTGAACGGGAAGTAGCGGCTGCCGGTGTGTTCGAACATGTGCAACTCGCCATCGCTCTTCAATACACGATGCAGAGCGCGCAAACCGGCGACGGGTTCTGGTACCGAGCAGAACGTGCACGACGTGAAGATCTGATCGAAAGCTTCGCTCGCGAACGGCAGTTCATGCACGTCGGCTTGGCGTAGTTCAAGCATCCCATCGTAGGCCCGAGCGCGTAGTTGCGCCTGCTCCAGCATGCGGTCGCTGATGTCGATTCCGACGATGTTGCGTTTGGGCGGAAAGAATTGAATGTCCAGCCCCGTACCAATCGCGAGAAACAGTATCCTGCCGTGGCCCATCTTCTCGAACAGCGCTCGCTTGTATGGTGCCCAACGCTTCTCGGGTCCGAAGGCCGCCATCACATCGAAGCCCTTCGCTGCGCGGTTCCACTTGTCGCGCGTTACGAGATCCATGGAGATGTCTTCCTGCGTAGGATTGCATTCGCGACGTAACACCCAGCGAGAGTAATTACCGCGAGACCGGCACCGAGTTCCACCGCAGCAAGCACGCTCACGTGCCCCATCGCGGCCATCATCGGCACGATCATGCTGACGATCATCGCCGTAATCATGACGGGCAACATCACTTCCATCGCGCCGAACAGCGCGCCCAGCAGGACAGCGATGGGCAGCGCCGCGAGCATGCCCACCGGCATACCGATCAGCATGGCAAGCCACATGTTCCGAGAGATATCGAAGATCAGCGCACACACAGCGCCGACGAGCGCGCCCGCGAGCAGATTCGTGAGCAGATCGCCGAAGACGAAATAGGGACGCGTTTCCATCCGTACACGCTAACGCTGAGTCTTCGGACCCGCGAAGTACCAAACGATGAATCCGATCACGGGTAGCAGAACAACCAGCAATGTCCAGAGCACTTTTGCCTGCGTGCTCGCGCCGCTTTGGATGATGTTGACGATGGCCCAGATGGCAGCGACCAATACAATCAAGCCCCACAACCCGTTGTACTGGAAGTGCATGCACCCATTCTCCGAGGCGGCGTTGCCGGTTAGTGTACTGCCGCGAGGGAATCCAGGCTTCAAGATTGTGTTGTTCAATTTCCCCCAGACTGCCCGGCCGCGTACCACGTGAGAACGGCGATATTCACCACTACACACAGCCAGATTTCAATCTGGAACGAAAGCTTGCTCGATTTGTGGCGCAACGTCTTCTGCGCAATCCAGGCGCCCGGCCATCCACCGAACTGCTCAAGCATGTGCAATGTCTGCTCTTGTGTTCTCCACCTTCGCGTCATCGCGGAGTTCTTGTCCCACGCGTAGGCAAACAGCGTTCGCCTGAATGCAGCCGGATCGGGACTGCGGTCCCGTTGTGCTCGAGCCAGGGTCATCGCCCAATGGCGGCTCCTGCAGGAGCCATCATGACCCGCAATCTGTCCACTGCCGTTGCCGATCATCTGTCCCGGGTGCTTCCATCAGCGAGCGAACGACGACCCTTTGTCGATCTCTTCCGCGGCTTGCTGATCGTCCACATGGCATTGGACCACGCATCCCTCATGTTCAACGCGGGACGAGGGCCCGAAGAGTTGTCCCGCGCGGATGGGCTTCCCACCACTGACCTCTTCCAGTTTTTGACGCGCTTCACGGGTGTGCCGGTCGCACCGGCCTTCTTCTTCATGGCAGGCTTCATGGTTGCGCTCACGACCCATTTGCGGGCGCAGCGCGGGGTTCCCGCTGCAGACATCACTCGGCGGCTGATCACTCGCGGGTTGGTGCTCATCGCGGTGGACACACTGATCATGGGGCTGCCCCGGGCGCTGATGGGCTTCTACTCATTCATGGTATTGACCAGCATCGGCGTTGCCATCATTGCGGTCGCGCTGCTGCGCCATGTTCCGAGCCGGGTACTGTTGCCAATCGCTCTTGCAGTGCTGATCTTGCATCCGTTGCTGGATGTGTCCGCCTTGCCGTTGGTCGTACGCGGCGTTCTCTACGAGCCCGTGCGAAGCGGCGCTTTCCGCTCGTTGTATCCGGTGATTCCCTGGACTGCGATCTTGTTGCTCGGGTTCGTTGCTGGCCGCGACGCCATCACGCGTGCGCACCCGATACGGTTCTGGTTCGCACTCGCAGCAACGAGCTTCGGTGCATTCCTGCTGGTGCGTCTTACCGGCGACTACGGCAACGCGTACCCGTATGCACACGTCGCGAGTCTGGAGTTTCTGTCCTTTGCCAAATATCCACCCGATCTGCCATTCCTCACCTGGTCGTTCACGTGCATCTTCCTGACGTTGCCGCTGCTTGCGCTGCTCACGCGCAATGGCGTTCCGCCCCTGCTGCGTCCACTGGAAATCTTCGGTCGCGTGCCGTTCTTCTTCTATGTCGTGCATTTCTACGTGCTCGGCATTGCACAGGCGATCCTGCGCACGAAGGTAGGCCTGCTCGAGACGTATCTCATCTGGGTGGGTCTGCTGGTGGTCATGGCCCCGCTCTGCGTGTGGTACTACCGCAAGAAGCGCGAGCGACCCAATTTCGTGACACGTTATCTATAAACCGCGACTGGGATATATCGTTGCATTGCCGATCGATGCGTGTCCTGAGGTGTCGCCGTTGGTGTGACTCCAAGTCTTCGACGGCCTCAGCCCTCACGCAACTCTTTGGCCGCCTTCTGTAGAAACTCTTCGATCTCCTTCTTATCTGGCAACTGGACGTGATAACGCGACACGAAGAGCGTGTTCGACATGTCGGCCAGCGCGAACGTGTGCGCTGTATCCGGGTTTCTTCCCTTCCCCGATCCATAAGGTTTACGAGGCTCCGCGACGCACGCGGGGATGCGCGACCAGCCCTTCAACTCTCTTCTATACGTGACAATGCCTGCTTCCATGATCACTCCCTTTGGCAGATACGTTTGTCCTCTCTGGCATCCCAGAGAGGGCCACTCCTTCGATATGCGCTCGCTAGTGCACGTATGCCGGCGGCGTTTCCTTTACTCCGCCGCACTCTTCGATCATGCCTTCTGAACAATTCGGTGCGGCGATCGCCGCTTTGATGTAGACCGAGTCGAGCTGATCGATCGTCGAGTGGATGAAGCCGCGGACGATGCGAACGACGTCCGAGTAACTCGGACCGGGCGCTTCCATGCGGACGTCTTCTTCCATTGCATAAATGACGCAATCGAGAACGGCCTCGGCGTCCATGAGGCGCGCTCGCTCTTGTTCGATGTGTTCGTGCAGCGCTTCGAGATTCGGCGCGGGCGCAGCGTGTGACGGGAGATTTCGGCGCGAACGGGTTTGTGGCTTAGACTTCTTCGTAGCCATGTCATACCTCACGACAGGTTGGCTGTGGTTAGGCGTTCGGCGGTATTCCAGCACCGTCGGGCGCCGCTTCACTCCGACAACTTCCTCATTACTTCGCGTGGAACACGGGCTGGCCCACTAGCGTGTGCGACGGTTGATAGTACATCGGGCGGCGACCGGCTGTATATCCGAACAGGCATCTTCGTTGCGTGTTTTTTGGAATGCCGGCGGCTCGTGTTTGAATCGGATCAGCGAGCGCGCCAATCGAGAAAAATAAATCCGTCCAAATCTGTCCCCTTTTGGCTTCCCCGATAGATGGGTATTGCAGGCTCCTCCAGGAGTCCCACGCCGGTGGCGCATCGGCGCGGTCAGAATCGGTCACATTCGATTGGCGTTCCGTCCGGATGGCAACTCCGGATAAACAACTTCCGATACGCGATCGGTTTAAGCCCGGTGCGCCGCTTGAAAATACGACGGAAGAAGGAAGCGTCCTCGTAGCCGACCGTAGCGCTGATGTCGTCGGCGGCGCTACGCCGTCCAGCCGGACTGAGTGGCGCGACGTGACCTGATTTCAGGACCGCCCGGCCGCGTACCACGTGAGAACCGCGATATTCACCACTACACACAGCCAGAACTCGATCTGGAACGAAAGCTTGCTCGATTTGTGACGCAACGTCTTCTGCGCAATCCAGGCGCCCGGCCATCCACCGAACAGCTCCAGCATGTGCAACGTCTGCTCTCGTGTTCGCCACCTTCGCGTCATCGCGGCGTTCTTGTCCCATGCGTAGGCAAAGAGCGTGACGACACTGAGTCCCAAGTAGGCGGGCGGCACGAACCAAGGGACTCGATGGGTGCCGACCAAGAACAGCAGGAACATGAAGAAGGCGATCACGCCGACACACGCGCTCCAGTTTGCCGAAGGAGTCGAGGACGCTTCTCGTCTGGGTGCCGCTTTCGGCTTATAGCTCGCGTTTTCCAATCCGAGAGGACGAACCCGCACGGCGGCTGTTCTCCCGCGGTCATCTTTGGCGACTTCATATGTGATGCGATCACCCGCGGCCGGTCGACGCACACGCACGGCGAATGCCTTCACGTGACAAAAGACTCGCGGCCCTCCTTCAGCAGGCTCGATGAAGCCGAATCCGCGGTCGTCATTCCACTCAACTAGAGTGCCCTTGCTGCGCATGGTTTGTTAGGCGAGCGTGCCCCTTGGTCGATGCTCCAACAATGCAGGACCCCGAGGTCGAGAGTCTGTTGACTCTCGTAGTCGATGACAATGACGTGCTGCGCCATGACTATTCCTGACTCGTGCGTATGTAGCGCGACAAATGATGGGCCGCCAGCGACACATGTGATTGATCGAGGCGGACCGGTTCATGCTCGATGAACGCAGGTAGCGCCTTGGGTTCGAGAAGCCAAACGTCCAAGTTCGATTTCTTGTCGACGTGATCGACGAACCCTGGGAACACAACCGCACCTCGCAGGTAAGACCTCAAGCCTCACGCGCTAGACGTTCGAGTGAAGGCCGACCCTATCCACTGGTTTCTGGGAGAGAAGAATGACACTCGATCAAGCTACTACCTAGAAGACGTCGCGACAGAGTTTCAGGTGCAGGGGTTGGAGCTGGACTGGGTGGGAGTTGTCTGGGATGGTGATCTTGGGTTTCTCTCCTGCCGGTTGGGAGCACAAAGAGTTCTCAGGTACGAACTGGCGCAGCATCCGAAAGCCAGAACGGCAGCAGTATTTGGTGAACGCGTACCACGTACTGATGACCCGTGCTCGGCAAGGTATGGTCATCGTTGTTCCAGAAAGTGACTAGCAGGGTGAGACGCTGAGTAGTGAGCGCTGGCCATGCGCCGATCGTCGGTTCAACTGGACGCTGGTCGGTTGCGAATCGGAAACTCAAGCGACCTTCTGCAGCGCGACCACCGCCGCCGTTCGAACGTGCTGCTCCGGTGCCGATCTGCTCTGCCAACAGACCCGCAGCAGCACGCGCGGACACATCAGCGAACCCGGTGGCGCCAACAGATGAGTGACGCGACGAAACGCTCGCGCCACACGCGCATCGCGCGAAGCGGCGAGGAATACACGCTGCAGATACCGGTTGCGGAACGACACACTGAACGGCCGTTCGCCTTCCACTGACGGGATCGCAAGATCCGCACCCACTGCAATCTGCCACGGCGTGTCGATGATGCGCGCGGCGGCGGCGAAGAATCTCTTGGCTAATTTGCGCTCAGGCGCTCGCAGTGCCTTGCGTAGTGCGAACGCCTGGCATGCGGCCACTGTCATGCCTTGCCCGTAAACCGGGTTGAAGCTGGCGATGGCATCCCCCACGGCGAGAAGGCCGCTTGGAAACCTTTGCATGCGCTCGTATCGGCGGCGCTGGCTGCTCGGAAAGCCATAGCGCAACACCGTGCCGATGAGCTTGGCTTCGTGGGTGATGCGGATGAGCTCCGGCACTCCCATGCGCAGGGCGCGCTGGCGCATTCCGTCCTCACTCGCTTGCAGTCGTTCACCGCCATAGGCGCCCAGTGTCACCACCCATCGCGCTTTGCTGTCGACTGGCTCCTGTGCCAACGCAATACCGGGAAACGGCGCTTCGGGAGTCGCGCTTCCAAGTACGCCAAGGAGCGGCGTGTGTTCCGCTCGGCGCTCGTAATAGGCCGTGATGTAGCTGAAGCCTACGGTCACGCGATCCTCATGCGGTGGCTCGTAGCCCCACAGGCGTAACCAGGTGGGTAGGCGCGAGCCGCGTCCGGTTGCATCGATGACGAGATCGGCTGCATAGCGTCGTTGCGAGCCCAGCGTTCGCCAAAAGGCCACTACGCCCGTGACGCGTTCCGATGCGCCGTCGTAGATGGGCTCGATGACTTCCGCTTGGGTGAGGAGGCACACGTTCGGTAACGCGCGCACACGTCGTCGGAGTTCGTCTTCAATCAGTAGGCGGCTGCAGCAGAGACCCCGATCGTCGCTCGAGCTGTTGATGAAACGTCGCCCGGCTGCTTCCAAGGCAACGTCCGCGTGAATGTCGCCGACGATCGCGGCGCGAGCCTCGAGGCTGGCCGTGTAGCCGGGAAACAAGCTCTCGAGCACCTCGCGGCCACGCGCCAGCAGGCCATGCGCATGCAGGGCGTGCGGTGTGCCTTTGCGCGGCAGTGGTCCATCGGGCAGTTCATCCCGTTCGAAGAGGAGTACCTCGGCGTAGTGCTCGCTCAAGATGCGAGCGGCCAGCAGGCCGGCCATGCTCCCCCCGATGACAATGGCGCGACTCTCTGCCTTCACCCCTGGCGTGTACCGCTTGTGCATGATCATCCCCGACTGGTTGTGAACCGGCAGGCATTTTTCCGTGCATCGCTGCGGTGGAGCAGCGGACCGTCGTCCCGAGTGGACGCACGGCGTCGTCGGATGGACACTGGCGGCGGGACGCAGGTCCCGGCGGTGGGGCGCAAGGAATCCGGGAGCACGCGATGAGCGCACGGCAGCAGATTCGGTTCGCACGCAGTCAGGACGGTGTGCGACTGGCGTATGCGATGAGCGGCACAGGCCAGCCTGTCATCGTGAAGGCAGCCACGTGGCTAGCGCATCTGGAACACGATTGGCAGAGCCCGGTGTGGCGTCATCTGCTGCAAGGCATGTCGCAGCTCGGCCGATTCGTGCGCTATGACGAGCGTGGTTGCGGTCTGTCCGACTGGACGGTGTCCGAGCTGCATTTCGAACGCTGGGTCGACGACATGGAGACAGTCGTCGAAGCGGCCGGCGCGGAGAAGTTCGCATTGCTGGGGATATCGCAGGGCGCAGCGGTCGCGATCGCCTACGCCGTTCGGCATCCCGAGCAGGTCTCGCATTTGATTCTGCACGGCGGCTACGCACGGGGTCGCCTCGTGCGCTCGAGCACCACAGACCAGCGGGAAGAGGCCGAGACGATGCGGCGGCTCGCGCAGCTGGGCTGGGGCAAGGAAGATGCGTCGTTCCGCCAGTTCTTCACGACACAGTTCATTCCTGGCGGCACGGCGGAACAGCACGCGTGGTTCAACGAGATGGAGCGGCTATCCACCTCACCCGAGAATGCCGCGCGCTTCATGCGCGAGTTCGACTATATCGACGTGCTCGACCTGCTCGGGTCGGTGCGCTGCCCCACCCTCGTCATGCATAGCGTGCACGATGTGCGTGTGCCGTTCGAAGAAGGCCGGCTGCTCGCGATGTCCATTCCCGGCGCGAAGTTCGTGCCTATCGAGAGCCGCAATCACCTGCTGCTGGCGCACGAGCCTGGTTGGGAGCGCTGGCTGGGAGAAGTGAGGCAGTTCCTGCGCGAGCGCCCTGGTGAAAACGTGCGGGTCGAATTCAGCTCCCTGTCGCAACGGCAGCTGGAAATCCTGGACCTGCTCGCACGCGCTTGCGACAACTCGCAGATTGCGGCACGCCTCGGTCTCTCGGAGAAGACCGT